>JBIOYN010000213.1:0-14196 GCA_044870155.1 Acidimicrobiia bacterium | reverse complement strand
GACGACGCCGAGCTGGCCGCCCGGGCCGGCGGGACGGCCGTCTTCGCCGAAGTCGAACCGCTCCACAAGGAACGCCTGGTGCGCGCCTTCCGGGCCCGCGGCGACGTCGTCGGGTTTCTCGGCGACGGCATCAACGACGCTGCTGCCCTCCACGCCGCTGACGTCGGGATCTCCGTCGACAGTGCCGCCGACGTCGCCAAGGAGTCCGCCGCCGTCGTCCTGCTCGACAAGAGCCTGGGGGTGGTGAGCGACGGTGTGCGGCTCGGCCGCCAGACCTTCTCCAACACGCTCAAGTACGTGCGCGTGACGACCAGCGCCAACTTCGGGAACATGCTGAGCATGGCCGCGGCCGCCGCCTTCCTCCCCTTCCTGCCCCTCCTGCCCCGCCAGATCCTCCTCCTCAACTTCCTCTCCGACGTGCCCGGGACCACCATCGCCGCCGATTCCGTTGACCCGGAGCAGGTCGAGCGTCCCTGCTCCTGGGACATCCGTTCCATCCGCAACTTCATGGTGGTCTTCGGCCTGCTCAGCTCGGCCTTCGACATCCTCACCTTCGTCGTGCTCCGAGCCGCCTTCAACGCCGGAGCCACCACCTTCCGCAGCGGGTGGTTCCTCGAGTCCACGGCGACCGAGCTCGCCGTCATGCTCGTGCTGCGCACCTCCCGCCCGGCGTGGCGGAGCCGCCCCGCGTGGCCTCTGGTCGTGGCCAGCGTGGCCGTGGCCCTCGTCACCGTCGCCCTGCCCTATACCCCGGCCGCCGGGCCGCTCGGCCTGGTGGCCCTCCCGACCCGCATCCTGGCCGCCCTGGCCGGGCTCACCGTCTTGTACGTGCTGCTCAACGAAGCCGCCAAACGCCGCTTCGCCCCGTCATCCTGAGAGCACCCGGGCCGGCGGGGCCCAGGAGTGCAGCGTGCGCCGGTAGTTGGCCCGCTCGAAGGCGGACGGATCGTCGGTGGTGGCGTGGCTCACGCTGCCCCGCAGCTGGTCCACCGACTCGTAGTCGTGCTCCTCCATCCACACGCACAGCTGCTCGGTGACGGTGCGCACGTGCCCGGGGCCGTTTCGGAGCAGGGCCGAGGTCATCATGGCCACGTCCGCCCCCACCAGCAGGGCCTTGGCCACGTCGGTGCCGGAGTGGATGCCGGTGGTGGCGGCCAGGGACGCCCGGCCGGCGAGGAGGGGGTGCAGGATGGCCAGCCAGCGCAGCGGGAGGCGCAGCTCCCAGGGCTGGCTGAGGTCGACCTTGGGCACCACGTCGAGCGTGTCCGTGTCGAGGTCGGGCTGGTAGAAGCGGTTGAAGAGCACGATGCCGGCGGCGCCGGCGTCGACCAGGCGGCCGGCGAAGTGGGCCAGCGCCGTGTAGTAGGGGCTGAGCTTGACGGCGAGGGGGATCGACACGGCGGCGCGCACGCCGGCCACCAGGGCGAGGTCGGCGTCCTCCATGTCGGCGGCGCTGCGGGTCGGATCGGCGGCCACCCGGTACAGGTTGAGCTCGAGGGCGTCCGCGCCGGCGGCCTCGATGAGGCGGGCGCAGCGGACCCAGCCGCCCATGGTGGTGCCGTTGAGGCTGGCCACCACGGGGACGGGGACGGTCGCCCTGGTGTGCTCCACCAGCGCCAGGTAGCGGTCGGCCACCGACTCGAAGCGATCCACGGCGGGGAAGTAGTCGAGCGCCTCGGCGAAGTGGCCCGTCCCCGCCTCGAGGGCCCGGTGGAGCTCGACCTCCTCGTGGACGATCTCCTCCTCGAAGAGCGAGGGCAGCACCACGGCCGAGGCCCCCGCCTCCACGATCCGCCGGGCGGTGTGGGGGTCGCCGGTGGCCGGTCCGGCCGAGGCGACGACGGGAGAGGCCAGCTCGAGTCCGAGGTAGCGCGTGGTCAGGTCCATCAGGCGTCGGCCTCCTCGCTGGTGTCGGAGCCATGGTCGGAACCGTCATGGCCGCCGTTGGCGGACACGTGGGGGATGGTGCGGGCCATGCCCGCCATCTGCTCGTAGTAGCGCCAGCGCTCGTCCACGTCGGCCTGGGCCAGCCGGAGGAGCTCCTCGGCCCGATCGGGATGGGTCCGGGCCAGGATGGCGAAGCGGGCCTCCTCGGCGGCGAAGTCCCGCAGCGGCATGGACGGGGCCTTGCAGTCGAGCTGGAAGGGGTGCCCGTCGTCCACCTCGGAGGGGCGGAAGCGGTAGAGGGGCCAGTAGCCGCTCTTCACGGCGTCCTTCTGGTGGCTCATCGACTTGGACATGTCGATGCCGTGGGCGATGCAGGTCGAGTAGGCGATGACCAGCGACGGGCCCGGCCAGGCGTCGGCCTCCACGAGCGCCTTGGTGGCCTGGAGGTCGTTGGCCCCCATGGCGATCTGGGCCACGTAGACGTTGCCGTAGGCCCGGGCGATGGCGCCGATGTCCTTCTTGCCCGTCCCCTTGCCCGAGGCGGCGAACTTGGCCACCGCCCCTCGGGGCGTGGCCTTGGACGCCTGCCCGCCGGTGTTGGAGTACACCTCCGTGTCGAGGATGAGGATGTTGACGTCCCGGCCCGACGACAGCACGTGGTCGAGCCCGCCGAAGCCGATGTCGTAGGCCCAGCCGTCGCCGCCGACGATCCATACGCTCTTGCGCACCAGGGCGTCGGCCACGCCGGCCAGGCGGGTGGCGTCGGGATCGTCCACCGCCACCAACCGCTCCTGGAGACGTTCGACCCGCTGGCGCTGGCGGCGGATCCCCTCCTCGGTGCTCTGGTCGGCGGCGAGGATGTCGCCGACCAGGTCGCGCCCGACCTGGCCGGCGATTCGGCCGAGAAGGATGCGTGCCAGGTCCATCTCGGCCTCGAGCCCGAGCCGGAGCCCGAGCCCGAATTCGGCGTTGTCCTCGAAGAGCGAGTTGGCCCACGCCGGTCCCCGCCCGTCGGCGTTCACCGTCCACGGCGTGGTGGGCAGGTTGCCGCCGTAGATCGACGAGCAGCCGGTGGCGTTGGCCACCATGATCCGGTCGCCGAACAGCTGGCTCACCAGCTTGAGGTAGGGCGTCTCGCCACAGCCGGCGCAGGCGCCGGAGAACTCGAACAGCGGCTGCAGCGCCTGGGCACCCTTCACCGAATCGTGGGGCAGGAGGTCCCGGTCGAGCTCGGGGATCTCTAGGAAGAAGTCCCAGTTGGTCAGCTCGGTGTCCCGGTGGGCCCCCATCGGCTCCATGTTGATGGACTTGTGGCGCACCTCGGTCTTGGACTTGGCCGGGCAGATGTCGACGCACACCCCGCAGCCGGTGCAGTCGTCGGGTGAGACCTGGATGGTCAGGCGCTGGCCGGGCAGGTCCTTGGAGCGGAAGTCCTTGGTGAGGAAGGTGGCGGGGGCGTCGTGGAGGGCGGCGGGGTCGTAGACCTTCATGCGGATGGCGGCGTGGGGGCAGACGGCGGCGCATTTGGCGCAGTCGGTGCAGATGGCCGGATCCCAGATGGGGATCTCGGTGGCGATGGCCCGCTTCTCGTAGCGGGTGGTCCCGGTGGGGAACGTCCCGTCCACGGGCAGGGCGGAGACCGGCAGCCGGTCACCGTCGCCGGCCATGATGGTGGCCGTGACCCGGCGGACGAACTCCGGGGCGTCGGGGGGCACGACGGCGTGGCGGGAGCGGGTGGCGGTGACCGCCGCCGGCACGTCGACCCGGACCAGGGCCTCCAGCGATCGGTCGATGGCGGCGAAGTTGCTCTCCACCACCGTCCGGCCCCGCTTCCCGTAAGCCTTCTCCACCGACGCCTTGATGTGGGTGATGGCCTCGTCCGCCGGCAGGACGCCGGCCAGCCGGAAGAAGCACGGCTGCATGACGGTGTTGATCCGGTTGCCCATCCCGGTCTCGGCCGCCACCCGGTAGGCGTCGACCACCCACAGGTCGAGATGCTTGGTCACGATCTGCTCCTGGACCTCCCGGGGGAGGCGGTCCCACACCTGGGTGGCGGGGTAGGGGCTGTTGAGCAGGAACGTGGCGCCGTGGCGGGCGAACTCCAGGACCTTCATCCGCTCCAGCAGACCGAACTGGTGGCAGGCGACGAAGTCGGCGTCCTCGACGAGGTAGGTGGAGCGGATGGGCTCGGGACCGAAGCGCAGGTGGGAGACGGTGACCGACCCCGACTTCTTGGAGTCGTAGACGAAGTAGCCCTGGGCGAAGAGGTCGGTGTGCTCGCCGATGATCTTGACCGAGCTCTTGTTGGCGCCCACGGTCCCGTCGGCCCCCAGGCCGAAGAACATGGCCGCCACCTCGCCGATGGGCCGCTCGGGGCGGAAGCCGTCGTCGACGGGCAGGCTGAGCCACGTCACGTCGTCGGTGATGCCCACGGTGAAGCGGCGCTTGGGCCGCTCGGCGGCGAGCTCGTCGAAGACGGCCTTGACCATGGCGGGCGTGAACTCCTTGGACGACAGGCCGAAGCGCCCGCCGATGACCCGGGGGCGCTGGGCGAACGGCGCCTCGGCCGCCTCCATGGCCTCGGTCAGGGCCGCCTCCACGTCGAGGTGGAGCGGCTCGGCCGGTGCGCCGGGCTCCTTGGTCCGGTCGAAGACGGCGACGGAGCGCACGGTGGGGGGGAGGGCCCGGACCAGCGCGGCGGCGGGGAAGGGCCGGTACAGGCGCACCTTGAGGAGCCCGACGGGCTCGCCCCTGGCCACCAGGGCCTCCACCGTCTCCTCGGCGGCTCCCACCCCCGAGCCCATCAGGACCACGACGCGCTCGGCGTCGGGAGCGCCCACGTAGTCCACCAGCCCGTAGCGGCGGCCGGTGCGGGCGGCGAGGTCGTCCATCACCTGGGTCACGATCCCGGGGAGGGCGTCGTAGTACGGGTTGCACGCCTCCCGGGCCTGGAAGAACACGTCGGGATTCTGGGCGCTGCCCCGCAGCACCGGGGCGTCGGGCGTGAGTCCCCGGCCCCGGTGGGCGGCGATGTCGGCCTCGTCGACGAGGGCGGCGAGGTCGTCGGGGGTGAGGAGGGCGATCTTGTCGATCTCGTGCGAGGTGCGGAAGCCGTCGAAGAAGTGGAGGAACGGCACCCGGGCCCGCAGCGTGGCGGCGTGGGCCACCAGGGAGAAGTCCTGCGCCTCCTGCACCGACGAGGCGGCCAGCATGGCCCACCCCGTGCTCCGGGCGTGCATCACGTCGGAGTGGTCGCCGAAGATCGACAGGGCGTGGGTGGCGATGGTGCGGGCGGCCACGTGGATGACGGCCGGGGTCAACTCGCCGGCGATCTTGAACATGTTGGGGATCATCAGCAGCAGGCCCTGGGAGGCGGTGAACGTCGTGGCCAGTGCCCCCTTCTGGAGCGCGCCGTGGAGGGCGCCCGCCGCCCCGGCCTCCGATTGCATCTCCACCACCTCGGGGACGAGGCCCCACTGGTTGGGCCGCCCCAGGGCCGCCCACTCGTCGGCGTACTCGCCCATGGGTGAGGCGGGGGTGATGGGGTAGATGGCCACGACCTCGGAGAGGGCGTAGGCGACACGAGCGGCGGCCTCGTTGCCGTCGATGCAGGACCACTCCATGACACGCTCCGTTGCGTTGACCGGCGCGCCTCAGGCGCCGACGAATGCGGCCAGGTCGACGAGTCGGTTCGAGTAGCCCCACTCGTTGTCGTACCAGCCGAGGGTCTTGACCATCCGTCCCGAGACCAGGGTGTCGCGGGCGGAGAAGATGCACGACGCCGGGTCGCCCACGATGTCGGCGGAAACCAGCGCCTCGTCGCTGTAGCGCAGCACCCCGCGGTAGGAGACGTGGCCGGCGGCTTCGGCGAAGGCGGCGTTCACCTCGGCGGCGGTGGTGTCGGTGCCGAGGGTGACGACGAGGTCGGTGACCGACCCCACGGGGACCGGAACCCGCAGCGCCATGCCGTCGAGCCTGCCCTTCAGCTCGGGCAGCACCAGCCCGATGGCCTTGGCCGCCCCTGTGGTGTTGGGGATGATCGACAGCGCCGCGGCCCGCATCCGGCGCAGGTCCACCTTGCCCGAGCGGCTGCGCTGGGCGACGTCGCACAACGCCTGGTCGGAGGTGTAGGCGTGCACGGTGGTGACGAAGCCGGCTTCGACGCCGAAGCGTTCGTGGAGCACCCGGACCATCGGCGCCAGGCAGTTGGTAGTGCAGCTGGCGTTGGAGATCACCGTGTGCAGGGAGCCGTCGTAAGCGCCGTCGTTCACGCCCAGGCACAGGGTGACGTCGGCGTTGGCGGAGGGAGCCGAGACGATCACCTTCCGGGCCCCGCCGGCGAGATGGCCGGCGGCCTTCTCCCGGGCCGTGAACACTCCCGTGGACTCGATGACGACGTCGACGCCGAGCTCGCCCCAGGGGATGGCGGCCGGCTCGGTGTGGTCGAGCTTGGCGATCTCGGCGCCCTCGACCACGAACCCGCCGTCTTGGACCTTGACCTCGGCGGCCAGGTTGCCCATGACCGAGTCGTGGCGGAGGAGATAGGCCATCGTCTCCGTGTCGCCGAAGGGGTCGTTCACAGCCACCAGCTCGACCCCGGGACCGCCTCCCCGGGCCACCAGCGCCCGAAGGAACGACCGCCCGATGCGGCCGAACCCGTTCACACCCACGCGCACGCTCATGACGCTCCTCTCTCCGGGCCTGTCCCTGTCTACGGCTCCGGCGCCGGCTGCCGGTAGGGACTTTGGTCATGAACCCGCGGGCCGTGTGGGGGCCGCTCCCGGGAGCGGGAGAGAAAGGGCCGAAGGTCCCGGCAGGATCGGGTCCGCCGGCTCTCCACCTCAATGGCTCGAGCGGGTCATGCTGAAGGCGAGCCTCCGGATGTTCGAAGGAGGTGAGGACATGAAGCTCATGCGAACTGAACGGCACGGTTGGCTCGAGCCGTTCTGGGGTCTCCTCGAATGGCCCGAGCCGATGCTGGCCCGATTCCCCAGGCCGATGCGAGTGGAGGAGTTCACCGAGGACGGCGCCTTCGTCGTCAAGGCCGAACTGGCGGGTCTCGATCCCGACAAGGACGTCGAGGTCGAGGTGCTCGACGGCACGCTGCGCCTCCGGGCGCAACGCCGCCAGGAGAAGAAGGTCGACGAGGAGGGGTACTTCCGGACCGAGATGCACTACGGCGCCTTCCAGCGGTTCATCCCGCTGCCCCCCGGGGCGACGGAAGCCGATGTGAAGGCGAGCTACAAGGACGGGATCCTCGAGATCCGCGTGCCGGTGGCGCCCGAAGCGCCGCCGGACGGAGCGCGAAAGATCCCGGTCGTCCACAGCTGATGCCCACTGAACCGGAGGGCTTCCGCCTCGTCCCCCGGGGGCGGGAGCCCTTTGGTGTCAGGTCATGCGCTCGTGACCGAAAGGACCAAAGCCCCTACGGCCGGATCACGGGAACTGCCCAGAATGGTACGAATCGCAAGCGACCAGGAGCCGATCATGGACCGAAGCGGCGAACGCCGGACGGGCACGGATCGCAGGGCCCGCGCCGAGATGTACCTCCCGTGGCAGGAGGCGGATTGGGCTCCCGGCTGGGACGGCGTCGAACGCCGTGAGAGTGAGCGTCGCCGCGATGCCGAGCGCCGGCACCGGATCGCCGCCGGTGACCAGGTGCCGTGGTACTCGGATGACTGGGCGCGTGCCCGTGGGGCCCGCGACTTCTGCGACTGGCTCGACCGCTCCGCCCTCCAAGCTCCCATCGGCCTGCCACACAACTGGACCCCGGCGGCCTGATCGCCCGCAGGGTCTGGTGGTCCGCCGGAATACTCCCGGCCAGGCACCAGAGCCTTGCGAAAATGCGGTGGCGGCAACCGGAACCTCATCCTCATACTGACCGCCCATGGAACCACGCGGGAAGCCGGATCGGGCCGCGGCGGCGCGGGCCGACAAGCAGTACGGGGCGATCAGCCACAGGCAGGCCCTCGAAGCCGGCCTCACCACGGAACAGATCCAATGGCGCCGGCGGACCGGCCGCTGGCGCGACACGGCGGCGTACAAGGTCTACGCCTTGGCCGGTGCCCGTGAGACGCCCGAGCAGGTAGCGGTGGCAGCCGTGCTCGCTGGGCCACCGGGCACGGTGGCGTCCCATCTGACCGTCGCCGGCCTCCTCGGGGTGGGGAAGGGACCCGATACCCCTCACGTCACGGTGCCCCCGAAGGCGAACGGGCGCTACCGCGGCGCCGTCGTCCACTGGAGCCCTCTCGACCCGGTCGACATCTGCGTGATCGCCGACATCCCGTGCACGAGCCCGGCCCGGATGCTCGTCGACTGCGCCGGCATCGTCACCTACGAAGGGCTGTGCGAGCTGGTCGACCAGACGCTGTTCCGCTTCAGCGACGCCCGGAAGGTGCGGGAGGCGATGAGCCGGGCCAGCCGGGCCCCTGGGCGACGCGGACTGCCCCTTCTCGAACGGGCACTCGCGGTGTGGACGCCAGGGCCGAGGCCGGGAAGCCCGGCCGAGATGCGGCTCGTACGCCACCTCCACAGGCTGGGATTTCCCCTGCCGGAGCGGCAGTGGAAGGTCCGTGAGGGCCGCCGGGTCGTGGCCAAGCTCGACCTCGCATGGCCGCGCTGGAGGGTCGGGCTGGAGTACGACGGCGAAGCGTTCCACGGCCCCCGGCGCTGGTGTGCCGACGACGCCAGGCGGGATCTCCTCGAAGCCCTCGGATGGCAGATCGGACGATCCACCAGGCACGACCTCGACCTCACGTCAGGCACCCTTGAAGCTTGGCTCGCGCCGCGGGTCCCCCGGAACCTGGCGGTTGGGGAAGTCCCGGTCAGGCGGCGGCGTGGTGAAAGTGCTGGATGACGGCGTCGGGCCCCGGGAAGAAGAGGGTCTCGTGCCCGTTGTCCTCCCAGCGGACGACATAGGGAGGGCGGCCGTCTTCACCCCGGACGGCGAGGATCTCCCCGTCCCGCTCAGGCTCTCCCCGGCCGTGGCTCTTGATGATCAGGCGGTCACCGATGGCTGCTTGCATGGCGTCTCACTCCCTTCCCTTCTCGTCGACCTCATGGTCGTCCCCCGGGCCACCCCGCACATAGGGCCATGGGTCGCAAGAGGGTGTGACCTTCGCCGCTGCCCGTGAGCGGGACCGCTCAGGTGTCGTGGCGGTCGGTCCAGTCCACCCACTGCGCCTTGGTGGCGGCCACGTAGGCGGAGACCGCCGTGCCCAGCGTGGGGTAGAGGCGGTCCGGGCCGAAGCGGGTGTCGAGCCCGTAGGCGGCCAATCGGTCCTTGACCGGACCCTTCATCTCGGCGAAGACCAGGCGGATGCCCTGGCGGCGCAGGTCGTCGTCGAGGGCGACGAGGTCCTCGGCGGCGGTGGTGTCGACGTCGGTGATCGGTTCGGCGGCCAGGACCACCCAGCGCACGGTGTCAGGCGCCTCCGCCACCAGATGGCGGACGAAGTCGCCGAACAGGTTGCCGTTGGCGAAGAACAGCGGGGCGTCGAAGCGAGCGATGACCAGGCCCGGGACCCGGCGGCCGTCGGGGTGGCGGCTGATGTCGTGGTAGCCCTTGCGCCGGTCGACCCGTACCAGCTCGGTCATGTAGGGACGCCAGGCCCGGGCCACGAAGGCGGCGACCGCCAGTGCCACCGCCACGCCGATGCCGCGGAGGACGCCGAAGACGGCGACGCCGGCGAAGGCGACCAGCGCCAGCCAGAACTCCGAGCGCCGGATGCGACAGAGGCGGGCCATTCCGCTCACGTCGGCCAGCGACAGCACGGCGGCGATCACCACCGCTGCCAGTGCGGCCGAGGGGACGTGGCGGGTGGCGCCGGGGAGCGCCAGGCCGAGGACGGCGACGAAGCCGGCGGCGACGGCACCGGTCACCTGGCTCCGGGCGCCACTGGCCCGGGCTACCGGGGTCCGCGAGGCGCTCCCCGACACGGGGAAGCCACCCAGCGCCCCGGCGGCGAGGTTGGTGGCGCCGAGGGCGGCCATCTCCCGGTTGGAACGGGATGGTTCCCCGTCGGTGTCGGCCAGGGACCGCGACAGGACGCCGGTGTCGGCGAAGGCGACCAGCGCCACCCCGAGAGCGGCTGGAAGCAGCGCCGTCACGTCGGCCCAATCCAGCCCGCCCAGGTCCGGGGCCGGGAGCCCGCGGGGCAGGGCGCCGACCACGGGCACGTCGAGCTGGAGCCAGGCCACCATGGCCGAGGCGCCGATGACCGCCAGCAGGAGGCCGGGCAGGCGGGGGGCGAAGTGCCGCAGCCCGAGGATGGCGGCGAGGGCGGCCACACCGATGACGGCCGCAGCGCCGTTGACGCTCCTGCCCGCCAGCCCGTCGAGGAAGCCGCCGAGGCGTTGGAAGAGGCCGTCAGCCTCGACCTGGAAGCCGAACAGCTTGGGCAGCTGGCTCGCCATCACGGTGAGGGCGACCCCGTTCAGGTATCCGAGCCGGATGGGCTTGGACAGCAGGTCCATGGCGAAGCCCAGGTGCAGCAGGCCGCCGGCAAGCAGCACCGCTCCGGTGAGCAGGGCGAGCAGGCCGGCGAGGGCCACGGCCCGGTCGGCGTCGCCGGCCGCCAGGGGGGCGATGGCGGCGGCGATGACCGGCGACAGCGAGGAATCGGGTCCGGTGATGAGGGTCCGGGTCGGCCCGGTGAGGGCATAGGCCAGCAGGCCGGCCACGGTGGCGTACAGGCCGGTGACGGCCGGGAGCCCGGCCGCCTCGGCGTAGCCCATGCCGGCGGGGATGAGGAGCGTGGTGAGGACGGCGGCGGCGACGACGTCGTGCCCGAACCCCGTGCGGCCGTACCCGGCCGGCAGGCGGGGAGGCGGGCGTTCGCTCACCGGCGGTGAGGTTAGTAGCGCGGGGGGACGACGAGCACCGGAACCGGGCTCGTCCGCACGAAGGTGACGGCCTCGCTCCCGAAGAAGGTCCGGGCCCAGCCGGTGAGGCCGCGGGTGCGGACGGCGACGATGCCGGCGGCGGTCTCGTGCAGGTGGGACCACAGCCCGGCGGCTGGTCCGACCTCGTCGTAGATGACCACAGGGTCGGCTTGGATGCCGTGGAGGCGCCAGGCGGCGGCGATGCCCGAGACGTAGTCCCAGGCGTCGCTCTCGGGACCGTGGAGGCGCCGGTGGGGTTGGCCGACGGCGGGTTCGGGGATGAACTCGGCCACAGTGGTGACTCCGAGTGGGACGCCGAGGGCGACGGCCCACGAGGCGGCCGGAGCGACGACAGCCTCTGACACCGGGGAGCCGTCGACGCATGCCAGCACCGGTCCGTCGAAGAGGGCTCGGGAAGGGTCGTAGCCCGGACCGACCAGGAGGACGGGGTCGGCGACGGCGGCGAGCACGGACGTGGCCACCGAGCCGACCACCGCCGCCCGCAGGCCACCCCGGCCGTGCGATGCCATGCACAGCAACGTGCGGCCCTCGCCGGCCAGGGCCTCCACGATCCCGGTGGCGGCGTCCCGGTGGACCCGCCCCCGGGCGGTGGCTCCCAGAGGGGCGGCGAGGGATTCCACCATGCCCCCGAGGGCGCGGGCCTCGACGACGTCGGCTCCGAAGGCGAGGAGCTCGAGCTCGGCCCCGAAGCGGCGGGCCAGCTCGGCCGCCGGACCGAGGGCCGAGTTCGAGAGGGGCGAGCCGTCCACCGGCACCAGGATCCGGTCGAAGGAGACCGGATCGAGGTCCAGAGCGGTCGCCGATCTTGGTGTGAAACCGGTCACCCGGACTCCTCGGAACGGGCCGGGGGACCTGCCCGCACCGGCAAGGGCAGCGCCATCGCGGCCGCCGGAAACAGGTCGTACTCCTCTTCGAGCTCGTGCAGGGCGTAGCCGGCCAGGAGGGACTCGACGATGGCGGCCCAGACCACGTCGTCGCTCTGGGCTGAGGCCCGGGCCATGGCCCGGCGAGCCTGGTCGTGCTCGCCCCGCAGGCGGGCGATGGTGGGAGCGAACTCCTCCATCGCCGCCAGCGTGGCGAAGATGCCCTGCTCCTCGTCGCTCATGTGGCGTTCCAGATCGGCACTGAAGCGGACGAACAGCAGGCGGGCGCCGGCGAAGTCCTGCTTGCCGATCCGGCCCCGCAGCAGGGCGGCGTCGGCCCGGAGGTGGTCGTGTCCGTTCGACAGACTCACCAGGCGAGGATCGTCTTGGAGCATGGCGATCCTTTCAGGCTGTCCGGGGAACGACGATGACCGGGCAGGTGGCGTGGTGGACGCACTGCTGGCTCACCGAGCCGAGCAGGAGACCGGAGAAGCCGCCCCGGCCCCGGGACCCGACCACCAGCAGATCCGAGCCGTCGGACATCTCGATCAGGGTCCGGGCAGCGGTGCCCAGGATCGCCCTGGTCGTCACGGTGACCTCCGGGAAGCCGGCGGCGGCGGGCTCGACTTCTTTGCGGAGCAGCTCTTCGGCTTCCGCCTCGCTCGATTCCTGGTGCCGGAGAACGACGTCGTCGGCCAGGTAGGGCAGCGGCGAGTAGGCCAGGACGACCTCCACGTCGGCGCCCCGGAGACGGGCCTCCTCCAGCGCGAACAGCAGGGCGGCCCGGGCTTCGGCCGACCCGTCGACTCCTACGGTGATGCGGCTCATGTCCCACTCTCCTTGGTGACGGACTGGCGAGGACCTTCGTCCCGCCGTACTGATCCTTCCGTGATGACCCCTGTGCGGCCTAGGGGCGGAAGTCCCGTCGCCGGGGGTCCTTTGTCGCTCGCATGGCCCAGCCCGGAGAAGGACCCGGAGAAGGAGCCGTCCCGCCCCCGCCGGGGAGGCGGGCGGAGGCGGGACGGGGCATTCCCTCTCCTTCCATCGGCGGCCGGAGTTGCCGGGCTCAGGGCCGAAGGTCACGGAGTCGAGGGACCTTCCGCACGCGCCAGAGGGGCGCCCGGCGGCTCGGGCGCCCCTCTCGGTTGCAGGGGAGTAGTCCTCTGGTGGACTAGGCGTTGGCCGCCACCGGCTCGACGTGGAACTTCTTGCTCAAGGCGGGGATGGCCAGGCCGGCCAGGGCCACACCCACGCCGCCCACGGCCAGGCCCAGGGCCAGGAGCAGGATGCCGAGGCCGACGACCAGGTCGGCGACGCCGAAGGCCATCACCGAGGTGAGGAGGCTGGTGCGCAGGGCCGAGGCCTGGAAAGCGGTGTTGCGCAGGGCGTTGGCCACGGGCTTCCCGTCGGCGCCCAGCAGCGCCTCGTCAGCGTTGCTGGTGCCCTCGGGGGCGCCGTTCTTGGCCATGAAGCGGCCCATCTCCGAGTAGGTGATGCCGCCAGAGGCCGTCATGGCGTGGTGGTCGATGATGGCGGCCATGGACTTCGCCGTGGTGGCGCTGTCGACGCGGACGTTGGGGAGGCTGGCGTCCTCGGGGGTGGTGATGTTCTGGGCGACCAGCTCGGCCTTGATGTCGCTCTTGGCGTCGAAGCCGCGGGCCAGGGTGTAGCCGCCGCCGGCGAGGAGGATCACGCCGAAGAGGATCAGGGCGATGGGGAATGCCTTCTTCATTGAAGCTCCTTGGTTCGGTGCGGCGGTCCGTCCTGCCGCTGTCCTCATGATCGGTGAACCAGGGTGCCCGGCGGAGAGGCGAAGGTCGCCGCACCGAAGGGTCGAAAGTCCCTAAGGGTGACCCTCGTGCCACGCTCAGCGCAGGCGGCGCAGGTCCCTCTCGGGATGGCGGTCGACGGGCACCAGGCGTACCCGCCAGTCCACGGCCACCACACCTTCGGGCGTGGCGATCACGGGGTTGAGGTCCATCTCGGCCACTTCGGGAAGCTGCTCGCCGAGCACGCTCAGCCGGAGTAGGAGGTCCTCGAGGGCGGCGACGTCGACGGGAGGTGCCCCCCGGTAGCCGAAGAAGAGCGGCGAGGAGCGCAGCGCCCGCACGGCGTCGGCGGCGTCCCGTCCGGTGAGTGGCGCCACGGCCAGCGTGCGGTCGCCCACCAGCTCGGTGGCGATCCCGCCGAGGCCGAAGATGATGAGCGGCCCGAAGGCCGGGTCCCGGACCAGGCCGGCGAGCGTCTCCACCCCCGGCTCGGCCATGGGCTGGATGACCGCACCTTTCATCTCCTCGCCGAGGCGGCCGGCCATTTCGTCGAAGGCGGCGGCGGCCGCATCGGGGCCGGCCAGGTTGAGGCGGACGCCGCCGACATCGGTCTTGTGCAGCACGGCGCCGGCCTTGAGCGCCACCGGCGCCCCGATCCGGTCGGCCGCAGCGCGGGCTTCACTGGCGGACTCCACCGGTACCAGCGGTGCCACGGGGATGCCGAAGGCGCCGAGCAGCCGCCCGGCCAGAGGCAGGTCGAGCCATCCGCCTCC
>JBIOYN010000212.1:0-11526 GCA_044870155.1 Acidimicrobiia bacterium | reverse complement strand
GTGGAAGGCGCCGCCGCCGACCCCGAGGTCCACAATCTGGCCGTCGTGGGCCGGGCCCTGGTGGCCGCGGCCACGGACCGGGAGGAGTCCCGGGGTGCCCATCACCGCCTCGACTTCCCCACGCCAGGACCGATCCTGGAGCGGATCGTCCATTTCGGTGACGAGCGCATCCGGGTGGCGGCCGCCGCCCCCGCCCCCGCCGGGGAGCGCCGGTGACCGGCGACTTCGACCCGCCTGTCAGCGCCGTGGTCGAGGTCGTGCGCCAGGCCCTGGCCGAGGATCTGGGCACCCTGGGCGACCTCACGACCTCCGCCCTCATCCCCGCCGATGTCGACGGCCACGCCCGGTTCGTGGCCCGAGCGGCCGGCGTGCTGGCCGGCACCGCCGCCGCCACCGAGGTCTACGGCTATCTCGATCCGGCGGTGTCGGTGGACTGGGACGTGGCCGACGGTGACGATCTCGCCGCCGGCACCGTGATCGGCGTCGTGCGCGGCCCGCTGCGATCCGTCCTCACCGGGGAGCGGTCGGCCCTCAACTTCCTCGGGCACCTCTCGGGGGTCGCCACCCTGACCCGGGCCTACGTCACCGCCGCCGGCGACCGGGCGGCCATCCGCGACACCCGCAAGACCACCCCGGGCCTGCGGGCCCTGGAGAAGGCGGCGGTGCGGGCCGGCGGGGGCGTCAACCACCGGGGCGGCCTCTCCGACGCCGTGCTGGTCAAGGACAACCACCTGCGCTGGTGCTCCATCGCCGACGCCGTGGCCAAGGCCCGCCGGCGCTGGCCCAACGTCACCGTCGAGGTCGAGTGCGACACCCTCGACCAGGTGGCCGAAGCCAAGTCGGCCGGTGCCGACCTCGTCCTTCTCGACAATATGACGCCGGACGAGGTGGCCCAGGCGGTGGGCATCCTCGGCGGCGCCGCCCCCGTCGAGGTCTCGGGGCGGGTCACCCTGGAGACGGTGGCCCACTACGCCGCCGCCGGCGCCGACTTCATCTCCGTGGGCGCCCTCACCCACTCCGCCCCGGTCCTCGACATCGCCCTGGATCTGGATTAGGGACGAGAAGGCGGGCGCATGCTCCTTGCCATCGACGTGGGCAACACCCAGACCGTCATCGGCCTGTTCGACGACCGTGACCTCGTCGACCACTGGCGCATCGTCACCGTGGCCGAGCGGACGTCCGACGAGCTGGCGCTGCTCCTCCACCAGTTCATCAGCTGGCACCAGCTCGACCCTCGCAGCGAGGTCACGGGGATCGCCATCTCCTCCGTGGTGCCCCGGGTCACCGCCTCCCTGCGGGAGATGGCCCACCGCCACTTCTCGGTGGAGCCCTGCATCATCGAGCCGGGCGTCCGCACGGGAATGCCCATCCTCTACGAGAACCCGAAGGAGGTGGGTGCCGACCGCATCGCCAACGCCGTGGCCGCCTACGAGCTCTACGGCGGGCCTTCCATAGTGGTCGACTTCGGCACCGCCACCACCCTCGACGCCGTGAGCGCCAAGGGCGAATACCTGGGCGGCGCCATCATCCCCGGCATCGAGGTCTCCATGGACGCCCTCTTCGGCCGGACGGCGGGCCTGCGCAAGGTCGAGCTCGTCCCCCCCAAGCACGTCATCGGGAAGTCCACGGTGGAATCGATCCAGTCGGGCGCCATCCACGGCTTCACCGGCCAGGTCGACCACCTGGTGCGCTGCTTCGAGGCCGAGATGGGGACGTCCACCGTCATCGCCACCGGCGGGCTGGCATCGCTCATCGCCCCGCTGTCGACCACCATCGTCCACGAGGAGCCGTGGCTGACCCTCTACGGTCTGCGCATCGTCTACCAGCGGAACCGATGACCGAGCGCGGCAGCAACGGCGGGCCGGAGGGTTCCGGCCCTGAGCCGGCGGGCGAGTTCGAGCGCCGGCGGGCGGCGGTCGACGCCCTGCGGGACCGGGGTGTCGATCCCTACCCGGTCCGCTTCGAGCGCACCCGGACGGCCGCCTCCCTCCACTCCGAGTTCGGGTCGCTCGAGCCGGGGAGCGAGACCGGCGTCGAGGTCTCCGTAGCCGGGCGGCTGCTCCTCATCCGCCGCCAGGGGAAGCTGGCCTTCGCCACCATGCGCGACGGCACCGGCACCATCCAGCTCTTCGTCTCCCAGGGCGAGGTGGGGGCCGAGGGCCTGGACGACTTCGAGGGGCTCGACCTGGGCGACTGGGTGGGGGCCGAAGGCGAGGTCATGACCACCCGGCGGGGGGAGCTGTCGGTCAAGGTCCGGCGCTTCCGCCTGCTGGCCAAGTGCCTCCAGCCCCTGCCCGACAAGTGGCACGGCTTGGCCGACGTCGACACCCGGTTCCGGCGGCGCTACGTCGACCTGGTGGTCAACGAGGAGGCCCGGCGGGTCTTCGAGATCCGCTTCAAGGCCATCTCCGCCATCCGCCGCCACCTCGAGGACCAGGGCTACATCGAGGTCGAGACCCCGGTCCTGCATCCCATCCCCGGGGGGGCGGCGGCCCGGCCCTTCGTCACCCACCACAACGCCCTGGACCTGGACCTGTACCTGCGGGTGGCGCCCGAGCTGTATCTCAAGCGCCTGCTGGTGGCCGGCTTCGACCGCGTCTACGAGCTCGGCCGGGTGTTCCGCAACGAGGGGCTGTCCACCCGCCACAACCCCGAGTTCACGATGCTCGAGGCCTACGCCGCCTTCGCCGACTACAGCGACATGATGACCCTGACCGAGGAGCTGGTGGCCGTGGCCGCCCGGGAGGCGACGGGCTCCACCGAGGTGGAGGTCGACGGGAACAAGATCGACCTGGCCCCGCCCTGGCCCCGCAAGACCCTGCGGGAGCTGGTGGCTACCCACGCCGGCGTCGACGTCCACCCCGCCATGCCCGTCGACGAGCTCCAGGCCATCTGCGACCGCCTCGGGGTCCCCTTCGATCCGAAGTGGGGCCCGGGCAAGCTCGTCCTCGAGATCTACGAGAAGACGACCGAAGCCGCCCTCACCGGGCCCGTCTTCGTCCTCGACTACCCCCGGGAGGTCTCACCCCTGGCCCGGGTCCACCGGGACGACCCCGACCTGGTCGAGCGCTTCGAGGTCATCGTGGCCGGCCGGGAGCTGGCCAACGCCTTCTCCGAGCTCAACGACCCCATCGACCAGCGGGCCCGCTTCGAGGCCCAGGCCGAGCTCAAGGCCCGGGGTGACGTCGAGGCCCACGGTGTGGACGACGACTATCTCACCGCCCTCGAGTACGGCCTGCCCCCCGCCGGCGGCCTGGGGGTCGGCATCGACCGCCTGGCCATGCTCCTCGCCGGCGTCTCCACCATCCGCGAGGTGATCCTCTTCCCCCACCTCCGCCCTCTCGGTTGACGCCTGGTCGCTGTCCCCGGATCAGGCGAGCTCGACGATCATCTCGATCTCGACGGCGAGGCCGTAGGGCAGCTCCGCCATCCCCACCGCCGAGCGTGCGTGGCTGCCCGCCTCGGGGCCGAAGACATCCACCAGGAGGTCCGAGCAGCCATCGATGACCGCCGGGGTCTGGCCGAATCCCGGGGCACAGTTGACCATGCCCAGTACCTTGACGACCCGGCGTACGGCGTCGAGGGAGCCCACTTCCCGGCGGACGGTGGCCAGCAGATTGACGCCAACCAGCCGGGCGGCCTGGCGCGCCTCAGGCAGGTCGAGGTCGACGCCCACCTTGCCTCTCGTCTTGACGCCGTCGCCGTGAGCGGGCCCGTGTCCGGAGACGAACAGAAGATTCCCGGTGCGCACCGCCATGCGGTAGTTGGCGACCGGCTCGCCGGCGGCGGGGAGCTCGATGCCCAGTTCGGCGAGGCGGGCCTCGGCTCCCATCAGCGGCAGCCGCCGGCCCCCAGGCGGGCCACCTCGGCGTCGAGATCGAGGGGGTGGGAGGCGGTGCGGTCGGCGTCGGCCGGCACCTGATCGGCGGGCACGAACCAGGTGAGTTCGAACTCGAGCCCGTCGGGGTCCTTGGCGTAGAGGCTGAGGTGGGTTTCGTGGTTGGCTTCGCCCACCAGCGCCCCCGCTTCCACCAGCCGCTGCCGCAGGGCCACCAGGGCGTCGAGACTCGAGACCTCCCAGGCCAGGTGGTAGAGGCCCACCGTCTGGCCCGCGGTCGACGGGCCCGCCTTGTCGCCGACGGAGAAGAACGCGATGTCGTGGTCGTTCTCCGACCCGGGGGCGTTGAGGAACGCCCACTTGCCGTCCGGGTCCGCCCTGAGGAGGGTGAAGTCGAGCACGTCCTGGTAGAATCGCACGGTGCGCCGGGCATCACGGACGTAGAGCACCGCATGGTTCATGCCCGTGATGCCCACCGGTACCTCCCCGCCTTCGACGCCTGCTACTGGATGACCTCGTAGATCTCCTTGTAGCCGGAACGGGCCAGGGTGTTGAACGCGTCAATGAGCGGTTTGGCCTGCGGGTCCTCGAATACGGCACGCTCCATGGTGAAGTAGGCGTCGAGGCTCTCCATCTCGAACTGGTAGACGACCGTGTCCATCGGGCCGGCATAGTCGACGTAGATCCGGCGGTTGGTGTATCCCCCGGCCTGCTCGAGCGCCTGGTCGAGCATCTTGAACGTCTCCACGATCTCCGGGGCCTTGCCCCGCTGAGCCGTGTAGACCTCGCGAAACATGTACATGTCAGCTCCTCTCAGCCCTGTGGGAGCCATTCGATCGGGCCCGTCAGTCTACGACAGGCCCGCCGAGCGTCGGCGTGAGGCGGCCTGTGTAGCGTTTCGGGGTCACGGAACGTCATATCCGGGTAAGGCAGCGTTCACAGAGGTAGCTGACGTACCCGGAGGCGCACGAGCAATGCCCACCGCCCTGGCCGGCGACGGCGCTGGGATCTACTACGAGACGTGGGGCCGGCGCGACGGAGAGGCGCTGCTGCTCATCCCCGGGCTCACCGCCGACCTGCGCATCTGGGCCTGCCAGCGCATGGTGTTCGGCCGCCGGTACCGCTGCATCGCCCTCGACAACCGGGGCTCCGGACGCTCGGACAAGCCGCCCGGCCCCTACTCCCTGGCCCAGATGGCCGACGACGCCCTCGCCGTCCTCGACGCCGAGAGAGTCGAGCGGGCCCACGTACTCGGCTACTCCATGGGCAGCTTCGCCGCCGCCGACCTGGCCGTCGTCCACCCCGAGCGGGTGCGGTCGCTGATCATGGCCGGGACCACGTGCCGGCACCACGAGTGGCGCCGGGAACTGCTCAGCTCCTGGGTGCAGGTGGCCAGCAGCCGGGGCGTGCACATGATGGTGCGGAAGGCCTTCCCGTGGCTGGTCGGTCCGGCCGGACGGCGCGTCGGCGCCTGGGTGCACCTCCTGTGGCCCCTGGTCCTGTCCCAGCCCGCCCACGCCTTCCGGGCCCAGGTGGATGCCATCCTCGAGCTGTCGGACGAGGCCGCCGCCGGCCTGTGCGCCGTTCCCGTCCCCACGCTCGTCCTGGTGGGCGCCGAGGACCGCCTGACCCCCCCGGCCGACGCCGAGGAGGTCGCCGCCCTCGTCCCCGGCTCCCGCCTGGCCGTGATCCCCGGGGCGGGCCACGGCCTCATGGTGGAAGCGGCGCCCGACTTCAACGCCGCCGTGCTCTCGTTCCTGGCGTCGTCGGCGATGAACCCGGAGCAGCGGGCCGTCAGTACTCGACGGCTCTAGGCAGCGTCTTCGCCTCCGCCACCCAGCCCTCGACCTCGGCGGCGGTGGGGACGCGCCGGACCAGGCTCTTGGCCTCGTTGATCTCGCCCAGCTTCTCGGCCAGGTTGGCGGCGTTGCGCTGACCGAGCTCGGGGACCGTGTCCACGCCGGCGGCCTCGAGGAGGTCGGCGTACTCGGAGCCGACACCCTTGATCCGCATGAGGTCGGCGTGGTTCACCCACTCCAGGATCAGCTTCCCCGACAGACCGGACTTCTCGCCGATCGCCTCCCGCCCGGCCGATGTCCCGCCCTCCTCGAGCAGCTCCTCGGCGGTGTCGATCCCGGCGCCCTTGAGGGCCTGCGCGTACTTCTCGCCGATGCCTTCGATGTCCACCAGCTTGGTCACGGGGCGTCTCCTTCCTCGTCGGTGGCGCCCGATCCTAAGTCGAAGCGCGGCGCCGGGCTCAGCCCTTCGGAGGGCGGCTGGAGGCGGGCTCCGAGTCGGCGGGCGCCGGCTCGGATGCGGACGTGTCGGCGGTGCTCGTCGTCGCCGCCGGGCGGGGCGTGACGGCGGGCCTCCGGCCCAGGAGACGGCGGCTCTCGTCCACCGCCACCAACCCGGTGGGTGCGGGTGGCGGGCCCGCACACGGCGTCGAAGTACGGGAGCGACCACATCCGTGGTCAGAAATCGGGTCAGCCCGGGGGGAGCCCGGCACACGTGGGGCGGTAGGGCACCCCCGGGCCGACGGCGTCCTTCCACTCCGAGGCGCTGAGGTTCCGGCCCACCTCGTGGCACACGAGGTCGGAGAGCACGGTCCGGTCCACCGTGGGGTCGGCGCGCAGGGCGCGGGCGGCACTGGACTCACCCAGACGCCACCGGCGGGCTGACCCGTCGGCGCTCGCCGACATCACCAGGTCCCCGGTGGGGCTGAAGGCCACGCCGGTGACGGGGCCGGAATGGCCCGTGAGCACGGCCGCCGGCTCGCCGGACAGCGGCCACAGCCGCACCGAGTGGTCCCGGCTGCCCGAGGCGAGGACCGTCCCGTCGGCGCTGAAGGCCAGCGCCGTCACCGGCCCACCGTGCCCGGTCAGGATGCGGGGGGCGACCGCCGGTTGGAGCACGTCCCACAGGCGGACGAGCCCGTCGTCGCCACCGGTGGCGAGGTAGCGGCCATCGGGGCTGTAGGCGAGGGCGTTCACCGGTGTGGCGACGGGCAGCGTGGCCACGGCGGCGGGTGAGGCCACGTCCCAGATCCGGACCTGGCCGTCGGTGCCGGCGGACGCCAGCCGGCTGCCGTCCGGACTGAAGGTGACGGCGGTCACGGTGCCGGTGTGCCCGTTCAGGAGGGAGGCGGTCGGGGCAGTGGTTGCCAGGTCCCAAAGGCGCACGGTGCCATCCCGGCTGGCGGAGGCCAGGCGCTGGCCGGCGAAGCCGAAGGCCAGCGACATGACCTGGTCGGAGTGGCCCTCGAGGAGGGCCGGGGGCGAGGTGGGCGAGTCGAGCTGCCACAGCCGCACGGTGGGGTCGGCGCCGCCGCTGGCCACGGTCTTGCCGTCGGGGCTGAAGGCCACGGCGGCGACGGCGCCGAGATGGCCGGAGAGCGCGATCCCCCGGGCCTGCGGAGCGCGGGGGTCGACCAGCCGGACGGTCGAGCCGCCCACCGCCAGCCGGCTCCCGTCGGGGCTGAGGGCGAGCGACCACACGCCGCCCCTGGCGGTGGCCACCACCCGGCTGAAGTGGGGGGCGCCGAGGGCGGTCCGCAGAGCCCGGTCGATCCCGGCGTTTCCGGCGCCACTCTGGCGGCCGAACAGGTCGGCCTGGCGGGCCATGAGCGCGGCCTGCTCGTGGCGCCCGGCGGCGACCTCGTACTCCACCCGGGCGGCCAGCGCCCGGGACACCGAAACGAGCTGCAGCCGCCGCAGCTCGTTGCGCTCAGCCCGGGCCGAGCGCACCTCGACGACGGCCACCCCCACGACCAGAGCGAGCACCGCCGCCAACGCCCCCCGGAGCCGGTTCGATCGGACGATCCTCCGGACCCGGTCCGTCTCTTCGGGACCGGATTCACCGCCGGCGTCGGGCAGTTCCTGATCCTGACGCTCCGCCTCGAGATGCTCCGCCTCGAGGTGCTCCGCCTCGACCTCGACGGCGACCTGGCGCTCGATGTCGTCGACCTCGTCGAATTTGAAGTCCGCCTCGAAGCCGGCCTCGAGATCGGCCTCGAGGTCGGCCTCGAAATCGTCGAACTGCGCCTCGAAGTCTTCGAAGTCCTCGAACTCTTCGACGGTGACCTCGGCCTTGATGTCGTGGAGGTCGATCTCCACGTCAATCTCCGGGCCGGTCTCGACCTCGATGTCCGGCGTGGTCTCGACCTCGATCTCCGGTGGGGCTTCCACCTCCGTGTCCGTCCCCAGGTCGGCACCGGCCCACATGATGGTCCACGAGGTCGCTTCGATCTTGGGGGCCGCCCACAGCGACGCCCACAGCTCCGCCTCCCCCTCCGCCTCCTCCCGGAGGTCCACGTCCACGTCCACGTCAACGTCCGCGTCCGTGTCCGCCGGCGGAGCCTCCGCCTCCGGCTCGAGGTCGAAGTCGGCCCAGACCGGGGAGCGCTCGTGCGGTTCGGCCGGGGGCAGCATCAGCGTGCTGGCTCCGGCCCTCAGCTCTTTCAGGAGCGCGGAGGGGGTGGGCGGGCGCTGGGAGGGATCGGGGTGGAAGCCCCGACGCAACGCCCGCACCACCCCCTCGGCCTCCGCGTCGGACAGACCCGAGAACCGGGGCACCGTTCCCGGCCCCGGTGGCGCGCCGGTGAGCAACATGTGGGCGGTGACGGCGAGGCCGTGGACGTCCGTGGCCGGCGTGGGGGGTTCCTCGAGCGTCGGCCGCGGCGCCAGGCCCCAACCCGGGGAGAGTCCGAACGCCGCCAGGGCCACATCCCCGTCACCGGTCAGGATGAGGCTCGATGGCTGCACGTTCTGATGGACCACCGGCAGCTCTTGGCCGTGCAGGTGCTCGAGGGCGCCGGCCACGGGGAGGAGGAAGTCGATGACCCGGCCCAGCGGCAGGCCGGGGCGGCCCTCGGTGCGCAGGACCCGGGCGAGGCTGACTCCCTCGATCCATTCCATGACCAGGTAGTAGGAGTCGTCGAGGAGAAAGTGCTCCCGGACGAGGGGCAGGTGGGGGTGCCGCTCGACGTCGAGGAGGACGAGCGCCTCCGTCACCAGGGCGCCGAGCTCGAAGGGCGACACCAGGTGGCGGACGTGGAGGGCGACCTGCCGTCCGCCCCGGTGATCCCGGGCTCGGAGGACCTCGCCCGCGTCACCCCGGGCGACGACGGCCAGAGGCTCGTAGCGCTCCCCAACCAGATCGGCCATGCTCTCGTCTCGCCCCGCCGACGGCTCCCCTTGCCAGCCCTGCAACGTAGGTGAGAACAACTTGGGCCACAAGGCCCGTGGGTCTGACAGTGCCGCTGCCGGCCGAGAACCCCCTAGGTGCTGACGGCCGCCGGCTGATCCAGGACCTGGCGGGCCAGGCGGTTGAGGCCCTCGACGATGTCGGAATCGAGGCCGGTGGCGGCCAGGACGGCCCCGGCGGCGTCGGCATGGCGGGCGGCCACATCCAGCGCGCTGGTCACCGCCCCGTTGCCGCAGGCCAGCTTCCGCCCCAGGGCCACCCCGGAGGGATCGAGGGGGCCGCCCAGCAGGGAGCGCAGCTCGGTGGAGTCCCGCAGCGCGTAGATCACGGGCAGGGTGTAGATGCCCTCGGCCAGGTCGAGCCCGGCGGGCTTGCCCAGCTGCTCGTCGCTGGCGGTCAGGTCGAGCACGTCATCCACGATCTGGAACACGACCCCGAGGTGGCGGCCGTAGGTGGTGAGTGCCTCCACCGCGGCGGCGTCGAGACCCGCCACCAGGGCGCCGATGCGGCACGAAGTGGCGAAGAGCGCCCCCGTCTTGCCCTCGATGGAGCCGAAGTAGGCCTCCTCGTCCCGGCTGACGTCGAACAGCCGCTGGAGCTCGAGCACCTGGCCCCGGCACAGCTCGCCGATGGTGGCGGCCAGGAGGCCGGCCACCTCCACCCCCAGCGAGGCGGCCAGCCCCGAGGCTCGGGCCAGGAGGAAGTCCCCGGCCAGGATGGCGACGATGTTCGACCACCGGGCGTTCACGCTCTCCACGCCCCGGCGGGTGGAGGCCTCGTCGATGACGTCGTCGTGGTAGAGGGAACCGAGGTGGACCAGTTCGACGGCCACAGCTCCGGTGATGACGTCCTCGGTGGCCGGGCGGGCCCCCCCGGCGCAGCCCGCGCAGATGGCCAGCAGGGGCCGCAGGCGCTTCCCGCCGGCCCCGATCAGGTGTCCCGCGACCTCGCTCAGGAAGGGGTCGTCGGTGCGGACGGACTCCCTCAGGGCGACCTCGACGCGGCGCAGGTCATCCGACAGCGTGGGGACGCCGACCGCCGCCAGTTCCATGCCTGGCGAGGGTAGCAGCGCAACTGGGAACAAATCGGAGCGCCGCCACGTACAGGAGGGGACCAGCCACCCGTTTCGGCGGAGGGTACGCGAGCGGTACGCTCCGACCTCACCGGTAAACTAGGTCTCCAGCGTCTTCCCAGGTCCCGCGCCCAGACAACCGGACGAGAAACCGGAGGGACGCCCGAGAATGTCGGGTCAACCGGCACCCAGGCAGGAGGCGGCACGTGTTCGAGCGCTTCACCGATAGAGCCAGGAGGGTCGTCGTCCTCGCCCAGGAGGAGGCCCGCCTGCTCAACCACAACTACATCGGGACGGAGCACATCCTCCTCGGCCTCATCCACGAGGGTGAGGGCGTGGCGGCCAAGGCGCTCGAGTCGCTCGGCATCTCCCTGGAGGCGGTCCGCGCCCAGGTGGAGGAGATCATCGGCCAGGGCGGCTCGTCCCCCTCGGGCCACATCCCCTTCACCCCCCGGGCCAAGAAGGTCCTCGAGCTCTCCCTCCGGGAAGCCCTCCAGCTCGGCCACAACTACATCGGCACCGAGCACATCCTCCTGGGGTTGATCCGGGAGGGCGAGGGGGTGGCCGCCCAGGTCCTGGTCAAGCTGGGCGCCGACCTGTCGCGCGTCCGCCAGCAGGTCATCCAGCTCCTCTCCGGCTACGCCGGCCAGAAGGAGCCCTCCACCGGCGGGGCCGGCGCCGCCGAGGCCGCCCCCACCGGCTCGCTCGTCCTCGACCAGTTCGGGCGCAACCTGGCCCAGCTGGCCCGGGAGAAGAAGCTCGACCCGGTCATCGGCCGGGACAAGGAGATCGAGCGGGTCATGCAGGTCCTGTCCCGCCGGACCAAGAACAACCCCGTCCTCATCGGCGAGCCCGGCGTGGGCAAGACCGCCATCGTCGAGGGCCTGGCCCAGAAGATCGTCTCCGGCGACGTCCCCGAGACCCTGCGGGGCAAGCAGCTCTACACCCTCGACCTGGGCGCCCTGGTGGCCGGTTCCCGCTACCGCGGCGACTTCGAGGAGCGCCTCAAGAAGGTGCTGAAGGAGATCCGCACCCGGGGCGACATCATCCTCTTCATCGACGAGCTGCACACGCTCGTCGGAGCCGGCGCCGCGGAGGGCGCCATCGACGCCGCGAGCATCCTGAAGCCGATGCTCGCGCGCGGTGAGCTCCAGACCATCGGCGCGACCACCCTCGACGAGTACCGCAAGCACCTCGAGAAGGACGCCGCGCTCGAGCGGCGGTTCCAGCCGATCAAGGTCGAGGAGCCGACCGTCGCGCACACCATCGAGATCCTCAAGGGACTGCGCGACCGCTACGAGGGTCACCACCGCGTCACGATCACCGACCAGGCGATCGTCGCCGCCGCGAACCTGTCCGACCGCTACATCTCCGACCGCCACCTTCCCGACAAGGCCATCGACCTCATCGA
>JBIOYN010000211.1:0-10704 GCA_044870155.1 Acidimicrobiia bacterium | reverse complement strand
TTCTCCTGGAGGAAGGGGGCCAGGAACGACGAGTTGAACCGGTTGTTCCGGTCGACCCAGGCATCGAAGCGGCCGTTGATGACCGTCGTTCCTGCCAGGTTGATGGTCCAGTTGCCGAGCGGGAGCTGCTGGCCGGGCGGGACGACCATGATGATGCTGATCAGGTTGTCGCCGTTGCGGGGGTCGTCCAGCACCGACGTCACCTGCACCTGGATGCCCCCGGGGAGCACGGCGTTGACGGCGGCGCCCGGGGCCACGGGCCCGATGATGGTGGCCGGCGTGGTCGGAACCGTCACGGTGACGGTGAACTGGTCGTGGCCGTCGTACCAGATCTCGATGTCGTCGCTGGAGGTCGGGGCGTCGAGGACGCCGTCCCCGTCCACATCCGCCAGCTGGTAGTTGAGGACCAGGTTGACGCTGCCGCCGGCGGCGACGGTGCCGGCGGCGTGGGCCGCCGTGCCGGTCGAGTTGCCCGCCGACGTGGTGATGGCCCGCCCGGGCGTGAGCAGCAGGTTGTCGAGGAACTGCTCGCCCAGCGTGGTGCCGTCGTGGGGGCCCTGGTTGTCGCTGCTGCTGAGGTTCACCACGCACGGCAGACCGAGCTGCGCCGCCCGGGCGAAGATGTAGGCGAAGGCGTCGGCCACGAACGCATTGTCACTGTAGAGGTTGGTGTCGCCGGCCCCCCGGGCGGTCACGAAAATGATGCCGGCCTCGGGGGCGGCGCCGACGAAGGCCCCGGCCTGGCCGAGCCCGTTGCCGGCGGCGATCCCGGTGACGTGGGTGCCGTGGGCTGAGGCCGACCCCCCGTGGCGCACCGTCTGGTACGGCGCCGTCCCCGCCGGGGTGTTCAGCTCGGTGTTGATGGCCGCCGTGGCGTACTCCACCCCGTAGGTGACGCCGCCGGAGGGAGCGAAGCCGGGGAGGCCGGCGCCGCTGGGAGGCGACGCCTCGCCCGCCTGGGGGGTGAGGAACTGATCCCACAGGAACAAGACCCGCGACGCGCCCGTGGCGTCCCGGAAGTCGGGGTGGTAGACGTCGAGGAGGCTGTCGACGACCCCGACGATGACGCCGAGCCCGGTGAGCGACGCCGGTGGGCCCTGCAAGGTGGTGATCTGCGCCGCCGGCAGGGCCTCGTCGAGCGCCGGCGACAGGGGGCGGGCCAGCTCGAGGTAGCGGATCGCCGGCGAGGCCTCCAGCTGCGGGATGGCCGAAAGCGGAACCAGGGCGCTGAACACGTCGCCCGCCTTGCTGCGCACCCGGGCTCCGAGCTTGGTGAGGTCGGCAGCGCTGGCATCGGAGAGGACGAAGGCCGACACGATGGGATCCGTCGCCTTCACCCCGGCGGCCGTCGCCGGCTGCCCGGCGCCCGTCCCGATGTGGACGCCGGCCGTGAGCGGGGCGAACAGGCGGCGCTGGACCGACTCCACCCGTTTCCGGGCCGCGGCTCCGGTGCCACCGGCCTCCAGGGCGGTGCGGAGCTCCTCGCCCAGCTTCGCCATCCGGCCGTCCTCGTGCTTCTTCAACTTGCTGACGGCCGCAGGGGTCATCGAAGCGAGCAGGGCCAACCGGGGATCGAGCTTCTGACGGACAGGCCGGGGCCGGCCGATGCGGGGCTTGGGCTGAGGCATGGCGAACCTCCTCGCGTGGCGCGCCGCCCGCGGCCGCGGGCGAGCGCGATCGGCCCCGTCAACACCTCCGTACGGGGGGAGCGGGGTCCGGCGCAGACGATACGAAGTTCGCCATAGCGATGACTCCGTACCAGTACGGATTTGCGGATCGTCCGGTCACGGACGACCGGCGCCTGACTCCTATTTCGCGGGCGGTTCGGGACGGACTTCCACGCTCCCGTCGGGTCCGAGCTCTTCGAACTTGTCGTTCGACCAGAACACGGCATGGACTGCCTTGTACGAACGCTTGTCGCGGAAGATCAGGACCTCGGTCTCGTAGGGCTTGCCCCGCCCGTCGGTACCCCGAACGACGAGCATCCGTCCACCGACGTATCCGGCGCGTCCAGGCTGGTCGCGACTCGAGACGATCTCGGGCGGCTCGGGCGGCACGGACTCCCGACACGCCTGGATCAAGGCCTCCCCCTTGGGAAACACCGGTGCCGGCCCGGAGCCGAAGTTCTCCGGGCACACGCCGCGGAGCTCGAATTCGCAGGTGCTGACCGTGCCGTTGAGGCGACACAGCGCCTCGAAGTCCTTGGCCTCCGCCGCCGCCGCGATCCGACTGAAGTAGCCCCTGGCGGCCTGGTCACTGACGGGCCCGCCGAACCCGCCTTGCATCCACCAGACCCAGATGCCGACGATCGCCACCAGGGCCGCCACGGGCGCCAGCACCCGAACTCTCAGCAATCCGGCTCCGGCGTCATCAACGGCCTCCTTGGCCCACCACTCTGACAGTCCCGACCGGAACAAATTGTGAATGTTTGCCCGGATCGCGTCATCCGGGCCTTTCGGCACCGTTTCTCCTTGCGTCAGGTCGTCACCCCCGGGCGTCGCGCTCGGGGAGACAAGGGAGAAGAGAGATGCGCCGTCGCAACCCCCTGATCGTGACCGCCGCCGCCGCTTCGATGTTCCTCGCCGGCATCGTGCCGGCCGCCGCTGCAGGCTCCGACGACGTCGACCAATATCACCAGCTGCAGGCCAGCGGCATCATGACCCTCACGCCCGACGGCCGCACCCACGTCGGTCCCATCAACGGGACGGAGCTCGTGGTCAACGCCGTCGGCGACATCATCGACCGTTTGCCATTCACGGCAAAACCCCTGGTCCACCCATTCGCCGCCGACTCCTCCTCGACCACTTGCGTGCGCGATACCGACCGGGAGGGCTTCACCGCCTACCTGCCACCAGCTGAATACCCGATCAGCAAGCGCAACGAGAAGGGCTTCTTCAAGTTCCACCTCTACAGCCAGGACGGGGCTCGCCACGACCGCTTCAACCAGCCGACCGTCCAGTTCGTTATGTGCGGAGTCGGCGGCGTGGACGCCGCCAACGGCTCGCGCATAACGATCAGCGGGCCTGGCATGGCCTACAACGACGCCCAAGGGTCGAACATCCTGGGGCACAGCTGGAAAGAGGGAAAGACACCGGAGGACTACTCGATCAGCCTCGGATTCGAGGTTCCGGTGCGAGGCGTCACGATCAAGGGCTCCATCCAGCAAAACCCAGGCAACTACCTCAAGGGCTCGGTGGTCCCTCCCTATGCCTGGGGGGACATGGCGGACTTCCACCGCAACGCCGTCAACGCCTGGTGGGAGGACGGCTGCCGCCCCCGCTGCACGCGCTTCGGCGGTAGCAACGGCTACCAAGGGTCGGTCGGCGAAGGCCTCTGGGAGTTTCCGCAGACTGACAAGGACGCCGTCCTCGCCCGAGGCTTCAAGTTCGCCGGATACCTAGAGCACTTCTGCGCCAATCCGTTCGGCTGCTGACATGGGCAACCATGACTGCCAGGGTCGATAGGGTGGCGAATGTGCGCCGAGCCATGGTGGTTTTGGTCGCGGCCACCCTGACCGGGTCGGCCTGCGCCAACAAGCAACAAGAAGAGTCGGCGCCAAAAGTGGTCCGGCCCACCGATCTGGTGGCCATTCAAGGTCCGGCGCCAGTGGGCCGGTTTTTCGTCAATGCCGGCGCCGACACCCTGAACGCCGACCTCTACGAGATGACCTTCTCGCCGCCCGGCTTCCGTCGGGTGACCTCAAACTCGCGGGTGACGACACTGGGCGGCTGTCGAGACAAGCTCATCGTTGCCGCCGCTCAACGAGAAGTCGGTTACGCCGACCATCTCCAGGAGCTCGCCGGGGACCAACTCGTTCCTGTGCAAGACCTCGGTTTGGAGCCGGGCTCGGGCCCCGACGTGGCCGAGGACTGCCGCATCCTCTACAACCGGCTGGCAAGCAGCAGCCCAGAGCTGATCGAGGAGATCCGGCTCTGGGACCCGGCCGCGAAGCGCAGTTCCGCCGTGCTCTCCGGATCGACCGTGGCCGGCGCATCGTGGGGGCCGGATGGAGAGATCGTGGCGCTGAAGCGAGAGCCCAAGGGACCGAAGCTCTCGATCATCAGGCCTGACGGCAGCAGCTCGGAGCTCGACCCGCAAGTACCTGACGTCGGCAACACCGCCTGGGGCAAAGGCGGCTGGATGGCGCTTGCCATCTTCGACCAGCCTAAGCAGCCGCCGACCACCACCCTGTTCATCAATCCCACGACCGGCGAACGCCGGACCCTGACCGGATGGCTCCCCCTGACGTGGTCGCCCGACGGCAGTCAGCTCCTTGTGGTCGACGCCAAACAGGGAACCACCCTGGCCGTCGCTGAGCTACCGGATCTCACCCGTGTTCGCAATGTCGGCGCGTCGACGGTCGGCACGGTGGCTGACGCCGTGTGGCTGCCGCCCGTCGGTTGACTTCTCCGTGCTCCTCAAGGGATGCCTGAACGGGTCGCGGACGGTCGCCGAGCACGCCGGCGTCCCCGTCACCCCAGCCGAGCTGGCGGCGGACGCCCGGCGGGCGGTGGCCGCCGGCGCCGGCGCTCTCCATTTGCATCCCCGGAGCGAGGACGGAGCCGAGACGCTCGAGGCCGGCGCCTGCGCCGCCGCCCTCCGGGCCGTCCGGGCCGCCTGTCCCGGCATCCCCGTCGGCCTGACCACCGGTCAGTGGATCGAGGGCACCCCGGACGGGCGCCTGGCGGCGGTGCGGGGCTGGACGGAGCTGCCCGACTTCGTCTCGGTCAACCTCAGCGAGGACGGCGTGCTCGAACTGTGTGCTGAATTGGGAGGACGGGGCGTCGGACTGGAGGCCGGGCTCGCCGGCCCCGGCGACGTCGAGCGGCTCGCCGGCCTGATCGGCGACGGGGTGCGCTGGCTCCGCCTGCTCGTCGAGATCGACGGGATCGACGGGATCGACGACGACGCCGGCGCGGCCGTGGACGCCGCCGCCGGGATCGACGCCGCCCTCGACCGGGCGGGGCGGCCCGAACCTCGCCTCCACCACGGCGCCGGACAGGCGACCTGGGCCGTGCTCGAAGCGGCCGTGCGGGCCGGTCGCGACATCCGGATCGGGCTGGAGGACACGCTCGTCCTGCCCGACGGCCGCCCGGCATCCGGCAACGCCGAGCTGGTGGCGACCGCCGCTGGTCTCCTCGGGTCGGCCCACGGCTGACACCGGCCCTGCGCCGGGACCGCCGCCCGTCCTCACGGGTCGTCGCTTTGCTCCCGGTTCGCGCCGCTTGGTGACGCCCCCGCCCGCCGCCGGCGGGCAGCTTTGCCCCCGCCCGCCCGGAACCGCCGCCGATGAACCGGGAAGAACCCGGGAACGATCCGGATCGACCGAGCGTCCAAGGTCACATGAATCGCCGGAAATGCGATGTCCGGCGACGCATCGCGCCGGGAATACTGGACACGGCGAAAGGCGGGCAGGTGTGACGACAAGTCGTGCTGGGGCGCGTCTGCTCCTGGCGACGCTGGCCGGGCTGTTCCTCGCGGCCGGCGCCGGCGTGGGTATCGGGCCCCTGGCCCCCGTGCCTGCCCTGGCCGCCACGCGCCTCGAAGTCCAGGCCGGCTACGGCGGCTTCCATGTCCCCGGGCGGGCGGTCCCCATCAGGGTCACGGTGTCCGCCGAGCGGCTCATCCACGGCGAGCTGGCCGTGAAGGCGCCGGGGCGGGAGCAGGCCGTCACCACGCTCCCCGTCGAGGTCGCCGGCGGCAGCGTGAAGCGCTTCCTGCTCGTCGTGCCCGGCGGGGTGGCCAAGATCACCGACTCCCTGACCGTCGAGCTGCGCCAGAACGGCCAGGCCGTGGGCACGGGCAAGGGCGATCTCAAGGCCGCCGACGACGCCGAGCTCGTCGGCCTCTCCCCGGGCCTGTCCGACGGGCGCCCCCTGCCCGGCACCGTCCCCCTGGCCGTGGACGCCGGCGTGGCCCGCTTCGCCGCCCTCGACGCCGCCCTGCTCGCCGCCCCCGCCGCCCTCGACAGCCTGTCCACCGTCGGCCTGGCCGCCGGCGAGCTCGCCGCTCTGGCGCCCTCGGCCCGCAGCAACCTGCTGCGCTGGGTCGGCGCCGGCGGGCACCTTCTCCTCGACGACGGCGCCTCAGCGCCCGTCGACGGCCTGCCCGCCGAATGGCAGCCCAACCCCGCGCCGGGTCCCACCAACCTACGCAAGATCGCCGGCCAGGGCGAGGTGCGCCTCGTCGACGGGGCCATGGCCGCCGGGCGCTGGGCCGGCCTGGTGGAGCCGACCACCGCCTCCCGGCCCGCCGGCGTCGACGCCTTCGGCGGCGACCAGGTGGCCGACAGCCTGGCCGGCGACGCCGGCCTGCGCCTTCCCCGCCTCGCCACTCTGCTCGGCTTCCTCGGCGTCTACATCCTCGTCGTCGGGCCGGTCACGGCCGTCGTGCTGCGCCGCCGGCGCCGGCCCGAGCTGGCCTGGGTGGCCGTCCCCGTCGTCGCCCTCCTCTTCACCGGCGTGGCCTGGGCGGGCGGCAACTCCCTGCGCCCCGGCACCGGGCTGGCCCACGCCACCGTCCTCGACACCGACAGCCAGGGGACCGTGGCCACCACCTGGGTGGGCTTCACGCGCCGCCAGGCCGGCACCGCCACCGTCGACCTGCCCGGGGGCTGGACGGTGCGGCCCGCCATGCGCAACGGCATCGGGTCCCTGCCCACGGCCGGTCCGCCGGCGGCGGGCTCGGGCAGCGCCGCCCGCCTGCCGCTGGCCTCGGGCGAGTTCGGCGTGCTCAAGGCGTCCGGGCCCGTCGACCTCCCCGGCCGCCTGGAGGTGACGGCCACCGCCCCGGCCGGCGACACCCAGCTCACCGGCACGGTCAAGAACGGGCTGCCCTTCCCCATCCACGAGGCCGTCGTCTTCGCCGCCGGCGCCCGCGTGCAGGTGGGCGACCTCGGCCCCGGCGAATCCCGGAACTGGACCCTCGACACCTCCCAGAGGAACTTCGACCTCTCCGGCTGGGACATCTGGGGCCAGCAGTTCAACAACAGCGGCCCCTTCGGTACCGAGCAGGACGGCCCCGTCAACCTCGCCCTGTGGCAGACGGCGGCCAGCGACACCCTCCTGGACGAGCGCCTGGCCACCGGCGCCTTCGCCGTGGGCTGGACCCGGGAGTGGCACCCCGCCCTCACCGTCGACGGGCGGTCGTCGCCCGCCCCTGGGCGCACCGCCGTGCTCGGCCGGGCCGTGGTCGGCGCCCCCGACGGCCGGGTGGCGCCGCTGGCCGTGCGCCGGGAGGTCGTCCGGGGTCCGTTCCCCAGCTTCTTCAAGGGGATGGACGCCGGCAGCGGCGAGGCCACCGTGGTCAAGTTCACCCTGCCGGCAGGCGTCGACACCTCCACCCGCCAGCTGGTCCTCAACTCGTCCCTGGGCTCGTCGGCCGCCGAGGTGTGGGTCGACGGGCGCTGGCAGCCCCTCGACGGGATCTTCAACGGGCCCAACGGCGTCGTGGTCTTCGGCGACAAGCGGGCCATCATCCGGGGCGGGGTCGTCTTCGACGGCAAGGTCGGCGCCGACGCCATCGCCAACCGCTTCGGCGGCTTCAGCGTGATGCCGGCCGTGCCCGTCCCCACCACCGTGCCCGTGCCGGCACCCGACGTGGCGCCGGGCGCCGCCGTCCCGAACACGGCCCCACCCCCGGTGATGGCGCCGGTGCCGGCCGTGCCCGTCCCCGCCCCCGGCTTCGACGGGGTGATGGGCGGCGGCGGGCTGAGCCAGTTCTTCCTGCCCCCCGGCGCCGCCAACGGGGGCGTCGTGTTCCTGCGCTTCACCGTGGACTTCTCGATGATGTCGCCCGACGCCACCTTGACCATCGGGGAGGCCTCATGACCGCCGTCACGCCGACGTCGGCCACACCGCCGGCCTTCGAGCCGGCCCCCCGGCCTGGCGCCGAGCTGGCCGTCCGCACCAAGGGCCTGACCCGGCGCTTCGGCGACCTCTTCGCCGTCGACGGGCTCGACCTCGAGGTGCCCAAAGGCTCGGTGTTCGGCCTCATCGGCCCCAATGGGGCGGGCAAGACCACCACGTTCTCCATCCTCGCCTCCCTCCTCGCCCCCACCGACGGCGAGGTCGAGGTGGGCGGCGTCAACCCCGCCGCCGACCCCCGGGGGGTGCGCCGGCAGGTGGGCTACATGCCCGACGTGATGGGCGTCTACGACGGCCTGCGGGTGAGCGAGTACCTCGAGTTCTTCGCCGCCGCCTACCGGGTGCCCGCCGCCACCTGGCCGGGCCTGATCGAGGGGCTCCTCGAGCTCGTCGACCTCTCCGGCAAGCGCGACGCCATGGTCGACTCCCTGTCCCGGGGCATGCAGCAGCGCCTCAGCCTGGCCCGGGCGCTGGTGCATGACCCCGACATCCTCATCCTCGACGAGCCCGCTTCCGGCCTCGACCCCCGGGCCCGCATCGACCTGCGCGCCCTGGTGGGCGAGCTGGCGGCCATGGGCAAGACCGTGGTCATCAGCTCGCACATCCTGGCCGAGCTGGAGGAGATGTGCTCCCACGTGGCCATCCTGGAGGCGGGCAAGCTGCTGGCCCAGGGCGCACCGGCTGACATCGGCGCCCGGTACTCCGGCGAGCGCACCGTCCTCGTGCGCCTGGCCGGCGGTGAGGTGCAGCGCCACCGGGTGGCCGACGAGGCCGAGCAGGCGGCGCTGGTGCGGCGCCTGGTGGTGGAGGAGGGCCTCGACGTCGTCGAGGTGACGGGCGCCGACGGCGGCCTCGAGGACCTGTTCCTCTCCGTCACGAAAGGGATCGTCCGATGAGGCGCCGGCTGAGCTCGTTCCCGGTGCCGGCCGTCTTCCGGCGCCCGCTCAACCCCGTGCTGGCCCGGGAGCTCAAGGAGCGGATGCGCCGCAAGCGCTCCTTCCTCGTCCTCACCATCTACCTGGTGCTCCTGACGTTCGCCCTGTGGATCCTCTACCTGGGCGCCGGCAGCGGCCTGGGCGGGGCCATGCGGCTGGCGTCGCTGGGGCGGGCCGCCTTCCAGACGCTGCTCTTCACCATGCTGATCCTGGTGTGCTTCATCGTCCCCGCCCTGGCCGCCGGTGGGATCGCCGGCGAGCGGGAGCGGCGCACGCTGGCGCCCATGCAGGTGACGCTGCTGCGGCCGTCGTCGATCCTGGCCGGGAAGCTGGCGTCGTCGCTGGTGTTCGTCACCTTCCTGATCGTCGCCACCCTGCCGCTCTTCGGGGTGTCGTTCCTGTTGGGCGGGGTGGAACCGGGTGAGGTCGTACGGGGCGTGCTCATGGTGCTGGCCGTGGCCTTCACGCTGGGGTCGCTGGCGCTGACGTGCTCGACGCTCATGCGCCGGGTCCAGGGCGCCACCGTCGTCTCCTACGCCCTGGTGGCCCTCCTCAGCGTGGGCACCTTCGTCGCCTTCGGCGCCCAGATGCTCATCGCCCGCGACGGCCCCGAGGGCCGGGCCCAGCTGCTGCTGGCCCTCAATCCCCTCATGGCCACCGCCGACGTGCTCGGCCGGGCCCCGGAGATGAGCTCGCCCCTGCCGTCGCCCTTCACGCCTTTGCAGGAGCTGATCAAGCAGCGGGTACGGCCGCCGAACCAGGAGTTCGGGGTGAGCGTGGAGAGCGGCTCCGGGGTGACCGTCGCCACCGCCGTGGGTGCCTTCGAGGGCAAGGTCGTGATCACCGACGAGGCGCGCAGCCTGGTCGGTCCCCAGGCCGTGCCCGGCGGGGTCGATCTCAACGGAGACGGCGTCATCGACCAGCTGGCCGCCGCCCAGTGGCAGGCGCCGCTGCTCAACCGCATCCCCATGTGGGTGCTGGCGCTGATCGGCTATGGGCTCCTGTCCCTGGGTGGCCTGACGCTGGCCGCCCGCCGGCTGGCCACGCCCGCCCGGGAGGAGCGGTGAAGCTGGGCCTCCCCCGGTCGCTCCCGTTCCGGCGTTCCTCACCGGCACCCCTCGCCCGTCAGGAACGCCGGAACCGGGAGCGGGTGCCGCTGACGACGGCGGTGCCGGGACTGCAGTCACTGCTGACGGCCGTGCGCCGCCGGCTCCGGCTGGCGTGGACGGTCGCCACCGGGCAGCTGGTGGCGCCGGTGCTGGCCGGCATTGCCCTCGTCCTCGTGGTGGTGGGACGGCTGCAGCCCTGGGCGTGGCCGGAGCCGGCGGCGGTCGCCTGCTTCGCGCTGGCGCTGATGGCCCTGGTCGTGACCGGCGTGGTGCTGAGGATCAGCCCGTCCATGACCGCCCGGGCCGCCGACCGGGGTCTCGAGACCGGCGACGCCTTCGCCACCGCCCTCGAACTCGAAGCCGGCCGCCTGCCGGACGGACCCCTGGCCGAACGGGTCCGCACCCGGGCCACCGCCCTGGCCACCGGCCGGAAGGCGGCCGACGCCGTGCGGGTCCACCTCCAGCCCCGGCGCCTGGCGCTGAGCGGCGGCGTGGTGGTCCTCGCCCTGGGGCTGGCGCTCCTGCCCAACGCCCAGGACGATGTCCGCCGGCGCCGGGCCGCCGAGCAGGCCCTGGCCGAGAAGGAGGCGGAGGCGCTCCGCACGGCGGCCAAGTCCCTGGCCAGGCAGGGCACCAAGCAGGCCGAGGTGGCCCGCCAGCTCGAGGCCCTGGCCAAGGAGCTGGAGCGGGCACCGAACCTGGAGGCGGCGCAGCGGTCCGTCGACAAGGCGGCGGCCAAGCTGGCGGCCGGCCTCGACCCGTCGTTCCTGGGCCAGAAGGCGGCGGTGCGGGGCC
>JBIOYN010000210.1:0-8816 GCA_044870155.1 Acidimicrobiia bacterium | reverse complement strand
GCTGGTAGAAGACCCGCATCTCGTCCCGCTCGATGGCCCAGTGCAGCGCCGTCTGCAGCTCGAGCCGGCCGGCGGCCTCCGTGCGCATGGTCTCGTCGAAGAACTCGCAGCGCGCCCGCCCCTGCTGCTTGGCCCGGTACATGGCGGCGTCGGCGTCGCGCAGGAGGGATTCAGCCGACATGACGGCGCCCGACACGGCCAGCCCGATGCTCACGGTGAGGAAGACGTCCTGGTCCTCCAGCCGGAGCGGCTGACCGAGGGCGGCCGAGATCCGGGCTGCCATGGCCGTGGCCCCCTGGAGGGTGCCGCCGTCGGGACAGACGACCACGAACTCGTCGCCGCCGAACCGGGCCACCGTGTCGGCGGGGCGGACCGTCCGCGCCAGGCGCCGGGCCACCCCGACCAGCAGCTCGTCGCCCACGGCGTGGCCCCGGCTGTCGTTGAAGAGCTTGAAGTGATCGACGTCGATGAACAGGACGGCCACCGGGCGGCCCGTCCGAGCGGAGCCGGCCAGTGCCTGGTCGAGGCGGTCCACGAGCAGGGCCCGGTTGGGCAGGCCGGTGAGGGCGTCGTGGAGGGCCTGGTGGGCCAGCGCCTCGGTCCGCTCCCGGACGCGCGTCTCCAGGGTGAGGTTGGCCTCCTGGAGCCGCTTGAGGAGGTCGCGGTTCTCGCTCACCAGGCGCCGGCGCTCCAGCCCGGCGCGGACCGCCCGCAGGAAGGGCTCGGGGACAACCGGCTTGGTGAGGTACTCGTCGACCTGCCCGACGGCGGCCACGGCCGTCTCCAGGCTGGCGTTGCCGGTCAGGACGATCACGGGCAGGTCAGGGTCCTCCCGCTTGAACCGGGCGGCCAGCTCGAGGCCGGTGCCGTCGGGAAGGCGGTAGTCGATGACGGCCAGGGCGGGCGGCGCCGTCATCCGGGCGGTCAGCGCCTCACCCGCCGAGCCCACCGCCTGGGCGGCCAAGCCCGCCAGAACGAGGATGTCGACGAGGGTGTCGCGCGTCCCTTCGTCGTCGTCGACGATGAGAATGTCGCCCATCCCGCTCACCGGCCGGGTGGGTGCGCGGCGTTCACGCCGCGGCGGCGGCTCGGGCGACCAGATCGAGCAAGTAGGCGGGCGGGACGGGCTTGTGCACGACGGCGAAGGACTGGGCGTCGACCGCCGCCTTCAGCTGATCCTCCACCGCGTAGGCCGTCATCATCACGACGGGCGGGGGCGGGCCCCCGATCTCCTGGAGGACGGAGATCCCGTCGCGGCCGGGCATGCGGATGTCCATGACCACGACGTCGAACTCCCGCTGCTGCAACCGGACGAGGGCGTCGTCGCCGGTGGCGGCGGTGGTGACCTCGTAGCCGACGGCCTCAAGGATCTCGCTGACCGTCTCGCGCATTCCCCGCTCGTCGTCCACCACCAGGTCGCTGGCGGCGCTCATGGCGCCACCGTGGCCGACACGGGCACCGCCGGCAGGCTCAGGCGGAAGACGGCCCCCGACCCGGCGGTGGACTTGACGTCGATCGAACCTCCGTGGGCCTCGACGATGCGCAGGGTCACAGCCAGGCCCAGCCCGATGCCTTTGGCCTTGGTGGTGAAGAACGGTTCGAAGAGCCGTGGTCGGGCCTCGGGGTCGATCCCCGTGCCCGTGTCGCCCACGGTGAGCACGACCCCGCCGTTGTGGTATTCGGCTTCCAGGGCCAGCAGGCCGGCGTCGCCCATGGCGTCAAAGGCGTTGTTGACCAAGTTGAGCAGCACCTGGCGGAGCTGGTCCCGGTCCCCTCGCAGGGCGGGCAGGTCGGGCCCCCAGCGACAGGCGACCTGGATGCCGCTCGGAGCCGGCGACACCGACAGCACCTCGTCGACCAGGGCCGGCAGGTCGACCTCGATGAAGATGGGCTCCCGGGGCCGGGCGAACTCGAGCAGATCGGAGACGATGAGGGTGGCGGCGCCCACCTCGCGCTCGGCCGTCCGCAGCTGACGGTCGAGCCAGGGGTCGTCGCGACCCAGCTTGGTGGCCAGCAGGTAGATGACGTTGGAGAGGACGCCGAGGGGGTTGCGCAGCTCGTGCCCCACCGCCGAGGACAGCTGGCCGATGGCGGCCAGCCGCTCCTGGGCCACCAGGCGGGCCTGGGCGGCGTCCAGCTCGGTGAGCGACTGCTGGAGCTCGGCGGTGCGCACCGCCACCAGGGCGTCGGCGTAGCGCCGGCGCCGGGAGAGGACCTCGACGAGCGCCGAGATGAGGAGCGACGCCACCAGCCCGCCGGCCAGGAAGAGCCAGGGCTGACGGGCGGTCAGGCTACCCACCAGCGCGTGACGGGGAGAGACCACCAGCAGCCACCGGTCGGCGCCCACGGTGACCTGCTCCCGGGCGGTGCGACCGGCGGCGTCGAAGCCCGGGGTGACGATCACGACCTGGTCGGGATCGGCGTCCCGGCTGGCGTAGAGGAGGCCCTCCAGGTCTCCGAAGGGGCCGCCCTCGGGCCGGTCTTCGGACGGGGCCGGCGGCTGGAGCACCGAGTCGCCGTAGATCAACGTCCGCGGGCTCAGCCCGGGGACGAGTGCGGCCGATCCCAGGTGGCGGGCCTCGCCCACCCGGTAGACCGGCGTGTAGACGAGCACACCGTCAGCGCCCGCCCGGTCGAGGGTGGCCACCGCCGCCTCCGGCGCCGCCTGGCCGGGAACCAGCCCCTCGCCCTCGGTGACGAGCGCCCGGTAGCCGGAGCCGTCCTGCTGGAACAGGGCGGCGGCGCCGAAGAGCCGGGCGCCGATGGCGGGCTGCACCGCCTTCGAGAAGGCGGTGGCATCCGTACCGGTGAGCTCCACGATCGCCGACAGCGAACGGAACAGCTCCTGGGACCGGCTCGTGGACAGCGACAGCAGTGCGCTCGCCTCCGCCGCCCGCTGATCCAGAAGTCGCTGCTCCTGGTCCCGCACCACCTGGCGGGAGAGGAACGTCACACCCAGGGTGCCCGCCAGCAGGACGCCGAGCAGGCCGGCGGTCAGTGGCCGGACGGGCCACGACCGCCCGCGGCGATCGGTTTCCAGGTTCTCGCCGCTGTTCAAGTCGTCCTCCACCTCAGGCCGAGACTCTTGCCCCGTCCCAGCCACCTCTCGTTCGAGGGTAAGTCCGGGAGGGGACCAGAGCGATATAGCCCGACGGCGCCATTTCGGCCGCCGTTCGTCCGATCACGCACCCGGAGGCGGGTTTGTCCTGGCCGTTCACCGGTGTGAGGTGCACGTTCCCGGCCACGACGCGGGCCCCGGACATGCCGGGGCCCGCTGGTCTCCGCTCGTCGCCGGCCAGTTACTCCAGGTCGGCGCAGGCCACCTTGGGAGCGGGGCTCCGGTCGGGAGAGTGGATGACCACCGACACGGCGTTCAGTCCCGCTGTCCGCTCGGCCACGGCCATACCGTTGCCGGCGCCGGCGGCGTTGGCGGTGAAACCGGGCCACAGCTCGTTGTAGGCGTCCACGGCGCCGCCGGGCTGGAACTGGAAGTGGCCGTCGGCCAGGCCCACGGCGCAGGGAGCGGCGTGTACGTGGACCGGGTAGGTGGTGCCGGGAACCAGGCCCGTGACCGCCACCGTCACGATGGTCTTGCCGTCGGCGGCCCGGACCATCTGGGCGTGGCCGGACAGGTGCTCGAATCGTGGGTCCCCCACGCCGGCGGCGAACACGTTGAACTCCCCCCGGGTGACCTGGGCGCCGGCGGAGACGGCGGGAGAAAGCTGGGCGATGAACACCGGGATGCCCACCAGGGCGGCGACAGCTGCCGCCCGGCCGATCCGGCTTCTGGTCAGGATTGGCTGCATTGACGTCTCCTTCGTCCATCGGGGTTGCGGGCCGGATCGGCACCGCCATCTCGACTGACGAGTGAGTCGCTCTGCCGGGTGACCGGAGCCGGGAAGATTCCCCGGCACCGATGCGCTCAGCATCAGCCGTCGAGGACGGCCCGGTCCATCTCGGGGGTGGAGGCCGCCGCCGGCTCCTGCCAGTCCGTGGCCCGGAACAGCCGCCAGGCCAGCACCAGGAGCAGGACGGTCAGCGTGAGCCCGCCGGCCAGCCGCCCGCCGCCGTAGCGCACGGACGGGCCACCCGAGAAGGCGACCGGGAGCGACACAGGAGCCACGGGCGCCTCGGCCACCACCCTGACCGAGCACGGCCGGCGGGACCCGCAGGCCACCCCGCCCACCTCGCCGGTGCGCACCGTGAGGCGCAACACGGCCGCGCCCTCGGGACCGGTGCGGCCGGCCACCGCGCCCCGGCACCGACCCGGATCGATGACCGGGCCGGGCGGGCACTGGGTGGCGACCAGCCGCGTGGCGGGCGGGAACCCGGAGGCGGAGACGGTGACGATGTCGCCGTCGGAGAGACCGGCCTGGGGTTCGATGCGCACCCGGCCGGGGGGTGGGGCCGCAGCACCGAAGACGGTGAACGCCGACCCGCGATCTTCGCCGTGCGCGCCGAACACCACCACCAGGCAGGATGCCTGCCCGGCTCCGCAGTGGCCGTCGGAGCCCACCTCCTCGGACACGAGGTACTGGAATCGGGCGGTGCCGCCGTCGTCGAACTGGACGGGGAAGCGGTTGACGCAGTCCGGCCTGCCCTCGGCGTGCAGCCGGCACTGGGCCACCTCGCCCGTCCCCGGCTTGAAGCCGTCGGCCGTCACCACCAGGACGGCACGGTCGGGCAGGCGGTCCACGGTGGCGGGTGAGGCCCCGGACGTGATGGTGAGGTGCGGACCGGCCTCCGCCGCCAGGGCCGGCGCACCACCCGCCGGCAGGGCCGGCGCCGGCGCCGGATCGGCGACGGACGGAGCCGAGGTGGTCGGCGTGGAGGTGCCCGGCGTGGAGGTGGAGGGCGTCGGGCTCTCGGCGTCCCCGCCGCCGCCACCGCCCCGGACCCCGACCAGGAACAGCGCCGCCGTCACCAGGACGACGACCCCCACCACGCCTCCGAGCAGGACGAGCGGCGGTCCCGCCCCCCCGAAGAACGAGCGCTCCGCGTCGCGGCTCCCGGAGGCGGCCGCCACCCCGGCGGCGGCCACCGCCCCCACGAGCACCACGATCAGGAGGACGGCGATCAGCACCGGCTCACGGGTGGGGTGCGGCCTGGTCGGCGGGAGTCGGAGCCGGCGGCGGTGCGCCCTCGTCCAGCCGGCGGTTGAGGGTGAGGAGCCGGCCCATGATGGGCAGCGCCAGCAGGTTCACGCCGTGGAGCAAACCCAGGATGAGGAGGATGCCCCCCAGGCGGGCGGTCTCGTGCTGGAGCTGGCCGGCGTTCACCGTGTCCGCCCAGCTCCCCTTGGGCTCGAAGCTCAACGTGAAGAGGATGTAGGCGAAGAAGATGAGGTAGTAGGCGAAGTCCGTCAGCACGATGAAGCTCTTGCCCGTCCTGGGATTGGCCCGGAAGACGTCGGCGGCGTAGCTCTTCCCGTAACGCTTGATGAGGGGTCCCAGCCACAGGGCCACCCCGACCAGCACCGCCGTGCTGATCAGCTCGAGAATCCACCAGTCCATTCGCAACTCTCCTTCGTTGAAATCGGTCACGGCGGCGACGGCGGCGACCAGCGCCCCCGCCAAGCAGGCCACCACGCCGGCGGTGCGGCGCCGGCGGGCCTGCAGGCGCCGGTCCTCGTCGATGCTCAGCTGCACCCGGGCGAAGAGGTCCGCGCTCTCGTCCACGCCGGCCGTCCCGGCCGCCAGGGCCTGACGCAGCTGCTCCTCCAGGGCGCTCATGGCTCGTCCCCCCGGCCGGCCAAGCGACGCTCCAGGGCGGCCAGACCGCGCTGGAGATGGGTCTTCACGGAGTTGGGGGAGATGGCGAGCGTGGTGGCGATGTCGTCGATGCCGAGCTCGTGGTAGTAGCGCAGGACCAGGCAGTCCCGCTGGCGGTGGGGCAGGCCCCGCAGGGCCTCGATCACGCCCCGCTGGTCGTCCCGCAGGGCGATCTCGTCCTCCACCGACGCCCGCCGGTCGTCGAAGGGCAGCTGGTGACGCAGCGACACCAAGCCCCGCCGGTTGTGGTCCCGGGCCAGGTTGAGGACGATGGAGCGCAGGTAGGCGGCCGCCTTGGTGCGGTCCTCGATGCGGGTGGCGCTGCGGGCCAGGCGGATGAAGGCCTCCTGGACGAGGTCCTCGGCGGCGTTGCGGTCGTCGACGAAGAGCCGGGCCAGGCGCACCAGGGACGACCCCTCCTGCTCGAAGAGGGTGACGACCAGCCGGTTGACGTCGACGCCGGCACCGGCGACCGCCACCCGGGTGGCGGGGGCGACGACGTCGGCCAGCTGGATCGTCGCCCCGCCGGCGGCGGCCATGGCCAGGCCGGTCGGGCTCCCACAGGCGGACCGGAGGGCGTCGGCCAGCATGGCGGCGAGCCCGTCGAGGCGGCGCGACGGGGAGGTGAGGGCGTGGCCCACGCCCGGCCATGCTCGCAGTCCCCGTCGGATCATGGGCGGATCAGGCGCCGGCGACGTCGCGCCGCTCGAACCAGACGCCGGCGAGAACGGCGGCGGCCAGCACGTAGACCGTCAGGATGGCGAGCGCCTGGGCCGGCGGCCGTGTCCACGTGACGCCGTCGAGCTCGCGCCAGGTGAGCATGATGGTGGCGTTCTCACCCAGCAGAAGGCGGCCGAGTGGGGGCTTCCAGTTCCGCAGGATGGCCTCGACCACGGCCAGCCAGCCGCCGACGAGGATCAGCGCCGGCGCCGAGCCCCGGCCGGCGGTCGCCACCGCGCCGCCCAGCACAGCGGCCAGGGCGGCCAGCCCGGCGATGCGGGCCATGGCCCCGACCAGGGCGAGCGCCCAGGCCCCGTCGGCACCGGCCGCCGATCCGTGGACGGCCACGGCGGGCAGGAAACCGGCCAGGAACACGGCCTGGAGGCCGAAGGCCAGCAGCCAGGCCAGGATCCCGCAGGCTCCGAGCCGGGCGGCGTGCAGCCGCCGGCGCCGGGGCTCCCAGGTGAGCACCGTGCCCACTGTCCCTGCCTTCCACTCGCCGCCGATCACCACCGCCCCGCCGATGAGACCACCCACGGCCAGGAAGATGGCGGTGATGGCCAGCGCACCGTCACCGGTGCCGGGCACCCACCAGCTGGTCATGACCGCCGGGTGGTGATCACCCGTGGCCCGCAGGCGGGCCAGGTCGAGGTCGGCGCTGTCGGTGAAGGCGACCACGGCGGCGACGGCGATCAGGGCCAGGGCCACGCCCAGCAGCGTCCACACCGCCCGGCGGTGCAGGGCTCGGCGGGCTTCCACGACGAGCAGCTTCATGCCACACGCTCCCCGGTCGGGGTGAGGTCGACGGGCGTCGGAGGCGCCGGGGGCGCAGCATCGAGTTCGGCGGTGAGGCGCAGGAACCAGTCCTCCAGGCGCTCCTGTTCGGGCCGCAGCTCGGTCAGCCACAGCCCTTCCGCCCCCAGCACGCGGGTGATCTCGCCCGCCCGCCCGGCGGCGACCAGCACGCGGAGGTGGGCCCCGGCCCCTTCCACGGCGAAGCCGGCACGCTGGAGGACCCGGAGGGCGGCGGCGGGGTCGTCGACCCGGACGAGCACGGCGTCGGCCCCGCCGGCGAGCACGTCGCGCACGGGGCCGGAGGCCACGCAGCGCCCCCGGCTGAGGATGGCCACGGCGTCGCAGGTCTGCTCCACCTCGGCCAGCAGGTGGCTGGAGACGACGACGGTCCGGCCCTCGGCGCCCAAGGCCCGCAGCAGCTCCCGGACCTCCCGGATGCCGGCCGGGTCGAGCCCGTTGGCGGGCTCGTCGAGCACGAGGAGGGCCGGGTCCTTCAACAGCACGGCGGCGAGCCCGAGACGCTGGCGCATCCCCAGGGAATAGCGCCGGACGGGGTCTCCGGCCCGATCGGCCAGGCCCACCTGCCCGAGGACCTCGTCGACCCGCCGGCGGCCCACCCCGGCGATGGCGCCCAGCAGGCGGAGGTTCTCCCGGCCGGTCATGGTCGGGAACAGGGCGGGGAACTCCACGATGGCACCGGTGCGGGCCAGGACCCGGGGCAGCCCGTCGGGGAGGGTGTGGCCGAAGACCCGCACCCCCCCGGCGCTGGGGCGGGCCAGGCCGAGCAGACAGCGGATGGTCGTCGTCTTGCCCGAGCCGTTGGGACCGAGCAGCCCGAACACGCCGCCATCGGGAACGACGAGGTCGAGCCCGTCGAGGGCCATGCGGGGTGCGCCCCGCAGCCGGGGATAGGCCTTGCGCAGGCCGTCGACTTCGATGATGGGTTCCATGTCCGGACAGACGAATAGATCGGCCGCGCGGGTGACACGGAAGGGCCACCATCGCGAAATGCCCGATTGGGCGGGCAGGTTCGGCGAGTTTCGGCCGATGATGGAGTTGTCATGCAGGCGATCCGAGACGTCGATTCCCGTCCGGGCCCGCCCGGCCTGACCAGGCGCGAGGGTCTGCTGGCGGTGGCCTTCGGTGTCTGGCTGGTCGTGGGTCTGTTCGTCGACGGCTGGGCCCACAACCACGCCAAGCCGGAATCGATCTTCACGCCATGGCACGCCCTGTTCTATTCGGGATTCCTGGCCACCGCCTTCCACGCTCTGGGGATCGTCCGACGCCGCGCCGTCCCGGGCCGGCGCCGGGCGGAGGCGATCCCCCCGGGGCACGCCCTGGTCCTCGCCGGCCTGGCCGTCTTCGCCACCGGCGCCGCCGGCGACCTCGTGTGGCACTCGCTGTTCGGCATCGAGGTCGACATCGAAGCGCTGCTCAGCCCGACCCACCTGGTCATGTTCGGCGGCGGCCTTCTGATCCTCACCGGGCCGTTCCGGGCGGCGTGGGCCGACCCCACCGAGGCGGCCCCGA
>JBIOYN010000209.1:0-10422 GCA_044870155.1 Acidimicrobiia bacterium | reverse complement strand
GCCTTCTACGGCTCCACCGGCGCCATCAAACTCAACAAGCCCATCGTCGGCATGGCCCCCACCACCTCGGGCAAGGGCTACTGGATGGTCGCCTCCGACGGCGGCATCTTCACCTTCGGCGACGCCGGCTTCTTCGGCTCGGGTCAGCCCAGCGGCAAGGCCATCGTGGCCATGGCCCCCACGGCCAGCGGCCGGGGCTACTGGCAGGCCGCCGCCAGCGGAGAGGTGCTCAGCTTCGGGGACGCCACCGAGCTCGGTTCGGCCCGGGTCAACACCCCCGTGGTGGGGATGGCCCGCACGGCCAGCGGCAACGGGTTCTGGCTGGTGGCCGGCGACGGCGGCATCTTCAGCTTCGGCGATGCCCGCTTCCTCGGCTCCACCGGCGACATCCGCCTCAACCAGCCCATCGTCGGCCTCGGCGTCCCCGCCCCGGCGATGACGGGCGGCCCCGTGGCTCCAGCCCCGGCCACTCCCGGACCCACCACCCCGACCACCACCAGCCCGACGCCGGTTCCTTCCGACCCGGGGCCGCCCACCAACTACCAGATGGAGCAGATCAGCCCGCCGATGGAGTCCCCCAACGGCGGCACGCACACCGATCAGCTCCCCACTTCCGGAACCACCTGCGGCCTGCCCGCGGCGCCGCAGCGGACAGACTTCGACGCCGACATCGACAACGTCGGTGAGGCCTCGGGCCTGACCGCCTCGGCCAAGTACCCCGGCGTGTACTGGATGATCCGGGACTCCGCCATTCCTCCCCGCAGCGCCGTGTACGCCATGCGCTTCGACTCCTCCGGCAACGTCACGTCCAAGGAGATCCCCATCCCCGGGGCCTTCAACGGTGACTGGGAGGAGGTCAACTACACGGTCGGCCCCGACGGGAAGGGCCACCTGTGGATCGTGGAGAGCGGTCAGCCCTCCCCCTCGGGCACCTTCACCGACATCTACGAGGTGGCCGAGCCCAACCCCGACACGGACACCGAGGCCCACCTGATCAACAAGTACACCTACGCCTTCCCCGACGGGTCCCACAACACCGAGGCGTCCTTCATGCACCAGGGCTACCTGGTCCTGGTGGCCAAGATGACGCCCCACGCCCGGCTCTACCGCTTCTCGTCGCTGACGCCGGGGGTGACGAACGTCCCCACCTACATCGGCGAGCTGGGCAACAGCAAGGACGTTTCGACGGTGCGCCAGTCACCCGACGGGAAGCTGCTCATCACGAGCTCTCATCAGGTCGTCCACCTCTACCGCTCCACCGACGGCTCGGGATCGCTCAAGAGCTTCCTGGGCCGCCTGCCCGACTGCGAGCTGATGGCTTTCCCCGACGGCAACGTGGAGTCGGGCGAGTTCTCCTCCAACCGGGACATGGTGTTCCTCGACGAGCTGAAGAAGAGCTACCGGCTCAAGGTCGGGCCGTAGCAACCGCGGCGGTCGCCAGCGGTCGAAAAACCCGCCGCAACCAGCAGTTTTTCTCCGCACCCGCGAGCAAAAGCGAAGGTCCACGGGGTACAAATGAAGTGCTAGGGGGAAGGGTCGTCAGCGCTGACGGCCCTGGAACGGATGCACATCCACTTCTTCAGGCTGGGGAGCAAGGTCTCTGGGCCGACGGAGACCTTGCCGCGCCCGCCGCTCACCGCCCCGGCTGAGGCCCCCGAGGAACCGGCCCTCCCCCGACCGCCCCGCTCGCCCTGGCGTTTCCTGTGGCGGACCGTACGCCGGGTGGTGACGACCGTCCTCGTCACCCCCGTGCTGGTGGCGGTGACCGTGGCCACGGCGCTCGCCACCTATGTGTTCATGCCCCTCCCGGCCACGCTGCCCGAGGAGAAGTCCCAGCCCGAGGCCCGGGCGTCGACCGTCTACGCCATCGACGGCACGCCCATCGGCCAGTTCCGCGGCGCCGAGCAGCAGACGTCGGTGTCGCCCGAGAACATTCCCGACACCATCCGCCGGGCGGTGGTGGCGGCCGAGGACCGCCGCTTCTTCTCCCACCGGGGCATCGACTGGTACGCGGTGGGCCGGGCGGCGGTGGCCGACGTGCAGGCCGGCCACATCGTCCAGGGCGGCTCCACCCTCACCCAGCAGCTGGTCAAGAGCCTCTACACCGGTGGCGAGCGCAGCTTCGGGCGCAAGGCCCGCGAGGCGCTGCTGGCCATCCGGCTGGAACGGGCCTACCCCAAGGCGGAGATCCTGGCCCGCTACCTCAACACCGTGTACCTGGGCGAGTCCACCTTCGGGGTGGAGGCGGCCAGCCAGGGCTACTTCCGCAAGCCGGCCAAGGACCTCACGCTGTCCGAGGCCTCCCTGTTGGCCGGGGTCATCCCCGCCCCCAGCCTGTACTCGCCCCGGGCCAATCCCGAGCTGGCGGAGGCCCGCCGGCAGATGACGCTCGACAAGCTGGAGCGCTACGGCATGGCCACGCCGGCCGAGGTGGCCGAGGCCCGGGCCGCCGTCCCCACCATCCACCCGGCACCCAAGCCCGAGAGCCGCTACCCCTACTTCATGGACTACCTGCGGGTCTATCTCCTCCACGTCAAGGGCTACCCCGCCGACCTGGTGTACTCGGGCGGGCTGCGCATCGAGACGACCCTCGACCCCCGTCTCCAGTCCGCCGCCGAGGCGGCCGTGGCCCGGCTCAACGAGCCCGGCGATCCCGAGGCCACCCTGGTCGCCCTCGAGCCCCAGACCGGCTTCGTCCGGGCCCTGGTGGGCGGCCGCGACTGGAACACCTCGCAGGTCAACCTGGCCCTGGGCCGCCTGGGCGGCGGGTCCGGGCGCCAGGCCGGCTCCGCCTTCAAGCCCTTCGTCCTGGCCGCCGGATTCCAGGCCGGCATCGGCCCCGACAAGCGCTACCGGGCACCCTCGAGCATCCGGCCCCGGGGCTTCGACAAGCCGGTGGGTAATTACGGCGGGGCGTCCTACGGCACCGTCGACCTGCGCACGGCCACGTGGAAGTCGATCAACACCGTCTTCGTCCAGCTCATCGTGGACGTCGGCATCCGGGAGACGGCCGAGGTGGCCAAGCGCCTCGGCATCGACGGCATCAACCTCGACGAGAAGCTCTACGGGGTCATGGCCATCGGCACCCAGGAGACCTCGGCGCTGGAGATGGCCTCCGCCTACGGGGTGTTCGCCAACCGGGGCATGAAGGTCGGCGCCACGCCCGTGATCACCATCACCGACAAGAAGGGCAAGCGGATCGAGGACAACCGGGAGCCCGACGGGACGCGGGTCCTCGACGAGGTGGTGGCCGACAATGTCACCAACGTGCTCGAGGGCGTCATCCAGAAGGGCACGGCCCGCCGGGCCGACATCGGCCGGCCGGCGGCGGGCAAGACCGGCACCTCCCAGAACTGGGAGAACGCCTGGTTCGTCGGCTTCACCCCCACGCTGGCCACGGCGGTGTGGATGGGCCAGCCCCACGCCAACGTGGCCATGGCCAACGTGCACGGGGTGGCCCATGTCACCGGGGGCACCATCCCCTCGATGATCTGGCACGACTTCATGGCCGAGGCGGTGAAGGACGTGGAGCCGCTGCCCTTCGCCACGCCCGGCAAGCTCCAGAGCGTGGCCACGAAGACGGCCGAGGCCATCAAGAAACAGCACGAGCTGATGAAGCAGCGGGGCGGCTTCGAGATCGGCGACCCTCGCCCGACCGAGGACCTCTCCCCGGACCCCCAGTGGTTCACCCCCCTGCCCAAGCCCAAGGCCAAGGCCCCGCCGCAGCCGGCCACGACCTCGTCGACGGCGCCGTCCTCGTCGTCCACGAGCCCGTCGACCGAACCGCCCCCGGGCTCCAAGCCGTCGCCGTCGAGCACCACCACGACGCGCCCGCCTCCGGAGGACTCGCCCGTGCCCGACATCTTCCCCGTGCCCCGCCGCTGAAGCGAAGCTCTCCGAGCGCGGCTACACCGCCGAGCTCTCCGTCCCCGTCAGCGCCTGATCTGTCGCCACCGCCACGCTCGGAGTGTTGCCCCCACGACGGACCTTCCACCGGCGTAGCCTGATGATCGTGTGCGGGGCCGAGCCCTAGGAGGGACCGCGTCGTCAGTCCCGGGTCGGCTGAAAGGTGGTGCCCGATGGCCTACAGGGTCAGCTGTGTCGACGCCGGGTCGGAGTGCCCGGGATCGTTCACGACGGAAACCGAAGACGAGCTGATGGACATCATCCACCTCCACCAGACGATCGCCCACCCCGACATCAACCAGAGCGCCGAGACCGACGCCTACGTCAAGACGCTGGTCAAGGTCGTCTAGCGCTCAGCCGCCCAGGGCGTCCCGGGCCCGGCGGACGCCGTCGGCATACGGAGGCCGGACGTGCACGATGATGCGGTGCACCCCGGCCTCGGTCAGGCGCGCCTGTTCCGAGCGGGAGGGGCCCGCTGACGTGGTGACGAGGAAGGTCTCGGGATCGCGACCTGATCGGGCGCGGGCGGCACGAGCCACCTGGATGAGGCCGGGCAGGCCCCGACCTCCGGGCACGTTCATCCCGTCCGCCACCCGACCGGCGAGGTCGGCCATCTTGGGACCGAACCCGCCGAGGATGATGGGGGGCGGCGGCTGGGGGCGGAGGAAGCCGCCCACCCCCCGCACCGTCCCGGACCACACCGCCCGCAACATGCCCACGGCGTCTTCCACGGAACGGCGCCGGGCGGCGTCGCCGGCGACCGACCGGCCCAGCGCCTCCTGCTCGGCCGCGTAGGGCGTCTCCGGGCCGCCGCCGGCGCCCAGCCCGAGCAACAGGCGCCCGCCGCTCACCTCCTGGAGCGTGGCCGCCATGACGGCGAGCACGCCCGGGTCACGGTTGGCCACGTTGAGCACGAGGGGACCGACCGCGATCCGGGGGACGGTGGCGGCGATGGCTGTGAGCGTGGTCCAGCACTCCACGACGTGGCTGGCCCGGTGCACCGACCCGGCCAGATGGTCGTACAGCCACACGCCGTCGAACCCGGACTCCTCCGCCGCCCGCGCGCCGGCGTGCACGTCGCTCCACTGGGCGCCGAAGGGGTCGAAGAGGAGGTCGACCTGCATGCGCCGCCGGGCCTCCTACGTCGATCCGCCCGAGAGGATCTCCTCCAGATCGGCGACGTCGTCGGCGTCCGGCACCCAGGCGCCGGCGGCCACGTTGGCGCGGACCTGCTCGGCGCTGGTGGCACCGGCGATGACCGACGCCACCGCCGGCCGGGCAGCGAGGCCGCCGACGGCCACGTCGAGGAGACCGATCCCCCGCTTCTCGGCGAAGGCCTCCAGCGCTTCGATCAGGTCCCAGGGGGCCCCGGCCAGCCGCCGGGCCCAGCGCTCGTCCGCCATCCGGGTGCCTTCCGGCGGCGGGGTGTCCCGGTCGTATTTGCCGGTGAGCAGCCCGCTGGCCAGGGGGAAGTAGGGCAGGACGCCGAGGCCGAAGTGCACGCAGGCCGGGACCACCTCCTTCTCGACGTCCCGCTCCAGGAGGTTGTAGTGGTTCTGGGCGGAGATGAAGGGTGCCCAGCCGTGGCGGCGGGCGGTCCAGTCGGCGTCGGCCACCTGCCAGCCGGCGAAGTTCGAGCAGCCGACGTAGCGGATCTTGCCCTCCCGGACGAGGTCGTCGAGTGTGGAGAGCGTCTCGGCGATGGGGGTGGAGGGATCGGGGACGTGGAGCTGGTAGAGGTCGATCCAGTCTGTGCCCAGGCGGCGCAATGACTGTTCCAGGGCCTGACGGATGTGACGGCGTGAGCCCCCTGGGTCCCGTACCTCGGTGGTCAGGCTGGAGAACCCCTGGGCGCCGAACTTGGTGGCCACCACGGCCTCGTCCCGGCGGGACCCGAGGGCCCGGCCCAGCAGCTCCTCGGAGGCGCCGGCGGGCTCGCCGTACATGGCCGCCGTGTCGAACAGGGTGACGCCGGCGTCCAGCGCCGCGTGCACCACCTCGTCCACCCGGTCGGCGCCGATGCGCCAGCCGAAGTTGTTGCAGCCGACGCCCACCACCGACACCTTCAGTCCGGACGATCCCACCTGCCGGTACGCCATGTCCATGCCGGCCATGATGGGCCAACCGGGCCCCGGGGCGGGCATCCGACGGGCGGCCCCGGGTCAGGGTCAGATCCGGGTCAGGACCGGATCAGAACATCCGCGAGGAGCGTTCGTTTACCTGTCGTTCACCTTTTGGCTACTCTAGGGACACCAACCGCCCGGGAGGAGGTTCCCATGAGAGCGCTTGGGCTGGCGGCGGTCATTCCCCTTCTCGTCATTCTCTTCGCCATCATGGCCAGGGCTTCTCAGCCGAGGCTCGAGGTCGAGCTGCGTGGCCGCAGGCCCGGGCCACGAGAGCCGTCACAGGCCGCGGCCAGGGGGGAGCCCCGAAAGCGGAGTTGATCTCCCAACGGGAGGAAAGGCACGTCCGGAGTCGAACTTCGGAGGTGACCCCATTCCCTCCTGACCGGGATCGATCGCCATGTATGTCTGCGCCTCCGCCTCGCCGCGCCGCCGGCGGGCCACCGCCGCCGGGCTGACCTCCGTCCTCGTCGCCGGCCTGCTGACGCTGGGTGCGTCGCCGGCGCCCGCCGCCGATCCCATCCACGAGGCGCCGGCGGTGGTGGAGACGACCCCCTCCGACGAGATCGGAGACTCCGTCGACGACCCCGCCATCTGGGTCGACCCCGCCGACCCCAGCCGCTCGGTGATCATCGGCGCCGACCACGCCGACAAGGGCCTTTCCGTCTACGACCTGTCCGGGAACCGGATCCACGAGCTGCGCCTGTCCAGCGCCAACAACGTCGACATCCGGCCGGGGTTCTCGCTCGGCGGCGCCACCGTTCCCGTGCTGGGACTGGCCGGCAGCGGCGATCTCAGCTTCTACACCCTTGACCCCGCCACCCGGACGCTCACCAACGTCACGCCCGGCGGCGACAAGATCGAAGGCCCCGCCCTCACCCGCCCGGGTGACGCCACCTTCGTACCCCACGGGATCTGCCTCTACCGCAGCCCCGTCGACCACAGCTTCTACACCTTCGTCGTCGACCGCTACGGGACGATCAAGCAGTTCGAGCTCACGGACGGCGGCCACGGCAAGGTGGCGCTCCAGGAAGTCCGCGAGATCAAGGCGCAGCCGAGAGGGACGGTCGGCGGCGACCCCGACGACGCCCTCGAGGGATGCGTGGCCGACGAGGTCGGCCGCAGCCTGTTCGTGGGTGAGCAGGACTGGCACATCTGGCGCTACGGCGCCGAGCCCGCCGACCCCACCGGGACCGCCGATCGGGTGATGGTGGACAAGGACGTGAGCGAGGGCGGTCACTTCTCCCGGGACGTCGAGGGGCTGACCCTGGTCAACGACCCGGCGGGCGGCGGCTACCTGATCGCGTCGTCCCAGGGCGACTACACCTACACCGTCTATCGCAGCACCGCCCCCTACGAGTTCCTCCGGAAGGTCAAGGTGACGGGCAGCGCCACCAGCGACGGTTGCGAGCGCACCGATGGGATCGACGCGGTGGCCGCCAACCTCGGCCCCGCCTTCCCCCAGGGCATCTTCGTCTGCCAGGACAACACCAACGTCGCCCCGGTTCCGGGGAACATGAACTTCAAGTTCGTGCGCCTCGAACACGTCGTCCCCCTGGGCGCCGGGCCGGCGCCTTCGAGCACCACGACGACGGTCCCGGCCCCGCCGCCCGCCGGCGGTGACCCGCTCCCGCCGGGCCCGGCTCCCGACCCCGGGATCGAGCACCCGGCGCCGTCCCGCTCCGGGTACTGGATGCTCGGCTCAGCCGGGAAGGTCTTCTCCTTCGGCGACGCCAGGCACCACGGCGACGCTCCCGTCACCCTGCCCGCCCGGGCCGTCGACCTGGAGCCGACCCCGACCGGGAACGGCTACTGGGTCATCGACGATCGGGGCGCGGTCTTCGCCCACGGCGACGCCGCCTACCACGGTGCGCCCGGAGCCGCCCGGCTCCTGCGCGGCGAGGCGGCCACCAGCCTGTCGGCCACACCCACCGGCGCCGGCTACTGGATCTTCACCAGCCTGGGCCGGGCGTTCGCCTTCGGGGACGCCCTCGCCCTGGGCGACATGGCCGGCACCCGCCTGAACGCACCGGTGCTGGACTCGATCACCACGCCGTCGGGCCGCGGGTACTACATGGTGGCGGCCGACGGGGGCATCTTCTCCTTCGGCGACGCCCGCTTCTACGGCTCGATGGGCGGCATCCGCCTCAACCAGACCGTGCAGTCCCTCGTCCCCGACCCCGACGGCACGGGGTACTGGCTGGTGGCGTCCGACGGCGGAGTCTTCTCCTTCCAGGCCGACTTCCGCGGGTCCATGGGCGCCGTGCGCCTCAACCGGCCCGTGACGGGCATGGTCGCCTTCGGGAACGGCTACCTGATGGTGGGCGAGGACGGGGGCATCTTCACCTTCTCCGACAAGCCGTTCCACGGCTCCCTCGGCGCCAGCCCGCCGCCCGACCCCATCACCTCGGTCGCCGCCCTGGCCTAGCTCGACGCGCTTCGGCGATACGTCGCCGTTGAAGCTACCGCTTCGTCCCTCGACTCATGCCGGATGTCGCCGCGTAGCACCGATCCGCGCGTCGCCGTTCTGGTGCCCAGGGCTGTCACCGGTCGGTTACCCCCCGGTTATCCACGTCCTATGCGGCGGTGACGCTTCCTGCAAGCCGCCGGGCGGATAGTTCCCTCATCCAGATTGAGCACCACGAAAGGAGACCACGATGGACAAGGACACGACCTCCCAGCCCGGCATCTGGCACCGCAGCGGCTTCGGTTGCCGCGTGCTCAGCCCCCAGTCCCCCTATTCCGTGATTTCACCTCCTGCTCACCGCGTGCACCGCGATGCCGTCCGCCGCCAGGCCCTCGCCGACCTCGCCCACCTGAGTGCGCTGCTCTCGTAGGGCTGAGGGGGTGGTGTCCATCGAATCGCAGTAGGTGCCGTTGCCGCCCATCGGAGAGACATCCGGTCTGAACCAAGGAGAGATGGCCATGCCCGCAATCACCGGTGTGTCCCATGTCAGCTTGACGGTCAACGATCTCGGCAAGAGTGAGGCGTGGTACCGAGACGTGCTCGGCTTCCAGAAGGTCATCGAAGTGGACGAGGGCGGCCGGGTCCGGAGCGTCCTCGTCCACCCGGACAGCGGTAGCCTGATTCCCCTCATCCAGCATGACGCCAGCCCCGGGGACGTCTTCTCGGAGTTGCGGACCGGGTTGGACCACCTCAGCTTCGCCGTCTCAGGGCGTGACGACCTCGAGACATGGCTGCGCCACCTCGACGAACTCGGCGTCGAGCACGGTCCGATCGCCGAGGCCGAGCCCGCCCCCGGCATGCGCTATGCCCTCATTGCCTTCCGCGACCCCGACAACATCCAGCTCGAGGTGTTCACGATGCTGGAGGCCTGAGTCCGCTCGCCGTACTCGACGATGGGAAAGAGGAACGGGGAGCCCGGGAAACCGGGCTCCCCGTCCTACGCCCCGAGCAGCCCGGCCGTTCGGCTGGCGTCGGCGAGGGCGCCGACCCGTTCGAACGCACGCAACGCCGCACGCCGCTCGAACGTGGCCGCGGAGTCGTCACCTTGAGCCTCGAGGCTGGCAGCCAGGAGGACCCGCGAGCGGGCCACCTCGTAGGGCGCGTCGACCTCCTGCCACAGTTGGACGGCGCGCCGCAAGCTGTCCATCGCCGCGTCCGGATCGCCCTCCGCGAGCTTGAGCGCCCCCCGAGCGCAATGGGCACTGGCCAGGATCGCCGGGCTGCCGTAGGCGTCGGCGATCGAGGTCAGCTCCTCGCTCGCCTCCCGAGCCGTCTGCAGATCACCGGCGGCAAGGGCGATCTCGACCTGGGCCGGCAGCAGCATGGCCCGACCCAGCTTGTAGGTCTGCCCGCCGAGGACCCGTCGGATCGAGGCCGCCGCCGCGTGCACGTCTCCCTGGGCCAAGCGCAGCAACGAGAGCCCGGGCTCGGGGTTCCAGCACAGCTCGTGGGCCTGGCGGAACGCCTCCTCGGCCGCGCCCAGGTCGCCGATCCGCAGCCGGATCTCCCCCAGCTGGTAGAAGGCGGCGGCCGCCCGCTTGGGCACGAAGCGCTCCAACTCCTCACAGGCGCGGCGCACTTCCTGCTCCGCCTCCCCCCACGCACCCCGCAGCTGCATCACCTCGGCGTGGTACACGCGACAGATACCCGGGAACCCGGAGATGGCCTGGTGCTCGCACCATCGTCTGGCCGCCTCGGTCCACTCTCCCGCCCGCCGGTAGTCGGCCAGGTCCCGGCAGGTGCTGATCGTGGTGCAATAGACGTTGGCCGTCGCCATCGGCCCGAGCTCCCCACAGACCGCGGCCGCGTTGGCTTCATCGAGGAGCGCCAACCCCGGCGCAACCTCACCCATGGCCACGAGGACCCTGCCCTCGTACATCATCCCCTCAGCCTGTACGTCACGGTCCCCGAAGCGGGCCCCGATGT
>JBIOYN010000208.1:0-16066 GCA_044870155.1 Acidimicrobiia bacterium | reverse complement strand
CCGCCGCTTCCTGAGATGCAATCCGGAGTCGGCTAGCTGACGGCCTTGGCCAGGTCGAGGCGCCCCTGGCAGTAGGCGCTGTCCCCGCCGCAGGACACGGAGTGGTTGGCCGTCTCGAGGAGACGGGCGACGGCGGCCTGGGGCGTGTAGCCCTTGCCGATGAGGTCGGCCATGGCGCCGGTGACGTGGGGGGCCGCCATCGACGTGCCGGCCAGCGCCTTGTATGAGTTGGTCTTCCCCGATTCCCAGAAGGTGGAGTAGATGTCGCTCTCGGGCTTGCCGCTGCCCACGCCGCCGGGGGCGACGATGGCCCACTTGGCGTTGCCCAGCGGGCTGGAGTAGGAGGCCATCTCGTCGCTGGGCCCGGTGGCCCCCACGACGAGGGCGTTGAGGTCCCCGTAGTTGGAGCTGCCCAGCCCCAGCAGGTTGGTGTTGCCGGCGGCCAGGACCGCCACCGCCCCGTGGGCCCAGGCGTAGTCGATGCCCTCCCTCATGGAGGTACCGAGCAGGCTGGTGAAGATGAAGTTGGGGTCGCCCAGGCTGAGGTTGATGACCTTGGCGCCGTTGTCGACGACCCACTTGATGCCGGCCACGATGTCTTCCTCGCTGCCGGCACCGGCGGAGTTGAGGGCCTTGGCCACGACCAGTTCGGCGTCGGGCGCCACGCCGGCGACACCGACGTTGTTGTCCCGCCGGGCGGCGGCGATACCCGACACGTGCGTGCCGTGACCCTGGTCGTCCTGGGCCGAGCCGGAGCAGCGGGCGGGGTCGCCGCCCGATCCGACGCAGCTGGTGTGGGCCACGACCTTTCCGGCCAGGTCTTCATGCGTGAGGTCGACTCCGGTGTCGACGATGCCGATACGGACGCCGGCGCCGGTGGCCGACGCCCAGGCGGAGGAGGCGCCGATCCGATCCAACGCCCATTGCTTGGTGAAATCCGCGTCGTTGGAGGCGCCGGCGGGGGACCCCGCCAGTGCCACGGTCAGCGAGAAGGTGGCGGCGAGTGCCGCAACTCGGAGTCGCATCCCTGCTCCTTTGGTCTCGCGTGCTCTCGGTTGTGCAGGTCCCCAACTACGACCGGTCTGAAGTGCCGAGAGTGTGTGCGAAGGAGAGGGCGACGGTCTACGAGCAGGCTTCGACGGGGACCGCGCTCGCCTGAGCGGTCATACCGGGACAAATCTCTCGGGCGAGCACGGGACCATTCTACTTGGGACAAAAGCGGATAAGCCCGTCACCAACCCACAAATCAGACAAAGCGGACAGAAATTTCCGCATAGCCCAATTCGACTACGGGCCCCTCGCAAATGGTTCCAAAGGACTATTACCTGGTGCCCCGGCATGGTCGTTACTTTTCCTGTGACCCCTGCACCGGCCGGAGACGGCAATGTGACGCGACCCGAGGAGGGCCGGCCCGGCCCGCTGCGTGGCCTGAGCATGCTCGTCTTCGCCGTGATCCTGGCCAGCAGCATCACCGCCGCCCACGTCACCCGGCAGATGCTCGACGGCCAGGAGCGGGAGATGCTCCAGCAGCGGGCCGCCGAAGCCGCGGCGCTGCTGTCCAGCAGTGTCGGGCAGGTCCGCACCTCGCTGGGAGCGGTGGCCACGGCCGTGCGGGTGGCCGGTCCCGACCCTGGTGTCTTCAACAACGTGGCCGGCGGACTCAAGGGCTACCGCACCATCGCCCTCATCGACCGGCAGGGCGACGACCTCATCCTCGTGCCCGGCATGGGGGAGGCCAACCTGGCGGGCGAGCCGGCGGCGGCGCTGCGCACGGCGGCCCGGAGCGAGGACCTGGTTCCCACCCGGGTGTTCCGGGTGGGCGAGGACCGCCGGCTGGGCTTCGCCCTGGCGGTGCCCGGATCAACCATGCTCGTCTACGCCGAGCGGAACCTGACCGATCCCGCCCGACCCCGGCCAGTCACCTCGAACGACGCCTTCAGCGAGCTCAACGGCGCCCTCTACGCCACCGCCCGCCCCGACCCCGCCCAGATCCTCATCACCACCGGCGAGCCCCCCCGCCCCGGCGCCCGCCGGGTCACCCACCCCGTCCGGGCGGGAACGGAGACCTGGTCGCTGCTGGTCTCGCCCCGCCAGCCCCTCCTCGGGTCCGTCGTCCAGAGCACCCCCTGGCTGTTCCTGGCCGGCGGCCTGCTCACGGCGATCCTGGTGGCCGGTCTGGTGGAGGTCCTGGCCCGCCGCCGGCGCTACGCCGAGGGCCTGGTGGAGGAGCGCACCGAGGAGCTGCGCGAGGCCGCCGTCCACGACGCCCTCACCGACCTTCCCAACCGCAAGCTCCTGGTCGACCGGCTGGAGCTGGCGCTGGCCCGCCAGCTGCGTACGGGCCGCGACGTGGCCCTGCTGTTCCTCGACCTGGACCGCTTCAAGCTCCTCAACGACAGCCGGGGCCACGCCATCGGCGACCAGGTACTGGTGACGGTGGCTGAGCGGCTGCGCCAGGTCGTCCGCCCCAGCGATACCGTGGCCCGCTTCGGGGGCGACGAGTTCGTGGTCGTGTGCGAGGACGTCGACGGCGTCGGCGACGCCACCGGCCTGGGCGAGCGCATCGCCCGCGCCCTGGACACCCCCTTCACCGTCGAAGGCGGCGAGGTCTTCCTGTCCGCCAGCGTCGGCATCTCCATGGCCGGGCCGGGCAGCTCCGCCGAGGAGCTCCTACGGGACGCCGACTCCGCCATGTACCGGGCCAAGGAACAGGGCCGCTCCCGCATCGAGTTCTTCGACGAGGGCATGCGCACCGAGGCCGGAGTCCGCCTCGAGGTCCAGAACGCCCTGCACCGGGCGGTGGAGCGCGACGAGCTCCGCCTCCTCTACCAGCCCGTGATCGACCTGCCCACGGGGCGCATGACGGGCGTGGAGGCGTTGCTGCGCTGGGCCCACCCCGACCAGGGCATCCTGCCGCCGGCGCTGTTCGTGCCCATGGCCGAGGAACTCGGCCTGATCGTCCCCATCGGTACCTGGGTGTTCGCCGAGGCGGCCCGCCAGTGGGTCGAGTGGCAGCGCGCCAACCCCCGGACCCCGCCGCTGACCCTGGCCGTCAACCTCTCCACCCGGCAGCTCCGTGACCCCGGGGTGGTGGACGCCTTCCGGCGGATCATCGAGGAGACCGGCATCGAGCCGACCAGCGTGTGCCTGGAGCTCACCGAGACCGTGCTCATGGAGGACCCCTTCCTCTACCTCCAGCCCCTCCGGGACCTGAAGGCCCTCGGCCTCCGCCTCGCCCTCGACGACTTCGGCACCGGGCACGCCTCGCTCTCCTACTTGAAGCGCTTCCCCTTCGACGTGCTCAAGATCGACCGGTCCTTCGTCCGGGGCCTGGGGCGGGACGCCGCCGACCGGGCCATCGTCCGGGGGGTCATCGACATGGCCCACGCCCTGGGCCTGTCGGTGGTGGCGGAAGGGATCGAGGACCGGGAGCACCTGGTCGAGCTGCGGGCGTTGGGCTGCGACCTGGCCCAGGGCTACCACTTCGCCCGGCCGCTCCCCCCCGAGGCCATCAGCGCTCTGCTCGCCCCCAACCAGTTCGAGGTGAGCCTCGCCTAAACTGCCGTGGCCCGTCACACGGGCGCGCAGATGCCGAGGGGAACAGAGAGGGGAACCATGCGGCGGACTCGATCCATGCTCGCGGTCGCGGCCTTGTTGCTCGGGGTCCCGGGGGCCTGCGGCAACGACGAACCCACCGCCTCGCCCGAGGAGTCGAGCACCACGTCGGCGACGACGGAGCCCCAGCCCAAGGTGGTGGAGATCACCGGGAAGGACTACGCCTTCGAGGCTCCGGACAGTATCGAGGGCGGCCTGATCGAGATCTCCTTCTCCAACGGTGGCCAGGAGCCGCACTTCGCCGGCCTGGCCAAGGTGGCGGAGGGCAAGACGTACGACGACGCCAAGGCCTTCTTCACCGCCCCCGCCGACAAGCCCCCCACCGGCCCGCCGCCCTTCGAGGAGTTCGCCGGTGCCGCCACCATGAACCCGGGAGCCCATGGCCGGGCCACGTTCAACCTGCCGGCCGGGGCCTACGCCCTGTTCTGCGCCTTGCCGGCGTCCGACGGCGTGCCCCACGTCAACAAGGGGATGATCAAGCCTCTCACCGTCACCGAGGGGATCGCGGCGGCGGTGCCGGAGGCGGCAGCCACCTTGATGGCCAAGGACTTCTCCCTGTCCGGGTCGCCCCCCACCAAGGCGGGGACCACCGTGGTAGGGCTCCGCAACCAGGGCCAGCAGCTCCACGAGGTCAACCTGATCGAGCTTGCGGCCGGCAAGAAGGTCGACGACGCCCTGGCGTGGTTCAAGGCCCCGGCCGGCCCGCCGCCCATGGCTTTCCTCTCCGGCGTGGCTGTGAAGCCGGGCGAGGACGGGGCAGCCACCTTCGACCTGAAGGCGGGCTCGAGCTACGCCTTCATCTGCGCCATCCCCGATTCGCTGTCGGGCGACTTCATCCCCCACATCGTGAAGGGGATGTACACGGCGGCGTTCACGGTCACCTAAGCCCGTCACAGCAGGGTCCCGCCGGCGCGCACGGCGGCCAGGTAGGCCAGCGTGCTGGCCACGTCGATGACGAGCACGAGCCCGGCGGGGACGCCCGTCGCCCCGGCCAGGGTCAGATGACGGCCGATGGGGCGCACGAGGACGGCCACGGCGGCGGCGCGCCGGGAGTTGGGGCGGCCCACGAGGCGGGTCAGGCGGGCGAGACGCCGGAGCCGGGGGTGGTCCGCCGTCTCCGCCAGCCGCCGTCCCAGCAGGAAGTGGAACGGATCGGCGACGCACAGACGGATCGTGCCCACCACCAGGAAGGGCACCACCCCCACGTGGTGGGCGGCCATGAACAGGAACGGGAGTCGCGGGCTCAGGCCGACGAGGAGCAGGGGCCAGTCGATCAGCCAGGGCGCCCCCAGCGTGCCCGCCCCGGACACGGCGGAGAGGACCAGCAACGGCGCTACCAGCCCCAGGGCTGGCTGCGTCGCCGGTTTCACACCTCCGACGACACAGGATCCCCGTGACACGACGGCCACATCGGGATGTTCTGCCGGTATCAGGAGCCCGAAAATCAGCCGCCTAGCGCGCGAGAAGCTTCACCAACTGGGTGACGAGCATCCCGCCACCCAGAATCCGGCGCCAGGGATTCACCCCGCGCAGCACCTCGTCGGCCGCCCACCACAGCAGGCCGCCGGTGGCGATCAGCTGCAGGGCGCTGCCCGCCGTGCCGGTGGGATCGAGCACCCGGCGCACGACCGAGGCGACGATGAAGATCCACAAGGGCAGGTTGGGCCACTGGACGACGGTGATGCGCCCGGTGGTCCGGTCCCGGAAGAGCCAGTTGATCAGGCCCGGAACGCTAGGGCCCGATGCGGGCGTGCGGTAGCAGCGGGAGCCATCCCAGCTCCTGGCGGGACAGCGTGGCCTCGCCCCGGGCCACCGAACGCACCACCTCGTACAGCGGCACTCCGTCCGATCGCCGGCGGTGGCGGGTACGTCCACCTCGAAGCGACACGTCCCTGCCTCCTCCGGGTAGAGGCGGGCGCCGGCCCGGCGCAGCACGGCCCGCATGGGGGCGTTCCCCGCCAGGACCAGGCCCACGAACCGGGTCACGCCCTGCTCCGCCGCCTCCAGGACGAGGGTGGCCAGAAGGAGCCGGCCGATGCCCCGGCGCCGGTAGGCGTCGACGACGGTGATGGCCACCTCGGCCCCCCGGGGGTCGTCCAACCGGATGGCCCGGGCCACCCCCACGGTCTCCGACCCCGTGTGGTGGTTGACGGCCGCCACCCAGGCGGAGTGGACGCCGCCGTCGACGCCGGTGAGATGGGCCAGCAGGGCGGCGTTCACGTGGGGGAGCGGCGACAGGAAGCGCCGGTAGCGGGAGAGCGGCGAGAGCCGTTCGAAGGCGGCCAGGAACAGGGCGGCCAGCCGCCGAGGATGGCGTCAGCGGCTCACTTGGTGGCGCGCAGGTCGGCCATGGTGACGGCCCGTCGGCGGACGGCCTCGTTGGCCAGCGTCACCCGCCGGGGCAGCCCGTCGCCCCGTTCCGTGAGGCCGAACTTGTCGTAGAGGTTGGCCAGGTGGAACTTGACCGCCGCCTCGGTCACGAACAGCTCGGCCGCCAGCTGGCGGATGCTGGCCGGCTGGTTGAAGGGCCCGCCGGTGAACACCGGGCGGCACAGGGCCACCAGGAGCTGGTGCTCCCGGCGGGTGAGGGTGGGCGGGCCCTCGGTCACGGCCGTGGTCTCCAGGTCGTCGTCGCCCATGACGTAGAAGGTGAGCCGGCTGTTGCCGAGGCGGATCTCGTCGCCGGTGCGGAGGCGCACCTCTCCCATCACCCGCTCGCCGTTCAGGAAGGTGCCGTTGGCCGAGCCCAGATCTCGGAGGCAGAAGCCCGTGGCGTAGCGCTCGACCACGGCGTGGAGGCGGGACACGGACGTGTCGTGGAGCACCACCACGTGGTTGGTGTCGGCCCGCCCGAAGGTTGACCGGTCGTCCTTGAGCTCGACCAGCCGATGCCCCTCGGGGGCCTGCACCTCGACGAACCCTCCCAGCGCCAACGCCATCTCCTCCGCAGCGTCTGAATCTGCACGACCTATCTCCGAGGTCAGCAAATTCTCACCCGTCTGTCCAGCACATTCCCGTCATGCCGACATTCCGCCCACCCCCCGGCCTCCTCGATGATCAGTCCATTCACAGCACAACGGGGAGGAGAAGGACATGGTGAGGACATCGATGCAGCGGCAGGTGGCGGTGGTGGCGGTGTCGGTGGCCGGCGCCGCCGGTCTCCTGGCCGCCGTCCCGGCGGGGGCCACGCCCGAGGAGGGACCGGGGTCGCTCACGCAGGCGTCGGCCATGACGGGCGTGTGCGGTTGGTTCGGCGAGGACTTTCCCGACCGCTTCGAGGTGGTGAACGTCTGCGGCTACGACGGGGCCCTGGTGAGCGACGGCCGGTCGGACGGGAATGTGGCGCAGCCGATGGTGATGGTCGACCGCTACACGTGCTTGTACGCCGACGACGGTGGCTGTGCCGGCGAGCACCACGAGATCCCCGTCGACCGGAGCGAGCTCACCATCGATCCCCTGCTCCGCCGGGCCCGCATCACCACCGCCGCCGAGGACTGCGAGGTGGAGGTCGAGTTCGCGGGGCTGTCGGCGACCACCCCCAGCGGGGGAGTGGGGGAGTACCACGATTTCAACGGCGGACCCTCCCTGTACCTCAACGCCGACGAGACGCTGTCCCGTCCGGCGCAATGGTGGGGCACGGTGTGCGACCGGTTCCTGGTGGCGGGAAGCGGCGAGGGCCGCATGTGGCGCCAGGCCGGGGCCGGCGCCGGCCGCTTCGAAGGTGGCGGGGAAGGCATGGCGCGGGCCTGAGCCCGCTACCCGGCGCACTGAGCCGGGGAAAGTCAAAGACGCGATGAAGGGGTGAGGGGGCCGGTCGCTGGGGGCTTCAGAACGGCGTCTTCTAGAGGGACAAACCGGACAGTCGGGGGAACTGTGCACCCGGAACCACCGTGGAGGTGGTTCCCAGTGCACGGTTGGGGAACTGTGAGTCCGCAAGGCCCTCTACGGTCCCTGCCGGCTCGCCGTTCCCCGGGGCGGTCCCTTTTGTCCCTTTCGACCCCCTGGGTCTGAAGTAAGCCCCCAGCCCCCAGCCCCCAGCCCCCAGCCTCCAGCCTCCGGCCCCCATCCCCTCACTGCGTCTTTGCCTTTCGCCGCTGAGTGGGCGGGGTCAGGGCTCGGCCGGGAGGTGCACCACCAGGCTGGCGCCGGCGCCACTGCCTTCGATGCTGATGGTTCCGCCGTGGTCGACCACCACCTCCCGGGCGATGGCCAGCCCCAGACCGGTCCCGCCCATGCGGCGGCTGCGGCCCGAGTCCACCCGGGCGAAGCGTTCGAAGACCCGCTCGCGTTCCTCGGCGGGGATGCCGGGGCCGTCGTCCTCGACGCTGAGGACGGCCCACCCGTCCTCCACCCCCAGGCGGACCGTCACCTGCGACCCGGCGTAGCGCACGGCGTTCTCCAGCAGGTTGCGGACCACCCGGGCGAGGTCCTCCCAGTGGCCCCGGACCGGGGCCCCGGACACCCCCGAGATGTCGACGGTCACCGGCGCCCGGAGCCGGAGGCGCGACACCTCGGTCAGCACCAGGTCGTCGAGGTCGACCAGCGTGGGGTTCCGGGCCGTCGTGCTCTCGTCGGCCCGGGCCAGGAACAGCAGGTCCTGCACCAGGGCCTCCTGGCGCTCCACGTCACCGAGGAGCCGCCGGGCGGTCTGGGTCCACTCGCCGTCCCCGTCGCCGCCCGAGAGGGCCACCTCGAGGTCGGCCCGCAGGGCGGCCAGCGGGCTGCGCAGCTCGTGGGAGGCATCGCCCACGAACCGGCGCTGACGTTCGGTGGCGCCCTCCAGGCGGTCGAGCATGGCGTTCATAGTGGCTGCCAGCCGGGTCACCTCGTCGCCGGTGGGTGGTTCCGAGACCCGGCGGTGCAGGTCCCGGGCCGTGATGTCGGCCACCTCGGCCCGGATGGCCTCCACCGGCCGGAGCGAGCGGCCCACCACCACCCAGGTGGTGGCGCCCACCAGGGCGAGGAGGAGAGGGACGCCGGCGAGGAGGAGGGACCGGGCCACCGACACCTCGTTCCGCACCACGTCGAGGGTGCTGCCGGCGTAGACAGTGAACTGGCCGTGGGGCCCGGTGGCTTCCAGGGTCACCACCCGGAAGTCACCCCCGGGGCCGATGGAGAGCGGCACCGTCCGGGGCGCCATCCCCCGCGTGGTCTCGATGTGCACCACCTCGGCCGTGCTCTCGGTGAGGTTGTCGCTCTTGGAGATCACCTCCCCGGAGACGTCCACGACCAGGATGAAGCTGTCGTCGTCGTCGGAGACGAAGACGGGGGGCAGGATGTCCTGTTCCACCTCGGCTTTCACGTCCTCGGCCAGCTCGGCCACGGCGTCGTCGAGGATGTCGACCAGCGACTGGCGGAGGAGGTCGAGGAAGAGGGCGGAGGCGGCGATGCAGAAGAGCGCCACCACCAGGGTGGCGCCGAGTGTGGCCCGGCTCCGAACGGGGGCGAGGAGGCGGCGCAGGGCGGCGATCTCTAGCCTCCGTCAGGGTCGACGCGGTATCCCGAGCCCCGCACCGTCTGGAGGGCCTGGCGGCCGAAGGGGATGTCCAGCTTCCGGCGCAGCCCCCGGATGTAGACCTCGACGATGTTGGGGTCGCCGTCGAAGGCCTGATCCCACACATGGTCGAGGATGTCCGCCTTGGTGCACGCCTGGCCCTTGCGGCGTATCAGGTACTCGAGGAGCGAGAACTGGCGGGGCGAGAGCTCGATCTCGGTGTCGCCCCGGAAGCAGCGCCGGGAGGCGGGGTCGAGGCGGAGGTCGCCGGCGATGAGGACCGCCGGCCGCTCCCCGCCGCCCCGGCGGATGAGCGCCCGGAGGTGGGCGAGGAGCACGACGAAGCTGAAGGGCTTGGCCAGGAAGTCGTCGGCCCCCGTGTCGAGGGCCTCGGCGTGGTCGTACTCGCCGGACTTGGCCGTGAGCATGAGGATGGGCGTCCAGATGCCCTCCTCCCGGAGCTGGGCGCACACCTTGTAGCCGTTGATCCCGGGGAGGAGGATGTCGAGGACGATGGCGTCGTAGCCACCGCCCCGGGCCATGTCGTAGCCCTCGCGGCCGTCGATGGCCACGTCGACGGCGAACCCTTCCTGGGTCAGACCCCGACGCAGGATGGCGCCCAGGCGCTCCTCGTCCTCGACCACCAGTACCCGCACGGCACACCAAGCTGCCACATCCGGGCACCACAAATGGGAGAAATGGCACGGCCGGCAGGTTCGCACCGGTTCGTCGTTGAAAGAACCTCCCGTCCGGTGTGCCGGAAAGGGGCTGAGCAGGTGCCGAGCAGTCGTTTGTGGGGTCTCGTCGCGGCGCGGCGTCGCGCCGGGCTGGCGGTGGCGGGCTTCGTCCTGGCCGCCGGCCTGCCCCTCCTGGGCTCTCCGCCCGTGCAGGCGGCGTTTCCCGGCGTGAACGGCCGGCTGGTCTTCACCAGCGACCGGACCGGGAACTTCGAGATCTTCACCATGAACCCGGACGGGACCGACGTCGTGCAGCTGACGCACTGGCCCGAGGAGGACCGGGAGCCGGCGTGGTCGCCCGACGGCACCAAGATCGTGTTCGTCCGTGTGGTCGACGGCGACTACGAGCTGTTCACCATGAACGCCGACGGCACTGATCAGCGCAACGTCACCAACTACGACACCTACGACGACGAGCCGGTGTGGTCGGCGGACGGCACCAAGATCGCCTGGCGCTCCAACCGGGGCGACGGCGCCGACATCTGGGTCATGAACGCCGACGGGTCCAACCCCGTCAACGTCACCAACAGCACGGCCCTCGACGATGAGCCGGCGTGGTCGCCGGACGGGTCCCGCATCGTCATCCGCTCCAACCGCGACGGCGATCCCGAGATCTACACCATCAACCCCGACGGCACCGGCGCCGTCCGCCTCACCGACTACCCCAAGTTCTCCGACGACGACCCCGCCTGGTCGCCCGACGGCACCCGGATCGCTTTCCGGGCCCACCGGGAGGGCAGCTACGACATCTGGGTGATGAGCGCGCTGGACGGCAGTGGCCTGGTCAACCTCACCAACTCCAAGACGGAACGGGACGTGGACCCGGCCTGGTCGCCCGACGGGACGATGATCGCCTACGGCGCCGAGGACCCCGACAACCAGACGGAGCGAACCGGCTACGGCGAGATCATGGTCATGAAGGCGGACGGGACGGGCCACACCAACATCACCAACAACCCGGCTTTCGACGGCGACGCCGACTGGCAGCGTCTGGCGGCGCCGGTGACCACCGCGCCCTCCACCCCGGTGACCGAGCCCACCGTTCCCAGCGGGCCGCCGGTCACCGTGCCCGATCCCGTTGTCGTCCCACCCCCGACCGGGCCCGCCGATGACGGCGACGCCCGCAGCGGGTACTGGATGCTGGCCGACGACGGGGTCGTATATCCCTTCGGCGACGTTCCCGCCCATGGGAACGCCGCCATTCCCGCCGGCGTCCACGCCGTCGACATCGAGCCCGCACCAGACGGCCTCGGGTACTGGGTGGTGGACGACCGGGGTGCGGTGACCACCCTGGGTCAGGTCCACGACCACGGCCACGCCGACGCCTCCCAGCTGGCTCCGGGCGAGAAGGTCACCAGCCTGTCCGCCACTCCCACCGGCCACGGCTACTGGATGTTCACCACCCGGGGCCGGGTTCTGGCCTTCGGCGATGCCACCTTCCTGGGCGACATGTCGGCCGTGGCCCTCAACGGCCCGGTGCTCGATTCGGTGCCCACCCCCACGGGGGCCGGCTACTACATGGTGGCGGCCGACGGCGGCATCTTCACCTTCGGTGACGCCGCCTTCCTCGGGTCCATGGGCGACGTGAAGCTCAACCAGCCTGTCCAGTCCCTGGTACCCGATCCCGACGGCACCGGCTACTGGCTGGTGGCGGCCGACGGCGGCGTCTTCACCTTCGAGGCCCGGTTCCGGGGGTCGATGGGCTCGGTCCGCCTCAACCGGCCGGTGACCGGGATGGTGGCCTTCGGCGACGGCTACCTGATGGTGGCGGAGGACGGCGGCATCTTCAATTTCTCCGACCGCCCCTTCTCAGGCTCCCTGGGGGATCGCCCACCGGCCCGTCCGGTGGTGGCCGTCGCCTCTCCGTTCTCACGACCCCGGGTCTGAGGCACCACCCCCCGCCAGTGCCGCCGCCGTGGCGGCGTCGGCAGGGAAGAACGCCTCGATGGACAGCTCGGCCAGGGTGATGTCCACGGCGGTGCCGAAGGTGGCCACGGTGGACAGCAGGCGGAGCTCGCCTCGGTCACCGCTGCGCAGCCGGAGGGGGACGGCGATCTCGCCCGGTCCCTCCACCCCGTGGCGGACCGGCGGGATCCCGGGGTAGCTCCGCAATTCGGCCTCGAGCCCGGCCAGGTCCTCGTCGCCCGCCAGCAGGACCTGGCGGTGCAACCGGGACAGCAGATGGTCGGCCCATTCCCCCAGGTTGGCGATGCGGGGCGCCATGCCCGCCGGCGACAGGCTGAGGCGCAACACGTTGACGGGCGGGGTCAGCAGCCCGGGGTCCACGCCGTCGAGGAGCACGGTGGCGGCCCGGTTGGCGGTCACCAGGTTCCAGCGGCGGTCGACGACCACGGCCGGGTAGGGTTCGTGGCCGGCCAGCACCCGCTCGAGGGCGTCGCGCACGGCGCGCATCTCCGGTGCCTCCAGATCCGTCTCCCGGTAGGTGGGGGCGAAACCGGCGGCCAGCAGCAGGCGGTTCCGTTCCCGGAGCGGCACCTCGAGGTGCTCGGCCAGGTACAGCACCATCTCCCGGCTGGGCCGGGAGCGGCCCGTCTCGATGAAGCTCAGGTGGCGGGCGGACACGCCGGCGCCGGTGGCCACCTCCAGCTGGGACAGGTGGCGGCGCTGGCGCCATCCCCGCAGGAGAGCCCCCACCGACGTTTCCACGATGCGCACGCTAGGAGGCAGACTGCACCCCGGCGATTACCTCTCAGGGAATGGCCCCGGTGCACCGGGAGACGGAGGATTCCCTCATGACCGACTCCATCACCATCCCGGCGTCTTCGGGGACACCCCGCACCCCGGGCGCCCCCGTGGAAGCCGCCCAGACCGCCGCCGTCCACCACGCCATGCCCTTCACCCAACTCCTCGGCGTCGAGATCTGCGCCTACGACGCCGACGAGGTGCGGGCCACCCTGGCCTGGGCGCCCGAGCTGTGCACGGCCGGCGGCGTCCTCCACGGCGGCGTCCTCATGGCCCTGGCCGACTCCCTGGGTGGGGCCGTCGCCCTCATCAACCTGCCCGAGGGGGCCACGGGCACGGCCACGATCTCGTCGTCCACGAACTTCCTGCGGGCCATCCGCCATGGATCGGTGCATGCCTGCGCCCGCCCGCTCCACCGGGGCCGCACCACCATCGTCGTCGACACCGAGCTCCGAGACGACGACGGCCGCCTGGTGGCCCGGGTCACCCAGACCCAGGCGGTGCTGGGCGCCCCCGAGGCGCCCGCGAACAAACCGTGAAAATCGGACCAAACGGCGTCACATTACTGCTGGGTAACCGTCTTACCTGCCGTGCGGGCAAACGCCGCCCGCCACGATCAGGAGGATGCAGATGCCCCGCTCCCGCACCATCGTCGCCGCCCTCGGCCTGACCGTCGCGCTCGCCGCGCCCGCCACCGCCTTCGCCGACGGCTCCACCTCCCCGCCGGGCTCGGCGGCCGCCGCCATCACCGCCGACGGCGCCACGATCCTGTTCCTCAACCCGGCGAGCGGCGGCGTGGACGGCAGCTCGACCGACACCGCCGGCAGCTTCGTCGACGCCGACTACTCCTCGGTCCGGGACGAGGTGTTCTACGTCCGCCGCCTGCGGGACCAGGAGATGGTCCTCCGGGTCGACCGGGGCGGGCGGCCGTCGAGCAACTTCTCGGAGGTGCCCGGCCGGCTGGTGACGGTGAGCCCCGACGGCCGCTTCCTGGCCTGGGTCAGCGATCCTGACGGCCCCGCCGTCGGCAGCCGGACGGAGGGCATCACGGTCCGGAACCTCGACTCGGGCGAGGAGCGCCGCTTCTCCGGCCCGGCCGCCACCGGTGGTCGCCCCGAGCTCGACGACCCGATCATCAACGACCTCGCCTTTTCCCCCGACTCCACCCGTCTCGCCTTCGACTACTTCGACGGTGGCCAGGTGTTCGTGCTCGACCTCGTCACAGGCCGGTCCCTGGCCGACGCCACCACGCCGCTGGACCGCATCCCCGGCGCCCAGTGGCCGGCCTGGATCGACGACGCCACCCTCGCCGTCATCGACATCGACGGTCAGGTGCGGAGCGCCGCGGTGAGTGGCGGGGGCGCCGTCGGCAGCTTCGGCCTCCCTGGTTCCGCCGTGGCACTCGACGCCGACGACTCCGGACGGCTGCTGGTCAAGCTCTTGGGCGCCGTGCAGGACTCCGCCGAGCCCACCTTCGCCATGGTGAACCACGACGGGAGCTTCACGTCCATGACCAAGCCCTACGCCTCGATGGTCTGGTAGCCCGTGGTCCCCTGACGACACAATGGGATCGTGAGATTCCTGCGGTGCCTGGGGGTGGCCACGTTCCTGACACTGCCGGCGCCGGCGGCTCTGACACGGCCGGCGCCGCAGTGCGCCGAGGCTCCCTGCCGGATCTGCTTCGTCGTGTCCGAGCTCGTCGACCGGGTCGGAGGCGAGCCGCGCTCTTGCGCCGCCTGAGCGCCGCCTGAACCTCCGCCGGTTAGGCGATCGTTAAGCCCACGGGCGCGGAGGAGGACTTTCCCCCGCTGAGCCCGAACCTGGACCTTTGCGTAGCTGCGGCCGATTCCCTCCCGGCTCGGCCTGCGCCTTTGCGATGAGCCTCGGGCCCGAATTCGAATCCGTGCTGTGCGCCGCCCAAGCCGGCGCTGAGTGGGCCGTCGACGTCCTCTTCCGGGAGTACCAGCCCGCCCTCCTCCGCTACCTGCGGGGGTGCGAGCCCCGGGCGGCCGACGACCTGGCGGGCGAGGTGTGGATGGCGCTGGCGCCCAAGCTCGCCACCTTCATGGGGGACGAGGCCGGGTTCCGGGGCTGGCTGTTCACCGTGGCCCGGCGGCGCCTGATGGGCTACCGCCGTCAAGCCGCCGGCCGGCGCACTGCTCCCGTCCCCGGCGAGCACTTCGACGGGTTCGCGGCCACCGACGACCCCGCCGCCGAGGGACTGGCCTACCTGGCCGCCCAGGAGGCCATCGACCGGCTGGTGGCCCACCTGTCGGAGGACCAGGCCGAAGTGGTGCTCCTGCGGGTGGTAGCCGACCTGTCGGTGACCGAGGTGGCCCGGATCACCGGCCGTACCCCCGGCGCCGTGCGCGTCATGCAGCACCGGGCCCTGCGCAAGCTGGCAGAGACTTTCTCCGAGCAGCCGGTAACGCGATGAGCGGCTGGCGCGATCTGGACGGCGTGAGGCAACCGCTCCCCCTCGACGACCGGACCACCGACCGGCTGCTGGCCGGCATGGTCGACCCCGACGACGCTCCCCCCGGTTACGCCGGCCTGGCCCGGGCCCTCGGTACGGCCCGCGGCCCGGTGGAGGCCGGCGAACTCGTTGGTCGGGATCGCATCGTGGCCGCGGTGGCCGCCGCCGTGGCGGAAGCCTCTCCCCCCACCACCGTTTCCAACCCCCTCCGGAGGAGATCCATGGTTTCCCGTCTGTTCGGCACCAAGGTGGCTGCGGCCGCCATGACCACCGTCCTGCTCGCCACCGGCGCCGCCGCCGCCACCGGCTCCCTGCCCGGCCCCGTTCAGGGTGTCGTGTCCGACGCCGCTGACAACGTGGGCGTCGACTTGCCCGACGGCACCGACACCCCCGAGGTCCTGCCCGTGATCGCTCCCGACGGCGACGACCAGGGTGACCACGACGAGGCCGACGAGGTCGGCGACGACAACTACGGCCAGGGCGACGACGACCAGGGCGACCACCACGAGGCCGATGACGCCGATGGCGACACCGACACCGACGCGCCCGACGCTGAGAACGGCACCCCCGCCTCGCAGGAGGGCGTGAACGCCCACATCGTCCGCGACGTGCGGAACAGCGACGACCCGGCTGCCGACAGCACCCTGGACTGGAAGGCGCTGCGGGACCAGTTCCACGCCGAGCACAAGGCGGAGCACGCCGCTGACCCCGCTCCCGCCGCTGACGACGCCCAGGCCCGCCGGGACGAGCGCCTCGCCACCCTCGAGCAGGAGAAGGCCGAGCGCGACGCCCTGAAGGACGCCCGTCCTGCCGACGACGCCGACGACCAGGGCGACGACGTGGCCGATGACGATGACGCCGACGACCAGGGCGACGACGTGGCCGATGACGACGACGCCGCCGATGACGACGAGTCGGGCAAGGGCCAGACCCACGAGCACGACGACGAGCACGAGGACGACGAGGCCGACGCCCCTGTCGCTGGCTGACCGCCTGGCCTCTACGCCACCTGTTCCTGTTCCACCATCGGCCCGCCGGCGA
>JBIOYN010000207.1:0-8818 GCA_044870155.1 Acidimicrobiia bacterium | reverse complement strand
CATCAACTACACCAACGTCTGCACGTTCAAGTGCCGCTTCTGCGCCTTCTCCAAGGGCCCGCTCTCACTCAACCTCCGGGGCGACCCCTACCTCCTCGACGTGGCCGAGATCCAGCGCCGGGTGGTGGAGGCGGTGGCCTGCGGGGCCACCGAGGTGTGCCTCCAGGGCGGCATCCATCCCAGCTTCGACGGCCACTACTACCTGGAAGTCACCAAAGCGGTGAAGGCGGTGGCGCCGTCCATCCATGTCCACGGCTTCACCGCCCTGGAGATCCACGAGGGGGCCCGGCGCCTGGGCGTCGACCTGGCCGGGTACCTCACCACCATGAAGGAGGCGGGCCTGGCCACCCTGCCCGGCACCGCCGCCGAGATCCTCGACGACGACGTCCGAGCCGTCATCTGCCCCGACAAGGTGACCACCGAGCAGTGGCTCGAGGTGCACCGGGTGGCGCACTCCGTGGGCCTGCGCTCCAACGTGACCATCATGTTCGGCCACGTGGAACGCCCGGTCCACGTGGCCCGCCACCTGGTCCGGGCCCGGGCCCTCCAGCAGGAGACGGGCGGCTTCACCGAGGTGGTGCCCCTCCCGTTCGTGCACATGGCGGCGCCCATCTTCCTCCAGCGCCGGGCCCGCCCCGGGCCCACCTTCCGGGAGACCCTGCTGCTCCACGCCGCGGCCCGCATCGCCATGGCCGGATGGATCGACAACATCCAGGTGTCGTGGGTGAAGATGGGCCTCTCCGGGGCCCGCCAGGCCCTCCAGGCCGGATGCAACGACCTGGGCGGGACCCTCATGAACGAGAACATCTCCCGGGCGGCGGGCGCCGAGCACGGACAGGGCGTGGAGGAGGAGGACCTCCTCGAGGTCGTGGCTCCGCTGGGCCGCCCCCTGGAACAGCGCACCACCGTCTACGGCCGGGTGCGGACGGCCGGCCGCCGCCTGCCCGTGGCGTCGGCCTAGAACTCGGCCCAGATCCCGGCCGGCGCCTGGGTGTCGGCCAGGATCACCTCGAGCCCGCGCGCCTCGATGGCCGGCTCCTGGTGGCCGTCGTGGAAGTCGAGCACGAAGGCACTGGCGAACCCGGAGTAGAGGCCCGCCACCGAGGCGGCCGTGTGCTCCAGGCCCCGGCTCATCATGAACGCCTCCTGGACCCCGGCCCGGAACCGTTCCCGCTCGGTGGCGGGCTCCAGCCCGGTCACCACCGGGGCGATGGCGACGGTGGGGAGCACCCGGGCCACCAGGGCCTCGTGGACGCCGGGCAGCTCCAGGATGGGGCCGATGCTGGACACGGGGTTGCCGGGGGTGACCACGACGACGTCGGCGTGGGTGAGGGCGTCGATCACGCCCGGAGCCGGCTTCGCCTCCTCCACCCCCTCGTGCTCCACCCGCACGACGTGGGGAGCCGCCCGGTGGCGCACCATCCACTCCTGGAGACCGAGCCGTCCGTCGTCGGTCTCGACGATTGTGCGGACGGGCTTGTCGCTCATGGGCAGCACCCGGGCGGTCACGCCCATGGACGCGGCGATGCCGGCCGTGACCTCGCTGAGGCCGGCGCCGGCCTGCAGCCGGCGGGTGCGGTGGAGGTGGGTGGCCAGGTCCTCGTCGCCGATCCCGAACCAGCCTTCGCCGAAGCGTTCCAGGGCCTCGGCGTTGGAGAAGGTGTCGTCCTTGAGGCCCCACCCCCGATCGAAGTCGTAGCGCCCGGCCAGGGCGTAGACGACGGTGTCGACGTCGGGAGAGACGTGGAGGCCGGCGTAGTCGAGGTCGGCGGCGGTGTTGACGATGCAGGTCAGGTCACCGTCGATGCCCGGTGGCCGCCCGGCGAGGAACTGAGCGGCCCCGAAACCCCCGCACAACAAGGTGATCCTCAGGAGGTCCCGACCCCCGTCCACGCTCTGCTACGCGCCCAGAAGGCGCAGAAGCAGCGACTTTATCTCCGTCGCCGCCACGGCATCGGCGCTGAGCGCAGCCGGTTCCGAGCACAGGAGCACGGGCCCGCCGGCAGGGTCGTCGGGCCGGCGGCCGTGGGTGCCGCGCACACAGCCCGGGTCCAGGGGGACGACATCCATCGTGTACCGGAAGCCGGCCACCTTCCGGGCCAGCGCCAGGCCCGCCCGGGCCTTGGCGAAGCGGTCGGCGGGGTCGAAGAACAGCTCGGCAGGGTCGTAGCCGGGCTTGCGGTGGATCTCCACGGTGCGGGCGAAGTCGGGCGCCCGGGCATCGTCGAGCCAGTGGTAGTAGGTGAACCAGGCGCCGGGCTCGGCCACCGCCACCAGCTCCCCGGCCCGGTCGTGGTCGAGGCCGGCAGCCCGCTTGCCGGCGGCGTCGAGGACGTCCCCCACGCCTGGAAGCTCAGCCAGCACCGCCGCCACCTTCTCGACGTGGCCGGGGTCCCGCACGTACACGTGGGCCACCTGGTGGTCGGCCACGGCGAAGGCGGCCGAGGCGTAGGGATCCAGGTACTCCATGCTTCTGCCCCCACCCGCCCGCCCGCTTCTGGCACCACCGGCCCGCCCGCTTCTGGGCCCACCCCCCCGCCGCCCGCCCACCTGGGTCGAGACCTCGAGGAAACCCGCCCGGCGCAGCGCCCGGTTGATGTCCACGGGCCGGGAGGCGGGGGCGATCCCGTACTCGGGCAGGGCGACCACGGCCGCCCCCTGACGCCGGGCGACGTCGATGAGCCGGCCGGCGACGGCGTCCACCGCCCGGGCGGCGGCGATGGCCTCCGGGCCGTCGGGCCCGAAGCGCTGCAGGTCGTAGTCCAGGTGCGGGAGGTAGACGAGCGTGAGCCCGGGCCGGTGGCGCTCGAGGACCCGCTCCGCCGCCCGGCCGATCCACTCCGACGACCTGATGCCCGCCCCCGGGCCCCAGAACTGGAACAGGGGAAACGGACCCAGCTCGCCCGTCAGCTCGTCGTGGAGCGCCGGCGGGCGGGTGTAGCAGTCGGGGCTCTTGCGGCCGTCGGCGTGGTAGACGGGCCGGGGGGTGACCGTCCAGTCGGCCGTCGTGCCCATGGCGTACCACCAGCACACGTTGGCCACGGTGAGGTCGGGCCGGGCCCGGCGGGCGGCGCGCCAGATGGTCTCGCCCTGCACCAGACCGTGGCCCTGGCGCCACAACCACACCTCGCCCAGGTCGCGGAAGAACCAGCCGTTGCCCACGATGCCGTGGTCGGCGGGCGTCAGGCCGGTGAGATAGGTCGCCTGCATGGAGCAGGTGACGGCGGGCAGGACCGGGGTGATGGGGACGGCGGGTCCCAGCGCGGCCACGTTGGGCATGTGGGCCAGGAGCCGGGGCGTCATCCCCACCACGTCGAGGACGACGACGGGGCGTGCGGTCACGCCGGCTCCAGGCCGAAGGCGAGCAGCCGGTCCCGGGTCCACGCCAGCTCCCGGGCCAGGCCGGCAACAAGACCAGCGTCGTCGGCCGGCGGGTCAGGCAGCACCGGCCACGTGTAGGTCTCCACCTCCAGGTGGTGGGTGAGCGCCGTGCTCCCGCCGATGAGGGCGTCCAGGCAGCGGGTGAGCTCGGCCTGGGTCGTCCCCTCGCCGACGTGGACGGGCATGTGGAAGTGGACGCGCCACTCCCCCACGGCCGGCAGCCGCCCGGCCAGCGCCTCCTCCAGGTCGTCGACGCCCACCACGGCGCTGCGGGTCCGCTCCCGTGTCTGGTGGAGGAAGCGGGGCTCGGCGTAGGGGCGCAGCCGGTCGGCCCGGGCCCGGGGCCGGGGCTCGGAGGCGGCCAGGGCGTTGGTCACCTGGGCCTTGACCACGGCCACGCCCGCCTCCGCCAGGGCCTCCAGCGCCGCGGCCGGCTCCTCGAAGACGACGGCCAGATGGCAGGCGTCGAGGCACACTCCGATCCACTCCGGCGCCAGGCCGCCGAGCACGGGAGCGGCGGAGGCCACCCGCTCGAAGACCGAGCCCGGCTCCGGTGCCAGCCCCAGGCGCACGGTCCGGCCCGTCTCGGCCGCCAGTTCTTCCAGCCCGGCGGCCACGCCGGTCAAGGCATGGACAGCGGCCTTGGCCCGGTCTTCGTCCCAGGGCTTGCGCCAGGCCAGGGGCAGGGTGGAGATGGTGCCCTCGGCAACGTCGTCGGGGAGCAGGGCGGCCAGGAGGCGGGCCAGGTCGAGCGTGTAGGCGGCGCGGGCGGGATCGGTCCAGTCCGGCCGGTAGACGGCGTGTTTGACCACCGCCTCGGAGAACCCCTGGTAGGGAACCCCGTTCATGGTCACCACCTCGAGACCGAGCCGGTCGAGCTCGGCCCTCAGCCGAGCCGGCCCCTCGGGGTCGGCGGCCAGACCGGCGGCGGCCGGCGCCGGCAGCCACAACCCCACCCCGAGCACGGGGACACCGAGCGCAGCCCGGACGGGCGCCGCGATCCGCTCCAGCCGGGCCAGGAGGCCGTCGACGTCCTCGGCCGGATGGACGTTGGTGCAGTAGGCCAGGTGGATGAGCGAGCCGTCGTCGTGGCGGAAGCGCACCGGCCTAGTCCTTCGCGCCCCGGAGGATGGAGTTGCCCTCGAAGGTGGCGGCCGCATCCGGCTCCAACTCGTCGAGCACGAGCCGGCCGCTCTGGCCGAAGAACTCGACGGGGTTGCGCCACACCACCCGGTCGACGTCGTCGTCGGAGAACCCGGCGCCGAGCATGGCCTGGGCCGTGCGGTGGACCTTGAGGGGGTCGGAGCGGCCCCAGTCGGCGGCGGAGTTGACGATCATCCGCTCGGTGCCGAACTCCTTGAGGATCCGGACCATGCGGTCCTCGTCCATCTTCGTGTCGGGGTAGATGGAGAAGCCCATCCAGCAGCCCGTGTCCGCCACCACCGGAACGGTGATCTCGTTGTTGTGGTCGATGAGGACCCAGCCCGGATCGACACCCGCCTCGGCCACCAGGTCGAGGCTGCGGCGGGTGCCGGCCAGCTTGTCCCGGTGGGGAGTGTGGACGAGGACGGGCAGCTCGAAGCGCCCGGCCAGCTCCACCTGGCTGGAGAAGGCCTCGTCCTCCGCCGGGGTCATGGAGTCGTAGCCGACCTCACCCACCGCCACCACCCCGTCCTTGGGCAGGTATCGGGGCAGGAGCCCGAGCACGTCGGCGGCCAGTCCGGGATCGTTGGCCTCCTTGGGATTGAGGGCGATGGCGCAGTGGTGGCGGATCCCGAACTGCGACGCCCGGAACGGCTCCCAGCCCACCAGAGAGGCGAAGTAGTCGGCGAAGCTGCCCGCCGACGTCCGGGGCTGGCCGAGCCAGAACGACGGCTCGAGCACGGCCCGGACACCGACCTCGGCCATGGCCTGGTAGTCGTCGGTGGTGCGCGACGTCATGTGGACGTGGGGTTCGAAGATGCGCATGGGTCAGGAATGGTGCCTCACGGCGGCGTCGGGACGGAAACGCTCGAGGATGGGCCACACGTCGACGGGCACGGTGCGCCCGGCCGCCACCCGCTCGTCGACGTAGGCGGCGAGCATGTCCGCCAGCTCAGCGTCGGCCCGCTGGTCGAGCCCGTCGATGCCCTCCAGAGGCACGCCCATGAACACGCATTTGAGGACGGCGTGGCGGAAGGCGTGGGCCTCGAGGTGGCGCACGGCCCAGGGCCCGAGCGCGGCGGCCACCAGCCGGGGGTCGTTGGTGCGCAGCGCATCCTCGACCAGGTCGAGGGCACAGTCCGGCGCCGCCACCGGCCCGTCCTCCCGCCGGCCGATCCAGCGCAGGACGGCGCGGCGCTCGGCGGCGTCGCCGTAACGGTAGAGGCCCTCGAGCTCGCCGCCGGCCCGCTCGCCCAGGGCGTCGAGGAGGACGGCGCGTGCGGCGTCGTCCCGCGTCCAGGTGAACAGCGGCCCGCCGGCCGGCTCCGGTCCCGGCCTCCAGTCCCGCCCCGCCCAGTGCCCGGCGAGCGGACCCCGGCCCACCCTCCGCCCGGTGGCGGGGAACCAGCCGGCCACCGCCGCCGGATCCGACCCGATCTCGTCCACGGCGCGGTCGAGCCAGGCGCGACCCTCGGCGGTGATGGCCGCCCGTACCGCGTCGGCCAGCCTCACCCGGCCGCTCTGGTCACGTCACGGTCCCTGTCACGTCACGGACCTTCGCCGGGCCAGTCGCCGGGCCAGCGGCCAGGCGCCGGCCACCACGGCGGCGGCGGGCACGGGTCCGGCGGCGGCCAGGAGACCGGCCTCGAGCGGCATGAGCCCGAGCACTCCCGTGCCCACCAGCGCCTGCAGCCGGGCCGGGGACGGGTCGGCCAGGGCCCGTCCGCCGGCCGAGGCGATGCTGCCGGCGTAGGCGCCGAGCAGGGCGCCGGCGGCGGCCCGGCGCAGCCCCCGGGCCCGCCCGCCCCGCAGCCGGTGGCGGGCCAGGGCGCCGGCCAGCCCCGTCACCGCCGTGGTGGCGGCCAGGGCGGCGCCGGCCAGCCCGGGACCGGATCCGGAGGCTTCCTGCCGGCTCACGGTGGTCACGACCGCCGTATGGGCCCCGACCACGGCGGCGGCGGGGAGAGCCCGCGGGAGGCGGCCGCGGCCCACGGAGGCGCCCAGCAGCACGTCGAGGCTGCGGCACGCGGCCATCCCCAGAGGCCCGGCCGGCGTGCCTTTCAGCGCCAGGTCGTAGGACCACACCGCTCCCGCCAGGGGCACGGCCACGGCCAGCGAGCGACGGCCGCCGGCCACACCGGCCAGGGCGACGCCGGCGACCGACAGGCCGGCGGCCAGGGCGAGAGCGAACCCCGGGGAGACCCTGCCGGACGGGATGGGCCGCCCCGGGCGCTCCCGGGCGTCGACCTCCCGGTCGGCCCAGTCGTTGAGGGCCATCCCCGAGAGGTACAGGCAGGCGGAGGACCCGGCCAGGACGAGGCTCCGACTGCGTACCGGGTGGCCGGCGGCGGCCGCTCCCAGCCACCCGTCGCCGGGTACGGTGAGCACGGCCGGCAGCCGGACGAGGGCGGCGACATCGCCGGCAGCGGGAAGGGCGCGGAAGGCGGCGGGATTCACCAGGGGGACGCTACCCGAGAGGCTGCGTCCTCCTTCCGGGCACGGCCGTCCCGCTTCGCCCGGTGCGGCGGGAGGGGGGACACTGGAGACATGGAGGAGTACCGACCGACCCGCCGGCAGATCCTGGCCGCGAGCGGCGCCTCGTTGGCGGCGACCTTCACCCGGTGGGCCACCCCCGCCGGCGCCGTCGCCGATCCGACGCCCAGCGATCCCGCCGATCTCACCCTGGTCGAGATCCTCCCGCTCCTCGAGGCCCGGCGCCTGGCCGCCCGGGAACTGGTCGACGCCTGCATCGCCCGGGCCGAGCGCCACGAGGCCACCATCCAGGCGTTCGTCACCCCCACCTTCGACCAGGCCCGGAAGGGCGCGGCCGCCGCCGACGAGGCCCGCGCCGCCGGCCGGGCCGTGCCCGTGCTGGCCGGCGTGCCCCTGGGCGTGAAGGATCTCTACTACACCCAGGGGATCCCGACGACGGCCAGCTCCCGCGTGCTGGCCGACTTCGTCCCCGGCTTCGACGCCACGGTGTGGAGCCGCCTGGCCGGCGCCGGCGCCGTGCTCCTGGGCAAGCTCAACACCCACGAGTTCGCCCTCGGCACCTCGTCGCCCCCCACCACCAACCCCTGGGACACGTCCCGCAACCCCGGCGGCAGCTCGGGGGGCTCGGCGGCGGCGCTGGCCGCCCGCATGGTCCCCGTGGCCCTCGGCACCGACACCGGCGCCTCCATCCGCCTGCCCGCCGCCGTGTGCGGCGTGGCCGGGATCAAGCCCACCTACGGCCGGTGCTCCCGCCACGGAGTCATCAGCCTGGCCTGGTCGCTCGACTGCCCGGGCCCCATGGCCCGGCGCATCCTCGATCTCGCCCTGCTGCTGGGCATCATGGCCGGTGCCGATCCCGGCGACCCCACCACCCTGGCCGCGTCCGCCGGGCCCTATCCCGCCGCCGTCCCCGACAACCTGGCCGGCGCCCGCATCGGCGTGCCCGAGAGGTACTTCTGGGACGGGATCGACGCCGAGATCGACCGGCTGTGCCGGGAGGGACTCGGCCGCCTCCAGGCCCTGGGGGCCGAACTGGTGCCCGTCCCCATGCCCGACTCCACCGGCGCCCTCCTGGGTGAGCGCCTCGGGCCCTACGAGAAGACGGTGGTGGTGGAGGCGGCCAGCTACCACCGCCGGCTCATGCGGGACCGGGCCGCCCTCTACTCCCCCGAGGTGCTCGCCACCATCCAGTCCGGGGAGGGCGTCCCCGGGCCCGAGTACGTCGACTGCCAGCGCCTGCGGGCCACCTGGACCCGGGAGTGGCGGGCAACGATCGTTACGTCACGGCTCGACGCGGTGGCCAGCCCCGTGGTCCCCGAGCCGCCTGGCCCGCAGACGCCGTCGCGCAGCGTCGCCGCCGGCCCCTCCTTCGCCCTCACCAAGCCCTGGAACCTCAACGGGTTCCCGGCGCTGTCCGTCCCCGTGGGCCTCGACTCCCGGGGCCTGCCCGTCGGTCTCCAGCTGGCCGGGCTCCCCCTGGAGGAGGCCCGCCTCCTCTCCATCGCCGCCGCCCTCGACGAGGACGTCCGCTTCTTCACCCGCACGCCCCCGCTGTGAGCACCCGGGCCCGCCACCAGCGCGTTCCGGCGTTCCTGACGGGCGACAGGCGCCCCAGAGGAACGCCGGAAGCCCAGCCGGCCGGCTAATGCGGGCGCTGCGCCCCCAAACGACCCCCATACTGGCCAGATGCTGGCCGCCCATGCCCTGTCGGTGGAGGTCGGGGGTCGCCTCGTGGGGGAGGAGGCGTCCTTCACCGTGCGCGCCGGTGACAAGGTCGGCCTGGTGGGCCGCAACGGGGCGG
>JBIOYN010000206.1:0-7281 GCA_044870155.1 Acidimicrobiia bacterium | reverse complement strand
CCGCCAACCGACGTCGAGGCCCAGGCTGATGAGCCGGTTGCACAGGTCGTAGCGGGGGGCGATGGCGTCGAACATGGCGTCGACGGCCACCACCTTGGCCTGGCCGGTGGGCAGCGCCGGCGGGGCGCCGGGCTTCATCGGGTCCTCGCCGCCTCGGCTCCGACGGCGGCCAGCTCCGACGGCGCCCCCACGGATTCCAGGTGCTCCTGGGCCACCTGGAGCAGGACCCGGCGGAAGTGGTGGGCGACCAGCTCCGAGACGGCGGGCAGCAGGGCCCGAAACGCCTCCACGAGCCGGTCCGCCTTCTCGTCTTCGGGCAGATCGGCGGCCCGTAGGGGCTGGCGCACGGAGACGTCGAAGAGCTCGACGGCCTGGGCGGCCACGTCCCGCATGGCCCCGTGGTGCTGGCGGGCCAGCTCCAGGAGACCGGGCAGGGGCAGGCCGGCCTGGAGCAGCCGGAGGCCGGCGGAGACGATGCGGACGTCGTCGGCGGTGTAGCGGGGCTGGCCGTCGTGAAGGCGGGGGACGAGCAACCCCTCCCGGGACACCGCCTCGATGAGCGGCAAGGGGACGCCGGAGCGCTCGGCCAGCTCGGTCTCGGTGAGGAACTCCTCGTCGCCCGGGCCGGCGCCCGCCTCGGCCACGGCCGCGGCCAGGGGCTCGTCGACGGGGTCGAGCTCGCCGGTGAGGAAGCGGCGGATGACGGCCAGCGTGAACCCCCGCCGGCGCAGCTCCTTGACCCGCTCCATCCGCTCCAGGTGGTCGGCGGTGTACCAGGCCACCCGGCCCTGGCGCTCGGGCGCCGGCAGCAGGCGCTGCTTCTGGTAGAAGCGCACGGTGTCGACGGACACGCCGCTGCGCCCGGCCAGCTCCTCCACCCTCATCCGCACGAGTGTTCATTCTAGGAGCGTTTACTCCCACGATCCTCACCGAGGGTCTCCTCGGGGGTCCGCGAATCGCGGAATCAGGCGTGTGAGGATGGCCACGAGCGGGGAAGAAATGAGGGCTTCCCCCGGTATCGTGGTGCACGGCAAAACGGAGGCGACGGGGAATGACGGGCGATGGGGACGCGGGCCTCCGGATGCCCGCAGCGCGGCGCCGGGCGGCCCTGCGCTCGGGGGCCGTCGTCTCCACCCTGCTGGTGAGCGGACTGGTGCTGTCGGTCGTCGCCCGGGACGGCGGTACCCACATCGTCACCGCCCCCCAGGGTCCGGCCACCCCCGCCGTGCCCGTCGACGCCGTTGCCCTCCCCGCCGGGACACCACCGGCCATCCTGGCGCTGGCCCCTGACACCGGCGTCGTCGCCCTCATCGACCCGGCCACCGGGGCCCCCATCCGTGTGCTGGCCACCCATCTCCCCGACGGCGGCCAGGTGCTGCAGGGCGCCGCCCTCACCCCCGACCGGCGTTCCGCCTTCTACGCCCTGGCCGGCGGGTGTGGCCAGGGGTCCATCTACCGGGTCCCCACCGACCGCCGGGCCCGTCCCCACCGGATCGGCTCGGGCATCTCGCCCGCCGTCAGCCCCGACGGCCACTGGCTGGCCTTCGCCGCCCCCGGCCGGCAACGGGACGACGGCACACCGGGCTGCCACAACGTGGTGGTCATCCACGACCTGCGCCGGGGCGAGGAGGTGCGCCGCATCCGCTTCCCGGATGACGACGAGCACCGGGCCGGGTTCTTCGCCGACGCCGCCTTCACCCGGCTGAGCTGGGCGCCCGACTCCCGCCACCTGGCCATCACCCACTCCTACGAAGGCGACTCGGTGGAGGTGCTCGACACGGTGGCCGCCCGGGACCTCTCGGAGACCGTCGAGGTGGTCGTGCCCGGCGGCGGCGGGGACTCCCGCCACCCCACCTGGCAGGCGGCCACGGGGCGCCTGGCCGTCGTCAACTCCGCCTTCTCGTGCTGCTACGACGACGACTACACGGGCCCGCCCCGCACGCTGGGAATGGACGTGGAGAACCGCACCGCCCTCGACCTGCTGCCCGAGGGCCTGGCCCCCACCTGGCTCGACTTCGACCAGAGCGGCGACCACCTGCTCTACGCCGACGGGGGCAGCCTCTACCGGCGCAGCCGCGGGGGCGAGGCCGCCCTCGTCGCTCCCGGGTTCACGATCGCCGACTGGTAGCGCGGCGCCCCGCAGCTTCGAAGCGGGAGAACAGCGCCACCAGCACGGCCAGGATGGCGCCGGCCACGCCCAGCCACAGCGGCCGCTCCGCCCACCAGCGCAGTGACGGCGTGCGGTCGTGCCCGAAGCCGAGCGGCCACAGGAGGAGGATGGCGAGCAGGAAGGCCGTCATGTGCCACAGGAACAGGGTCATGATCGACCCGTTGACGGCGATGGTGGCCTTCCACGCCCCGGGGCGCTGCAGCCAGCGGCTGAGGGCGGGCCGGGCCAGCATGACGACGCCGATGAGCCAGAACCCCACCAGCAGGTAGCACAGGGTCGGCGGGTAGGCGTTGGAGACCCGCTCCACGTCGGTGCCGAGCAGGCTGCGGGGGTAGTGCCCGATGCCGGGGAACCAGCGGAAGCGGTCGTCACGGAAGGGGCGGAACACCCACGGGTTGGTGAGCAGCACCAGCCCGGTCAGGCCCGCGGCGGCCATGGCCCCGAACCGCTTCCGGGGCCAGCGGAGCATGCTGCCGTCGCCGTAGAAGTGGCCCAGCTGGTGGGGCAGGAGCAGGACGAAGATGACGTTGAAGTAGCGCACGCCCGCCTGCCCCCCGAGAAAGCCGACGAGGTCGCAGACCACGGCGCCGGCGGCCATCACGGCCACCACCCACCCGCCGAAGCGCCGGTGGAGCCAGACGGTGAGGGGGCTGAGGCAGACGACGGCCAGGTACACCCCCAGGAACCACAAGGGCCCGAAGGGAATGGTCTGGCCCGGCGGCCGTACTCCCCGGAGGAGGGTGAAGTCGCCGAAGCGGGGCCCGGTGGGTGCCCCGGTGCCGGTCACGTGGAGGACCACCTGGACGACGGTCCACACGCCGAGGAGGACGAGCGAGGGGACGAGCAGCCGCCGCAGCCGGCTGCGGATGAAGGTCCACACCGGCTGGCCCGCCCGGCGGGACGACTCGTAGGCCACCAGGTTCGAGTAGCCGCCCACGAAGAAGAAGACGGGCATGACCTGGCACACCCAGGTGGCGAGCCACAGGCCCGTGCCCAGCCCCAGCGCGCTGGTGGAGCGGATCACCCCGCCGTCCCAGGCGATGATCGAGATTGTCCAGTGGCCGAAGACGACGACCAGGATGCTGGCCGCCCGCAGGAAGTCGACGTAGCGGTCCCGGCCGGTCGGTGTGGCCGCCACCATGGCGTCGAGGCGGCTCGGAGCCGGGGTCGGCTTCGTGTCCGTCACGATCCGCCCAGCAGTGCCGGCAGGGCCCGGGCGAAGTCGCTGCGCTTCCAGACCTGGTCGGCCCCCGCTTCCCGGGCGGCCTGGAGGACATCGGCGGCCACATGCTCCCCGTAGGCCACCACGGTGACGCCCGCCTCCCGGGCGGCCACCACCGCCTCCAGGGCGCCGCCGCCGGCCACCATCAGGTCGATGACGACCAGGTCGGTGTCGCCGAGGTGGTCGGGGACGTCCGCCGCCCGCCGCACCAGCCGGCACTCGTGGCCGAACTGGGAGGCGGCGTCCCGCAGTCGGGTGGAGAACATGAGCTCGTGGATGCAGCCGAGGACCTTCACTGCGGACACGGTACCGTCGTGGGCATGCATCCGATCGAGCGCTTGCGGTGGGTGGCCCGGGCCCCGGAGGCCGACGTGGGCCTGGCGGCCGTGGAGGCGGCCGAGGCTCTGGCCGCCTTCGCCGACGATCCGCCCGGCCTGGTCATCGCCTGCCGGCGTCTCATCGGGCGCCGCCCCTCGGCCGGGCCTTTGTGGTGGCTGGCGTCCCGGGTGCTGTGCGCCCTCGACCCGGTGGCCGAGGCCTACGCCGCCATGGCCGATCTCGAGCGCGACCCCACGGACGCCCTCCTGGCGATCGAGCTGCCGGGTGGCACCGTCGCCGTGGTCGGCTGGCCCGAGCTCACCTCCCGGGCCCTGCGGGACGCCGAGCGGGTGGCGGTGGTCGACTCCGGGTCCGGGGTGTCCCCCACCAGCCGGGACGGGCGCCGGTTGCTCCACCGGCTCGACGCCCTGGGGATCGACGCCCGTCTCCTCGGGGTCGAGGCCGCCGCCCGTCGAGCCGCGCTCGTCGTTCTCGAGGCCCACGCCGCCGGGCCGTCGGGCTTCGTGGCCGCCGCCGGGTCGGGGGCCCTGGCCCGGGCCGCCCAGGAGGCGGCCGTCCCCGTGTGGCTGGTGGTCGGGGTCGGGCGGCGCCTCCCCGCCGCCCTCTTCAGCGCCCTCACCGACCACCTCCATCTCGACCCCGGGGACCCCGAGGTCCTGGCCTACGACGCCGTCGAGGAGGTCCTGGGTCCCCATGGGCGCAGCGCACCCGGCGTCACCGCCGGGGGGCCGGCCGACTGCCCGGTGGCCCCCGAGCTCCTCCGTCTCCCGCGCTGATCCCCGGCTGAGCGGCCACCACTAGCATCTCGGCGGTGTCCGAGCCTCCCGCTGCCGACGGCGCCTCGACGGATACCTCGGGGACTCCCCGAGCCCCGGCGCCAGCGCCGCCCGCCACCAAGGTGGTGCTCGTCCGCCACGCCGTGACGGCCGAGACCGGTCCCGTCCTCTCCGGGCGCCGTCCGGGCATCGACCTGTCCGAGACCGGGCGGGGCCAGGCTGACGGCGCCGCCACCCGTCTGGCCGGCCTGCCGGTCAAGGCCGTCTACTCCAGCCCGCTGGAGCGCTGCCACCAGACGGCGGAGGCCATTGCCGCCCGGCACGGACTCCGCGTCACCGACCTGGAGGGCCTGGCCGAGGCCGACTACGGGGAGTGGACGGGCCAGAAGATCGAGGACCTGCGCCAGAGCGACCTGTGGAAGCTCGTCCAGGTGACGCCGTCGGCAGTGCGCTTCCCCGCCGGCGAGTCGGTGCGGGAGATGCAGACCCGGATCATCACCGCTGTCGAGGACGTGGTGGCCGCCCACCCCGGCGACGTGGTGGTGGTGGTCTCCCATGCCGACCCCATCAAGGCGGCCGTGGCCCACTTCACCGGCGTCCACCTCGACCTGTTCCAACGCCTGTTCGTGGCCCCGGCGAGCTGCACCGTCCTCCGCTTCGGGCCCCTGGGTGCCGCCCTCGTCAAACTGAACGACACCGGGACCATGGGTGACCTGGTGGAGGAGAAGCCGGAGCAGGCGGGGGCGACCACCGATGCCTGAGATCAACTTCGACCCGGTGGACACCATCGCCGCCGGGGCGGTGGGTGAGCCCGGTCACCGCACCTTCTTCATCCAGGCCCAGCGCGGTGGCCAGGTCCTCTCCGTGCTGGTGGAGAAGGAGCAGGTGGCGATCCTCTCCGAGCGCATGGGGCACCTCCTCGATCAGGTGGCCGAGCAGTTCCCGGGTGAGGAGACCCTGGCCGATCCCGGTACCGGGCTCCTCGAGGGAGACCCCGTGCCCCTGTTCCGGGCCGTGGCCATCGGAATCGGCTTCGACCCGGGGCGGCGCATGGTCGTTCTCGAGTTGCACGAGCGCGCCGTGGAGGACGACGAGGACGACGGGGACGACGACGACGAGGAGGACTCCGGCCTCCCCGCCGACCCGCTCGAGGCCCCGGCCGTGACCGCGCCCGGCGCCACCGAGGAGGACAGCTATCTCGCCCGCCTCTACATCACGCCCGGACAGGCCCGGCTCATGGCCAGCCGGGGCATCGAGGCGGTGGTGGCGGGACGGCCGCCGTGCCCGCTGTGCGGCGGGCCCCTGGACGCCGAAGGGCACGTCTGCCCCAGGTTGAACGGGCACGGCCAGTCGCCGGCGTGATTCCCCCGGTCCTGGAGCGGGGTGAGCTCGAGGTGCTCGGGCGCATGCCCTGGGCGTCGAACCAGACCTACCTCGGCCGTCTGTGCCTCGACGGAGCCGGGGAAGGGGGTGTCCCCGAGAAGCAGGAGTCGCTGGCCGTGTACAAGCCCCGCCGCGGCGAGCGTCCCCTGTGGGATTTCCCGGAGGGGACGCTGTGCCAGCGCGAGGTGGCGTCCCACCTGGTGTCGGAGGCGCTGGGCTGGGCCATCGTGCCGCCCACGCTGCTCCGCGGCGGTCCCCTGGGCGAGGGCATGGTGCAGCTCTTCGTCGACCACGATCCCGAGAACCACTACTTCACGTTGCGGGACGCCTATCCCGAGCGGTTCCGCCAGTTCGCCCTCTTCGACGTGATCGCCAACAACGCCGACCGCAAGCCGGGCCACTGCCTCCTCGACGGCGACGGGCACCTCTGGGGCATCGACCACGGTGTGACCTTCCACCGCTCCGTCAAGCTGCGCACGGTCATCTGGGACTTCGAAGGTGAGCCCATCGACGACGACCTCGCCGCCGGGCTGGTCCGGGCTGAGACCGCCTTCGACGGTGAGCTGGGTGCGGGGCTGAGCCGTCTGCTGGCGCCCGCCGAGGTGGAAGCCGCCCGGCGGCGTCTCCAGTGGTTGCTGTCCAGGCGGGTGTTTCCGCCGCCGATGACCGACTACCCCTACCCGTGGCCCATGGTCTGAAAGGGCGTCAGGCGGGCAGGTCTCCGTCCCCGCCCGCCGCCTGGCGGAAGAGGACCAGGCGCAGCTCGCTTCCCGCCGCTGTGGGTTGGACGTCCGCCTCGTCGACCAGAGCCCGGATGAGCGAGATGCGGAAACCGCCGGTGTCCTCGGCGCCGGGGTCGGCGACGGTCGAGTCGAAAGCGCCGGGCGGGCCGGCGATGGCCACCTCGAGCCGGTCGGGCCCGTCCTGGCAGCGCAGCCGCACCCGTGGCGGGTCGCCCCCGGAGCCGCCGAAGGCTTCGATGGCGCTGGTGCACGCTTCGGATACCACGATGCGCAGGTCGTCGACCCGGTCGTAGTCGAGCCCCGGGCGCACGCCGGCCAGGGCGGCGACGGCCATGCGGGCGATGCCGACGAACTCCGGCATCGCCGGGATCTCGAGCTCGACGACCTGGTTCAAGCCGATCCGGTCAGCTGCCCACGGCGGCGTCGACCGAGTCGTGAATGGTGAAGACCTTCGTCAGTCCCGTGATCTCGAGCACCTTGAGGATGCGGCGCTGCGTGCAGACCAGCGCCAGGTCCCCGTCGTGGCTGCGCACCCGCTTGAGCCCGCCGACGAGCACGCCCAGCCCCGTCGAGTCGAGGAACTCGACGCCCTGAAGGTCCACCACGATGTTGCGTTGTCCCTGATCCACGAGCTGGATCAGCTGTTCG
>JBIOYN010000205.1:0-7116 GCA_044870155.1 Acidimicrobiia bacterium | reverse complement strand
GCCCGCCTGGCCGCCGAGGTGGGCGGGACCGTCACCTACGGCACGGCCGAGACCGCCGACTACCGCATCACCGGCTACACCGGCGAGCGCTCCGGCAGCCGGTTCACGCTGGCGCGCCAGGGCGCCGAGCTGGGGTGGCTGGTCGTGCCCGCCCCCGGCCTCCACAACGCCCGCAACGCCGCCGCCGCCGCCGCCGTGGCCACCGAGATCGGCGTGCCCTTCGGGGCCGTGCGGGCCGCTCTGGGCCGCTTCGCCGGTGTCGCCCGCCGGTTCCAGTTCCACGGCGAGGTGGACGGGGTCAGCCTGGTCGACGACTACGCCCACCTCCCGGGCGAGGTGAAGGCCACCCTGGCGGCGGCCCGGGAGGGCGGCTGGTCCCGGGTGGTGGCGGTGTTCCAGCCCCACCGCTACAGCCGCACCGCCCGCCTGTGGCGCGACTTCGGCGACGCCTTCGACGACGCCGACATGGTCGTGCTCACCGACGTCTACGCCGCCGGCGAGCCGCCCCAGCCCGGGGTCTCCGGGCGCCTCGTGCTCCAGGCGGTGTGCGAGGCCAGGCCGCGGGCCCGGGTCCTCTACCTGCCCAAGCGGGCCGACCTCCTCGAGCGCCTGCCCCGGCTCACCCGTCCCGGGGACCTGGTGGTGACCCTGGGGGCGGGCGACGTCACGTCCCTGCCCGAGGAGTGGCTGCGGGCCGCCGGTCAGACCTCATGAGCGCGCTCGACCTTGCCGCACAACGGTTGTTGGCCCTGCTGCCCGGCCAGGTGCGCCGGGAGGTGCCCTTCGCCGAGCTCACCACCTACCGGCTGGGGGGCCCGGCGGCCCTCCTGGTGCGGGCCGGTACCCCCGAGGACGTCGCCGTCGTGGCCGGCGCCATCCCCGAGGGTGTGCCCGTGCTCGTGGTGGGCCGGGGTTCGAATCTGCTGGTGGCCGACGAGGGCTTCGCCGGCGTGGCCATGGTCCTCGATGGCGAGCTGGCCGAGTTCCGGGTCCAGCCCGGGGCTGGGGGAGTCCCCGCCGGCCAGGGTGCGACGGTCTGGGCCGGCGGCGGGCTGGCCCTGCCCGTCCTGGCCCGGCGCAGCGCCTCCGCCGGCCTGGCCGGGCTGGAGTTCTTCGTCGGCATTCCCGGGTCGGTGGGCGGCGCCGTGCGGATGAACGCCGGGGGGCACGGGCGGGAGACCGTCGAGGTCCTGCGCCGGGCGTGGCTGGCCGACCTGGCCGCCGGCGGCGCCGTGGTCGAGCACGGCCCCGGGGACCTCGGCCTCGGCTACCGCCGCTCGGCCCTCCGGCCCACCCAGGTGGTGGTGGCCGCCGAGTTCGGCGTGGAGGCCGACGCCGTCGCCGACTGTGAGGCCCGGATCGACGAGGTGGTGCGCTGGCGCCGGGCCAACCAGCCCGGCGGATCCAATGCCGGCTCGGTGTTCACCAACCCGCCGGGCGATTCCGCCGGCCGCCTCATCGACGCCTGCGGGCTCAAGGGCCTGACCGTGGGGGGCGTGCGGGTGTCGGAGCGTCATGCCAACTTCTTTCAGGCCGAGCCCGGTGCCCGGGCCGCCGACGTGGTCGCCCTGGTGGCCGAGGTCGTCCGCCGGGTGGAGGCCGAGACCGGCGTCCGGCTCGTTCCCGAGCTGCGCCCCGTCGGCTTCGCCGGCCAGCCCGGCGCCCGGTCGGCGGCCATCCCCGCCTGGGGGGTGGCGGCATGAACCCGGCCGCCGGCGCCACCCGGGTGGCGAAGCGGGCGTGGGCCGGCGTGCGGGGGGTGCGGGTGCCCCACCTGCGGGTGCCCCACGTGCGGTTGCCCCGTGTGCCCCTTCCCCGGGTGCGGTGGCCCGGCCCTGACGCCCGCTGGCTGCCCCGGTCGTCCGCCGGCCGGGCCTTCACCGCCGCCCTCGCCGTGGCCACCGTGGTCGCCCTGCTCTGGTCCGGGTCCCGCTCGGCGCTCTTCGACGTCGATCACATCGATGTGGCCGGTGCCTTCCTGGTCTCGCCCGCCGAGGCGGCGGAGGCGGCGGAGCCCCTGGCCCGGGTCCCTCTGGCCGACGTCGACACCAGCGCCGCCGCTGAGCGGGTGGAGGCCCTGCCGTTCGTGCGCTCGGCCCGGGTGGAGCGCGTCTTTCCCAACCGGGTGCGCATCCGGCTCACCGAGCGCATGCCCGCCGCCTTCGTCACCCGGCCCGCCACCGAGGGGACACCGCCCACGGCGAGCGCCGGGTTCGCCCTCCTGGACGGCACCGGCCGGGTCCTGGCCGACCGCCCCGACCGTCCCGCCGACCTGCCCGAGGTGACGGGCGCAGGGGCGATCCCGGCGCCCGGCCAGTGGTTGCAGCCCGCCCTCCCCGCCCTCACCGTCTACCTGGCCCTGCCCGAGCCCTTGCGGGCCCAGGTCTCCGCCACCGGGGTCGAAGGTGACTCCGTCGTCCTGCGGATGGGGGGGCGCGACGTGCGCTTCGGGCCCCCGGAGCACCTCGACGCCAAGGTGGCGGCCCTCGCCGCCCTCCTCGAGCACCTCGGAGACCGGCCCGTGATCGCCCTCGACGTGCGGGTGCCGAGCGCGCCCGTGGTCCTGCCCGTGGCCCCGCCGCCGGGGGTCCAGCCGGCGGCGCCCACCGCTCCCGCGCCCCGCGACTGACGCTCACCAGGGGTTTTTGGAGGCAATTGCGCCCCTTCCGAACCCCCGTTACTCTCTGAATGGGAACCAGAGGTTTCACCCTCTATCCCTAAAGCTCAACTAGAGGTTGCAGCACGTCAGCAGGCTGGGGCGGGGGCGGAGAACTCGGCGGAAGCCTCGAGGGAGGGAAGGTCAGGCGATGGTGGGCGCTCCTCAGAACTACTTGGCCGTGATCAAGGTCGTCGGCATCGGCGGCGGAGGATGTAACGCAGTCAACCGGATGGTCGACGCCGGCTTGAAGGGCGTCGAGTTCATCGGGATCAACACCGACGCCCAGGCGCTGCTCATGAGCGACGCCGACGTCAAACTCGACATCGGGCGCACCCTGACCCGGGGTCTCGGCGCCGGCTCCGACCCCGAGGTGGGACGGGCGGCGGCCGAGGAGCACCGGGACGAGATCGAAGAGGTGCTCAAGGGCTCCGACATGGTCTTCATCACCGCCGGCAAGGGCGGGGGCACGGGCACCGGAGGCGCCCCGGTGGTGGCCGAGGTCGCCAAGTCGCTGGGCGCACTCACCGTCGGTGTCGTCACCCGGCCGTTCTCCTTCGAGGGCCGGAAGCGCTCCATCCAGGCGGAGGAGGGCATCCGCAATCTGAAGGAGAAGGTCGACACCCTGATCATCATCCCCAACGACCGCCTGCTCCAGGTGATCGACGAGAAGACGGCACTGGTCAACGCCTTCAAGGCGGCCGACGAGGTCCTCCTCCAGGGCGTGCAGGGGATCACCGACCTGATCACCACGCCGGGCTTGATCAACACCGATTTCGCCGACGTGAAGATGATCATGACCAACGCCGGCTCGGCCCTCATGGGCATCGGCCTGGCGGCGGGCGAGGGCCGGGGCGTGAACGCCGCCCGGGCCGCTGTCTCCTCGCCGCTGCTGGAGGCGGGCATCGAAGGGGCGCGGGGCATCCTGCTCTCCATCTCGGGCCCTTCCGACCTGGCGCTGTCCGAGGTCAACGAGGCCTGCGAGCTCATCGCCCAGGCCGCCCACCCGGACGCCAACATCATCTTCGGCACCGTCATCGACGACGCCCTCGGCGACGAGGTGCGGGTCACCGTCATCGCCGCCGGCTTCGACCGCTTCGACGGCGACCGGGGCCGCTCGGAGCGCCGGGTGGTCGACCTGCGCTACTCCGACGAGAGCACGGGAACCCTCGACGAGATCGAGCTGCCCGACGGCGAACTCGCCGACGACGAATTCGACGTACCGTCGTTCCTCAACCCACGGTCCTAACCGGCGCAGTGCCCAACTGGGCCCGAGTGTCCCTCTCCGGGGCCGAGATCCTCTTCAGTGACCGCACTGGAGGGATCTCGGCCCCGCCGTTCGATACGGCCAACGCCGGTTACTCCCGGGGCGACGATCCCGACGCCGTGGCCGAGAACCGAAGGCGCATCGGAGCCCACCTGGGTGGCCGGGCCGCCGACCCCGGGGCGTGGACGTGCCTCCATCAGGTCCACGGCGCTCTCGTCCATGTTCCCGGATCCCATACCGCACAGGGCCTTCCACCCGCCGATGCTTCCGTCAGCGCCGATCCCGACGCCGTCCTCGCCATCCTCACTGCCGACTGCGCCCCGGTGGCGCTGGTGGGACCCGGCGTGGTGGGGGCGGTCCACGCCGGGTGGCGGGGACTGGCCGCCGGCGTGGTGGAGGCGGCCGTCGAGCAGATGACCGGGATGGGGGGCGAGGTGCCGGCGGCGGTGGTGGGGCCGTGCATCCATCCGTGCTGTTACGAGTTCTCCCCCGGCGACCTCGAGCTCGTCTCCCGGCGCCTGGGCACGGGCGTCGAGGGCCGCACCACCAAAGGGACGCTGGCGCTTGACGTCCCGCGGGCGGTGCGGGTCGCCCTGTCCCGGGCCGGGGTCGTGGACGTGACCGCGATCGGGGTGTGCACGTCGTGCTCGCCGCAGCACTTCTCCCACCGCCGCGACGGGCGCACCGGCCTCCAGGCCATGCTCGTGGCCGCCGCCCGGCCGTGACCGGCCCCGAAGTGACCGCGGTGGCCGCCGGGTTGGAGGACGTGCGCCGGCGCCTGGCCGCCGCCGCCCGGCGGGCCGGGCGCCCGGAGGACAGCGTCCGGCTCGTGGCCGTGACCAAGGGCGTGGACACGAACCGGATCGAGGAGGTCCTGGCCGCCGGCGTCGGGGTCCTGGGCGAGAGCCGGGCCCAGGAGCTGCTGGCGAAAGCCCCCACCCTCGCCTCCTGGTCGCCGGAATGGCACTTCGTGGGCCGGCTCCAGCGCAACAAGGTGCCCGCCCTCGCCCCCCTGGTGAGCTTGTGGCAGTCGGTCGACCGTCCCGAGACGGGCGAGGCCATCGCCCGCCGCCAGCCCCAGGCCCGGGTGCTGGTGGAGGTGAACACGTCGGACGAGCCCCAGAAGGGGGGCTGCCGCCCGGCCGACACGCCCGGCCTGGTGGAGTCCCTCCGCGGGCACGGCCTGGCCGTCGAGGGGTTGATGACCGTGCCCGCCTGGGGCCGCGACCCCCGGCCTGCTTTCGCCTTGCTGCGGGACTTGGCGGAACGCCTGGACCTGAGCGAGCTGTCGATGGGCATGAGCGACGACTTCGAGGTCGCCGTGGAAGAGGGCGCCACCATGGTCCGCCTGGGGCGGGCCCTGTTCGGTCCACGTCCGGCGCCGCCGGGCGTGTCACGATAGGCAGCAGTACTCGGAGGAGGCGGGGTCGATGTCTATGTGGCGACGGGCAATGGTCTACCTGGGCCTCGTCGACGAGCCCGAGGGTGAGGAGGAGCCGGCGCCGGGGGGACGCGGCACGGCCGAGCCCGCTCCCAACGTCCGGCCCATCGCCCGCGAGGAGAATCCGGGGCCGCCGCGGCCTAGCGTGGTGCGCACCATGCCTTCCTCACAGTCAGCCGCCCGGGTGCACGTGGTCGAACCCGGAGGGTTCAACGACGCCCAGGAGGTGGGCGACCGGCTGAAGGCCAACCAGCCGGTGATCCTCAACCTCCAGGGCCTGGAGCGGGACCTGCAGCGCCGGCTCATCGACTTCTCCTCAGGGTTGGCCTACGCCCTCGGAGGCTCCATGTCCCGGGTGGCGGACCAGGTCTTCCTCCTGACCCCATCCAACGTCGAGGTCTCCCAGGAGGAGAAGGAACGCCTCCAGGCCCGGGGCCTGTACCGGGCCTGACGGGAGCCGACGCTTGAAGTCCATTCTTTGCGCGCTTCTCCAGATCTACTTCCTGGTGCTCATCGGGCGGATCATCCTCTCGTGGTTCCCGGTCCAGCCGGGGACGACCATCGCCTCCATCGCCTCCATCCTCTTCGAGCTCACCGAACCGGTGCTCGCTCCCCTGCGCCGGGTCATCCCGCCGCTGGGCATGTTCGACCTCTCCCCGCTGGTGGCGTTCCTCGGGATCCAGATCCTGCAAGGAGCCGTCCTGCACTGCGGGCGGGTCGGTCTGTTCTGACCGGCGCCGCCGAACACTGAGGGTCCACCAACTCGCGACCCTCCGTCGTTAGGATCGGGTTATGGACGTGACCCCCCACGATCTCCGCAACGCCGAGCTGCGGGAGGCGTTCCGTGGCTACCGGCCCGACGAGGTGGAGGAGCTCCTCGAGCGCGCCGCGGTGACGCTCGAGAGGATGCACGAGCGCATCCGTTTGCTGCAGGAACGCATCGGCCAGGTGGAGCAGGAGGCGGCCAACGGCCGGGAGATGGAGAGCGTGCTGCGCCAGACGCTGCTCCTGGCCCAGCGCACCGCCGACGAGACCCTCACCTCCGCCCACGAGAAGGCCCGCCAGCTGGTGGAGGAGGCCGAGGATCGCGCCTTGGCCATGACCACTGAGGCGGATGAGCAGGCCCGGGCCACGGGCGAAGCCCATCGTGAGCGGTACGAGGCCATCATCGCCGAGCTGTCCGCCCGGCGGGACATGCTGACCGTCGACATCGACGGCCTCGAGCGGGTGCAGGCCGACTACCGGGGCCGCTTGCGGGCCGTGCTGGAACGGGAGTTGGAGGAGCTCGAGCGCCGGGCGATGCTGCCGGCGCCAAAGCGGCCCGAGCTCCACGAGATCGACCTGGCCGGTGTCGAGGAACCCGAGGAGGAGACGGCGATCCCGGAGGCCATGTCCCTGGCCGAGTCACCCGTTGCCGCCGAGGCCGACATCGCCGTGCACGGCAACGGCAACGGGACTGGCAACGGGAACGGGAACGCGGCCGCCGCCGACACCGAGGGGGGCCCGCCCACCGAGGCCCTGGTGGTCATCGAGGACGAGCTCGCCGACAACGGGCGTCCGGGGCCCACTGCCCGCCGCCGAAGCGGACCTCACGGCCCAGGGCAAGGGCAAGGGCAACGGGAACGGCAACGGCAACGGACACGGCGCCGACGCCGACGGAGGCCCGCCCACGGAGGCGCTGCTGGACATCGAGGACGAGCTCGCCGACAACGGGCGCCCCGGGTCCACTGCCCGCCGCCGTCCCTGACGGCG
>JBIOYN010000204.1:0-3016 GCA_044870155.1 Acidimicrobiia bacterium | reverse complement strand
TGTGACCGGGGAGTGATCCGCCAACGGAGCCACTGGCCGTACGGCCGGGAAGGCGGCGGGGAGCGTCGATCCGGGAGCCAGGAGACCTGACTGCTGCCCGGGTTCCGGGGTGTCCCCGGACGACAAGGCACAAGGAGACGCGTGGACGTCGCAGGGGAAGGGCTCCGGTGATCACCCTCGTGCTCGGGGGTGTCCGGTCGGGGAAGTCCGAGGTCGCCGAGCGGCTGGCCGGGCCGGGCCCCGTCACCTATCTCGCCACGGGGATGGTGCGGGGCGACGAGGAGTTCGCCGCCCGGGTGGCCCGGCACCGGGAACGGCGCCCACCGGGATGGTCCACGGTCGAGGAACCCAAGGCGGTGCCCGACGTGCTGCGGGAGCTGGGAGGGTGCGTCCTGCTCGATGCCCTCGGCACCTGGGTGGCCAACGTTCCCGACCCGGACCTCGACGTCCTGGTCGCCGCCCTCACCTCCCGGTCGGGCGACACCATCGTCGTCTCCGAAGAGGTGGGCCTGGGCGTCCATCCCGTCACCGAGGTGGGCCGGCAGTTCGCCGACACACTGGGTGATGCCAACCGGCGCGTGGCCGAAGTGGCCGACCGCTGCCTCCTGGTGGTCGCCGGACGGGTGGTGGAGCTGCCGGGGGGGACGGGTCCCGGACAGCCCGGCCTCCCGGCGCCGGCCACTGATGCACAGGCCGCGGCCGGGGGCTTCCGATCGGCGGTCGCCTTTCTGACGCCCCTGGGTGGAGCCGCCCTCCCCGGGCCGGCCACCCTGACCTGGCTGCCGGTGGTGGGAGCACTGATCGGGCTCGGCCTCGGGGTCGTGTGGTGGGGGGCGGTGGAGCTCCTGGGGCCACTGGCCGGCGCCGCCGTGGTGGTGGCCGCCGACCTGGCCGCGACCGGCGCCCTCCACTTCGACGGCCTGGTCGACTCGGCCGACGGCCTGCTCCCCCACCTGTCCCGCCGGCGCCGCCTGGAGGTGATGGCGGAACCCGGGGTGGGCGCCTTCGGCGTGGCCGTGGGGGCCAGCACGCTGCTGCTCCGGGCCGCCGCCCTGGCCGCCCTGGCACCGGCCCGGCCCCTCCTCCTGGCCGCCCTCTGGAGCGCATCCCGGTGGTCGATGGCACGGTGCGCCCGGTCCGGCACCTACGCCCGTCCCGGCGGGCTGGCCACCGCCTTCCTGGGCGGGGGCCCGGTCCCGGTCCTCGCCGGTGTGCTCCTCCCCCTCGGCCTCGCCCTGGCTGACGGACCGGCTTCCCTCGGGGCGGTGGCGGCAGCCGGTGGGGCCGGCGCCCTCGTCCACGCCCTGGCCCGGCGCCGCCTCGGCGGCTTCACCGGCGACACCTTGGGGGCGGCGGGCGTCACCGCCGAGACCACCGGGCTCCTCGTCGCCCTGGCGGTGGCGTGACCCCGGCGGCGCGCCGCCTCGGTGCCGGGGCCGGCCTGGCACTCGACCGCCTGGTGGGCGAACCGCCCGTCGCCCATCCCGTGGCCGCCTACGGGCGGCTCATGGCCGCCGTCGAGCGCCGCCTGTGGCACGACTCCCGACCGTGGGGCGCAGCCTTCACCGCCACCGGCGTGGGCCTGGGGGCGGCGGCGGGGTCGGCTCTCGGTGAACGGTTCGCGGGCACGGCCCTGGCGACGGGCATGGCGGTGGCGGGACGGGCGTTGGCGGCGGAAGCCCGGGCCGTGGGCGCCGCCCTCGAGGCGGGTGACGTGGACGGCGCCCGGGCCCGGCTACCGGCGCTGTGCGGGCGGGACCCCGAGGCCCTCGACGACAAGGGTCTGGCCCGGGCGGCGGTGGAATCGGTGGCCGAGAACACGGTGGACGCCATCGTCGCCCCCGCCTTCTGGGGGGCCCTCGCCGGCGCGCCCGGAGCCCTGGCCTACCGGGCGGCCAACACCCTCGACGCCATGGTCGGACACCGCACCCCCCGGTACCTCCGCTTCGGGTGGGCCGCCGCCCGGCTGGACGACGCCGCCAACTGGATCCCCGCCCGCCTCCCCGCCGGTCTGGTGGCCGCCGTCCGCCCCGGTGCGGCCGGCGAGGTGACGGCCGTGCTGCGCCGGCCGCCGGCGCACCCGAGCCCCAACGCCGCCGTGTCGGAAGCCGCCTTCGCCGTCGCCCTCGGCGTCCGCCTGGGCGGCGACACCGTGTACGGAGGCCGGATCGACCCCCGCCCCACCTTCGGGGCGGGCCGCCCACCCGAGCCTGCGGACATCGACGCCGCCGTCCGCCTCTCGGGCGACGTCACCGCCGTGCTGGCCGGCCTGCTGGCGGGCCTGGGCCTGTTGTCCGCCGCCCGGCGCCGGAGACGCCCGTGACCGCCGTCCCCGTGCGAACGGCCGCCATCCCGCCCGCCGGGCCCCACGGCGGTGACGCCGCCGCCGTGGCCGGCGCTCTGGGGTGCGCGCCCGACGAGATCCTCGATCTGTCCCTGAGCCTCAACCCCGATGCCCCGGACCTGGCCACCGTGGCCGCCGCCCACCTGGGCGCCCTGCGCCGCTATCCCGACCCGCAGGCGGCCACCGAGGCCATGGCCGGTGCCCTGGGCACGGCGCCGGACCGGGTGCTGCTCACCAACGGCGGGTCGGAGGCCATCGCCCTGGTGTGCGCGGCGCTGGGCCGGGCCGCCGTCGCCACCCCCGGCGAGTTCTCCCTCTATGCCCGCCACCTGACCGAGGCCGTCGACCCGGACTCGGATCCCACCGCCCCCCGGGTCCGCTCCAACCCCCACAACCCCACGGGGCAACTGGCCGGCGCCGCCGAGCGGGCGGCGGTGTGGGACGAGGCCTTCTACCCCTTGGCCACCGGCACCTGGAGTCGGGGCGACCCCGACGCCGTGGTGGTCGGCTCCCTCACCAAGGTGTTCGCCTGCCCGGGACTGCGGGTGGGCTACATCGCCGCCCCCGACGCCGCCACCGTGGCGCGCCTGGCCGCCCGTCAGCCCCGCTGGGCCCTCAACTCCCTGGCCGCCGCCCTGGTGCCCGAGCTCCTGGCCCGGGCCGACCTGGGCG
>JBIOYN010000203.1:0-7494 GCA_044870155.1 Acidimicrobiia bacterium | reverse complement strand
GTCGGGGTCCTGTCCTCCATCTGGGACCGGGTGGTGAAGGAGGGCCAGGGGTACCTCGTGACTGTCCTCGGGCCCGCGGGCATCGGGAAGACGCGACTCGAGCGGGAGTTCTCCCTCCTGGTGAGGGGTCAGGGCGGGCGCATCCTCAGGGGCCGGTCCCTGCCCTATGGCGAGCAGACCGGGTACGGCGCCTTCTCTCTGCAGGTCAAAGGCCTGGGCGGGATCCTCGCCACCGACCCGGCGCCCACGGTCCGGGCCAAGCTCGAGCAGTGCCTGGCACCGCTCTTTCCCGGCGAACGGGCCCGGGACGTCGCCTCCCAACTCGCCCTCCTCCTCGGCGTCGGCGACGAATCCCCCAGCGCCGATCGTCAGAGCCTGTTCTTCCTGGCCCGGAGCCTCGTCGAGGCCGTGGCCCGGGACCGTCCCACGGTGTTCATCTTCGAGGACCTCCATTGGGCCGACCCGAGCCTGCTCGACCTGCTCGAGTACCTGGCGGCGCGAGTCCGCGACGCCCCGGTGCTGCTCCTCGCCCTGGCCCGCCCCCAGCTCCTCGACACGCGGCCGAGGTGGGGGGGCGGTCTCCCCGCCTCCGCCACCCTGCCCCTCGAGGCCTTGTCCGCCGACGCGTCGAGGAACCTGGCGGCGCGCCTCCTCCCCGACGACACGCCCCCGGCCACCGTCGAGCAGCTGGCGGACACGGCCGGGGGTAACCCCCTGTTCCTCGAGGAGCTGGCCGCCTCGCTGAGCGAGACGGGCCTGGCGGCCAGCGAGCTTCCGACCAGCGTGCGCGCCACCATCGCCGCCCGCATCGATGCGCTCCCTCGAGACGCCCGCTCGGCCCTGCTCAACGCCTCGGTGCTCGGGAAGCTGTTCTGGGTCGGAGCGCTCGAACGGCTGGCGCCGGGGGGCGGCCAGGAGGAGATCCTCAACCTCCTGGAGGCTCGCGACTTCGTGCGGCGCCAGCCCGCCTCCCGTCTCGAGGGCGATCAGGAGTACGTCTTCAAGCACATGCTCATCCGGGAGGTGGCCTACTCGATCCTCCCCCGGGCTGCCCGCCGGCAGCGCCACGGGCAGGTCGCCGGCTTCCTCGAAGAGAAGGCGGGCGACCGCCTGGCCGAGTCGGCGTCCCTCCTCGCCTATCACTGGCGGGAAGCGGGCGATGACGCCCGCACCCTCCACTACCTGCTGTTGGCAGCCGATCACGCCCGGCGCGGCTGGGCCAAGAACGAGGCGGTCGACCTCTACACCCAGGCCCTCGCCCTCAGCCCCGACCCGGTGGACCGGGCCCGGATCCTGCTCCAGCGGGTTGGGGCCCTCTCCGAGGGCGGCGACTACGAAACCGTGGTCCACGAGCTCGACGCGCTGCTCTCCGAGCTCACCGGCCGGGACGAACTCGAGGCCGTGCTGAAACGGGCCGAGGCTGCCTACTGGCTCCTCGACGGCGAAGGGGCCCGTCACTTCGCCCGCCGTGCCGTCGAGCTCGTTGACCACCTGGGTGCGGAGGACCTCCGCGGTCCGGCCCTGGCCATGCTGAGCCAAGGCACGACCCACGACGGATCGGTGCCCGAGGCCCTCGTCATCGCCGAGCACGCCTTCGAGGCATGGCAACCGGGGGAGCGACGGCGTGATTTCGCCAACCACTCGGCGATGACGGGGATGCTCTGCTACTGGACGGGACAGTGCGACCGGGCCGTCGAGCTGTGTCGCCGAGGCTACGAAGTGGGCCTGGAGCTGCGGGCGATCGAGGAGGTCCTCCTCGGTGGGGGCAACCTCGGCATGGCCCTCACGGGGCTGGGTCGCCACGAGGAGGCCCTGCAGGTCCTCGAGCGGGTCGTAGCCCAGGGCCGGGAACTCGAGATCGTCCCCCGCTGGACCGCTCGCGCCCTGAACATGTGGGCCGGCGCGCTGCGGGAGCTCTTCGCCCTCGACGAGGCGCGGGCCCGGAACGAGGAGGCGATCGAACTCGGCAAGGCATCCGGCTTCCTCCTCGCCGCGCTGCAGGCCCGCACCGACCTCCTCTTCACCGACCTCCTCGCGAGCGAGCCCGGGCAGGCTGACCGGATGTGGCCGCAGCTGTGGGAGGAGGCCGAGAAGCTGGAGGGCTGGCATGAGTGGCTCGTCCAGGGCCGGCTCGCCTACGCCCGGGCGGAGATCGACCTGGCGTGCGGGAAACCGGAGGCGGCCGCGACCGCCGCTTCCAAGGCCGTGGCGCAGGCTCGACGGGTGGGCCGGCTCAAGTACGAGGTGGCCGCCCGCACCGTGCTCGGCGCCGCTCTGCTCGAACTCAGGCGTGAGGTCGACGGCGTGGACCAACTTCGTACGGCGATGGCGGGCGCCGAACGCCTGGCCCACCCGCCAACCACCTGGCGGGTGGCGGGCCGCCTCGCCGCCGCCCTGGTCGCCACCGGCGATGACAAGGACGCGGAGCAAGCCGCGGCCAGGCTCACCGCCACCATCGACGCCTTTGTCGCCGACCTTTCCGAAACGCGCCGGACCCGGTTCCTGGCTGCTCCCCAGGTCGGCCAGGCACGCGCCGTCGGGCACTGAGAGCGGGTTCGAGACATGCCCACCCCCCCGTTCACGGGCTCACTCGGTGGCTTCGCGGGCATCCTCACTCCGGAGGAGCGGGATCGAGTCGTCCGGGACGGGCGGCGCCGGCGATTCCCCCGGGGGTCGACGCTCTTCAACGAGGGAGAGCGTTCCGACCGGGTTGTCGTCCTCTTGTCAGGCCAGGTCAAGGTGTCCTACTTCACCGAGAACGGCAGGGAGGTCGTGCTCGCCGTCCGGTCCTCCGGCGACATCCTGGGGGAGCTCTCGGCCATCGACGGAGAACCCCGCTCGGCCACCGCCACCGCCCTGCAGCCCGTCGAGGCTCTGATTCTCACGGTCGGGCAGTTCCGCGACATCCTCTGCGCCCACCCCCGGGTGGCCCTCGCCCTCCTCGAGATGCTGAGCCTCCGACTGCGCGATGCCGATCGCAAACGCATCGAGTTCGGCGCCTACGACAGCGTGGGTCGGGTGGCGCGCCGGCTGGTCGAACTGGCAGAGGACTTTGGAGTCCCCGACCGGGAGGGCGTCCGCATCGCGCTGGTGTTGACCCAGGACGAACTGGCCGGGTGGGTGGGGACGTCACGCAAGTCGGTGGGCAACGCTCTGCAGTGGCTACGGGAACGAGGCCTGGTGGAGACCCGGCGGCGGGGCATCACGATCCGGGACCTCGAAGCCCTGCGGAAGCGGGCGACGTAGCCCCCTGGAGGGGAACTCTTTCCCATTCCGAGCGCAACGGCCGACCTTCTTCGACGGCCAGGGCCAGCCGTACTGTCGCCGGGCAGGGTGTCGCCAGGTCGGCGACCGTGCGCAAGGAGGTCGACGATGTCGGGAACCGAGGATCTGGCCGAGCGGGACATCCGGGCGTTCAACGAACAGGACCTGGAAGCGAAGGTCGCCATTTCGAGCCCCGAGTTGGAGTTCGTGGTTCCCGGGGCGACTCTGCGCGGTCTTGATGAGGCGGGGACCTTTGCCAGGGCACTGTGGGAAGCGTTCCCCGATGGACGGATCACGATGGCCAAGCAGGCCTCGAGAGGGTCATGGGTGGCGGTCGAAGGCACCTTCACGGGGACGCATGCCGGGGTCCTGCAGACTCCTTCCGGAGAGATCCCGGCCAGCGGACGGCGCGTCCAGGTCCAGTGCGTCGTGGCCTACGAGGTGGCGGCGGAGCGGATCGTCTCCAAGCACTTCTACTTCGACCGTCTCGAGCTCCTGACCCAGATCGAGGCGATCCCGACCCCGGCCGAGGTCTGAGGCGTTCGATGATGTACCAGCTCGAGGGGACGATGCTGGAAGCCTGCTCGTGCGGGGTTCTGTGCCCGTGCTGGATCGGCGAGGACCCCGACGGTGGGGAGTGCTTCAGCTTGATCGCCTACCACTTCAGGCGTGGGCAGATCCAGGGCGTCGATGTGTCGGGGGTCAACTTCGTGATGCTTCAGCACATCCCCGGCAATGTGCTGACGCCGGCGTCCTGGCGCATGGTGCGCTTCGTCGACGCCCGGGCGACCGACGACCAGAACCGCGCCGTCCTCGCCGCCTTCCGGGGCGAGTACGGCGGCCCCCTGGCCGACCTCGCCGGCCTGGTGGGTGAGGAGCTCGGGGTGGAGACGGTCGAGATCCACCACGAGGTGGTTGACGGCAGAGGCTGCTTGCGCATCGACGGGATGGTGGAGGCGGTGATGGAGCCATTCCGGGGCCCGGACGGGCTCGGTACCACGCTGCGCGACAGCCTGTTCTCCACCGCGCCTGGCTCACCCGCCTACGTGGCCAAGACCGCGGTCAACCGGGCCACCTTGCCCCAATACGGCCTGGTGTGGGACGGCGCGGGACGCAACGCCATCCAGGCCGACTACACGATGGCGTACGGAGGATGACGCCGGTGCGAGCGCCACGCCGCTCCCCTCCCCGACCAGCCATCCTGGGGATCATCGGCCTGGCGTGGGGCCTGGCCGTGCTGGCGGAGGTCACCGGGGGACACCGGGCGCTCCACCATGGGCCGCTGATCGAGGGGAGCCTGCCCGCCTGGGCCGCCCTCATCGTCTTCCTTGTCGCCTGGCAGCTGATGATCGCGGCGATGATGCTGCCATCGAGCCTGCCCCTGGTGCGCCTCTTCTTCCAAGCCGCCTCCGCTCAGCCGGGTGCGCTCCGGGCCAAGACGGCCTTCCTGGGGGGTTACGCGGCGGTCTGGAGCGCCTTCGGCGTCCTCGCCTTCGGCGGGGACGCCGCCCTCCACCGGGTCGTCGAGCGATGGGCGTGGCTGGATCGGCGTCCCTGGCTCCTGGGCGGCGTCGTGTTGATGCTGGCCGGGTCGTTCCAATTCTCCCGGCTCAAGCACCGGTGCCTCACCGTCTGCCGCCAGCCCGGCGTCTACCTGCTCCGGCACTACGGGCGGGGGACAGCCCGGGCCTTTCGGATCGGCGGCCGCCACGGCCTGTTCTGTCTCGGCTGCTGCTGGGCGCTCATGCTGGTGTCATTTGCGGTGGGCGTCGCCAACCTGCCGTGGATGGCAGTGCTCACGGCGGTCATGGTGTTCGAGAAGACGGGGCGGGGCGCCGAGCGGGGCTTGGCCCCGATCGGAGTCGCCTTCCTGATGCTGGGCGTCCTGGTGATCGTCGATCCCTCGTGGATGCCCGCGCTCTACCACGCCTAGCCGGTCCCCCCACTACGGGTCCCGGTCCGCCGCTCCCTGAGCCAGCTCGGCGGCGGCCAGGGCCACGGCGTCTCCGACGTCGAGTCGGCGGCCTCGATCCCACGCCCCGGCGAACGTCTCCGGGTCGAGCGTCGCCTGGGCCGAGTCGACGGAGGCGGTGACCTGGACCTGGAGGTGGGGCCAGCGGAACGACTCCCCCGTCGCCTCTCGGCACGCCTCGGCGGCGCCCAGGAGCCGGACCGCCGCCGGCCGGCCCGGGGCGGCGGCGGACAGGACCACGGCGGCCAGCTCGAGCGACGTCGCCACCCACGCCCGTCCCCCGCACCGACCCAGGACCTGCAACGACTCGGTCAGGAGGTGACCCGCCCGGTCGTGTTCACCGAGCACCACGGCCGACTCGGACACCCGCGTCAGCGCCATGACCAGGACCTGGGGGAGCTCCAGGTCCCGGGCCGCCTCGATGGCCTCGGCGCCGACCGTGCGGGCTCCGGGGGCGTCACCCCGGAGGGCGGCGGTGAGCGCCAGGGCGGCCAGGGCGGTGCCGGTGAGGCTTCCCTCCACCCCCCCGAACCCCGGCCGCTCGGAATCGAGGACCCGGCGGAAGAGCCGGTCGGCGGCGTCGATGTTCCCCCGGGCCAGCTCCACCCAGCCGAGGTCGTGGTCGGCCCACGTGGCCAGCTCGGCCATGCCGTGCCCTTCCAGGATCCGCTGGGACATCTCCAGCCGCGTTTGCGCCTCGGCGAACTCCCCCCGCTCCATGTTCAGCGGGGCGGGCACCATGAGGCTCGTGGCCTCGCCCAGGGGGTCGCCGATCTCCAGGGCCAGAAGTCGGGCCTCCTCGTGCAGCGGGAGCACGCCGTCGCGGTCACCCAGCTGGCGGCGGAGATAGCCCAGGCCGTTGAGCGCCCCCACCCGGGCCGGCCGGCGCATGGACGTCGACACGGCCAGGACCCGCTCCAGCCAGGCGACCCCCTCGAGGACCTGGCCGCTCAGGTACCAGTAGTTGAACAGGCCGGCGGCCATGCGCAGCGCGGCCACGTCCTCACCGGCGGAGAGCGCCCACTCCATCGCCACCCTCAGGTTGTCATCGGCGGCCCGGAGCCGGGCCACCCACTCGCCGGCGTACACCAGTGCCGCCCGCTTCTCCGTCACCAGCCCCAGGTAGAACCGGCAGTGCCGGCGGCGGGTGTCCTCCGCCTCGCCCGATGCCTCCAGCTGCTCCTCGGCGTACTGGCGGATGGTCTCCGAGCACCGGTAGTGGGAGGTCCGGTCCCGCTCGACCGAGATCCAGGACTTGTCGACCAGGCGGCCGAGCAGGTCGAGCACGTCCAGTGGGACGATGACGGCACCGTCGGCCCCGACGGCCTCGGCCGCCTCGAGCTCGAAGCGGCCCCGGAAGGCGGCCAGGCGCCGCAGCAGGGCCCGCTCGGCCTCGGTGAGCAGGTCAGCTCCCCAGTCCAGGGCGGCCCGGAGGGTCTGGTGCCGGGGGGCGGCGGTGCGGGCGCCTCCGGTGAGCAGGCGGAACCGGTCGTCGAGGCGCTCGGCCAGCTCCTCGGCGCTGAGGACCCGCAGGCGTGCGGCGGCCAGCTCGAGGGCCAGGGGGATCCCGTCCAGGCGCCGGCAGATCCGGGCCACGGCGGCGGCGTTGTCGGGCCCGAGGCGGAACCCGGCATCGATAGCGACGGCCCGCTCGCAGAAGAGCGCCACGGCGTCGGAGGCACCCGCCTCCTCGGCTCCATCGCCGTCGACGGGAGGCAGTGACAACGGCGGCACCACCCAGGCCGACTCGCCGGGTACCCGCAGCGCTTCCCGGCTGGTGGCCATGAGCCCCAGGCGCGGGCAGCTGCGCAAGGCGTCGTCGGCCAGCCGGGCGGCCTCGTCGAGGAGGTGCTCGCAGTTGTCGAGGACGACGAGGGCCTGGCGTCCCCTCAGGTACTCGATGAGCCGGCGGCGACCTCCTTCGGAGAAGTCCCCCTCGATGGCGTCGACCACCATCCCCAGACTGGCCACCACCCTCGAGACCAGCTGGGCGGCTTCGGTGAGGGGAGCCAGGTCGACGAAGAAGACACCGTCGGCAAAGGCGTCGACCGCCCCGGCCGCCGCCTCCAGGGCCAGCCTGGTCTTGCCCGCTCCCCCCGGCCCCACCAGGGTGACGAGGCGCGACGCGGCGAGGAGTCGGGCGATCTCGTCGAGCTCCCGGCGGCGACCGACGAATGCGCTCGGCATGAGCGGCAGGGAGGACCGGACGGCGTGGGACGAGCGCAGGGGAGGAAACGAGGCCGGCAGGTCCGGGTGCC
>JBIOYN010000202.1:0-16109 GCA_044870155.1 Acidimicrobiia bacterium | reverse complement strand
GCTGGTCCCGCTCCACCGGCAAAAAATTGGCCATACCCCGATCATCACCGAAGCCGCGAAACGCGAGCGGGATACTCGGGATTCATGCGACAGCCTCATAGTCACGGCTGAGCGCCGGAACCTTGATTTGGGGAGGCAACTCCCGCGGAGACCCGCAGACCTCAGACGGAACCGGTTTCCAGGAGGCGCTTGAGACGCCCGTAGTCGCGGCGGACGTTGCGCTGCATGAGCAGGCGCAGGATGGGCGAGGCGATGCGGTAGAAGCCGGCGGGGTTACCCACCACGGTCTCGTGGACGTGGGTCCGGCCCGAGGCCACCGCCTCGGTGGTGCGCGTGACGGCCAACGGGAACGAGCTCTTCGTGGTCTTGATGGTGACCCGCTTGTTGGGCACGTGCTCGGTGACCTCGAAGGACGACACGATCGCCTTGCCCAGGAAGGCGGCCTCCTGGTCGTAGGTGGAACCGACCCCGACCGGCGGCGCCGACGTCCACCGGCACGACTTCATCCCTTGGAGCCACCTGGGGTTGTTCTCGACGTCCTCCAGGAAGGCGAAGACCTCCGGGAGCGGACGCTCGATCTCCACGTCAGCCGTCGCCGTGATCATGGGCCGCCAAACTACCCGCCGCGACCGGGGCACAATGGCCGGCGTGGAGGTCGTGATCGAAGGCGTGAGCCTGCCCGGGCGCCACTGCGGGGCGGCGGAGGGATACGACAACGTGCACGTCGGGGTGCAGCGGGGGACGGAGGTCGTCGATCTCCACCCTGGGGACGCCGCCTCCGCCCGGTGGGCCTTCGAGCTCGTCGACAAGGACCTCCCCGGGAGTGGCGTGGACTTTGGTGGCCCCTTCGCCCGGGGGCGCCGGGGCGACCGGTTCGTCTACCTCAGCTGGGGGACGGTGGACGGCGACGGCGCTTTCACCATGTTCCGGCGGGCCAAGCTCATGCTCGCCGCCGTTGACCCCGCCGTCATTGGGGAGGCCCGCCGGCCCGGGAAGCGCCTGGTCGGGCGCCTCGGCCTGACCGGCGGTGACGGGACGCCGCGGTGCGCCGCCGTGCGCCCACCGGGCATCGACTGGTCGGTGGAGGAGGGCGACGCCTAGAACAGGGTCAGGTACTGCTTGATCTCCCAGTCGCTGACCTGGGAGTGGTACTCGGCCCACTCCTGCTGCTTCACCCGCACGTAGTAGTCGACGTAGTCCTCGCCCAGCACGGGCCCGAGGGCGTCGCGCAGCACCTGGTCGACCACCAGGTTGCGGCTGGCGTCGAGGAGGTTGCCGGGGAGGATCCCGATGCCCCGGTGCCGGATCTCGTCCTCTCCCACCTCGTAGAGGTTGTCGTGGTTGGGCTCGCCGGGGTCGAGCTTGCGGGCGATGCCGTCGAGGCCGGAGGCGAGCACGACGGTGGCAGCCAGGTAGGGGTTGCAGCTGCCGTCGACGGTGCGGTCCTCGAAGCGGTCGGAGGCGGGCGTGCGGATCATCTGCGTGCGGTTGTTGCCGCCGTAGGTGATGTACACCGGCGACCACGTCGCCCCCGACGCCGGTGCCGCCACCTTGAGCCGCTTGTAGGAGTTCACAGTGGGCGCGGTGACAGCGATGTAGGCCTTGGCGTGCTCCAGGAGCCCGGCCACGAAGTGGTACGACAGCTCGGAGTGGCCCAGGCCCCGCACGTCGGCCGGGTCCTCGAAGAGGTTGGTGTCCGTGGCGGCGTCCCACAGGCTCATGTGCATGTGGCAGCCGGTGCCGGTCAGGTGCCCGAAAGGCTTGGGCATGAACGTGGCCAGCATCCCCTGCTGCTGGGCCAGGGTGTGGACCATGTACCGGAAGAACACCACCCGGTCGGCGGTGGTGAGGGCGTCGTTGAACACGAAGTTCGACTCGAACTGGCTGTTGCCGTCCTCGTGGTCGTTGGCGTAGTTGTCCCAGCCCAGCTCGGTCTCGTAGCGCGACAGCGTGGTGATGAAGTCGTAGCGCCGGGTGAGGCCCTTCATGTCGTAACAGGGGCGGTCCAGGGTGTCGAGCGGGTCGGCGATCACCAGCTTCCCGTTCTCCTGGCGGACCAGGAAGAACTCGGCCTCCATCCCCGTCTTGGCCACGTAGCCCAGGTTCTTGGTGCGCTCCAGCTGGCGGCGCAGGATCGTCCGCGGGCAGTACGGCCACGGCTCGCCCTCCACGAAGATGTCGCAGGCCAGGCGGGCCAGGTTCGGCTGCCAGGGGACGGGGGTGAAGCTGGCGGGGTCGGGCATGGCCGCCATGTCCGGGCTGTGCGGGCCCTGGCCGATCTCGCCGGCGGCGAAGCCGGCGAACCCGGCGCCGTCAGTGAACAGGTCGTCGAGATGGCGGGCCGGGACGAGCTTTCCCGACGGTTTTCCCCACATGTCGACGAATTGGGCGAAGAGGAACTCGATGCCCCGGTCATCGATCTCGGAGCGGACGTCGTCCACGGTCTGCGGCCGGTCAACCACGGTGTCCTCCCCCCGGGCACTGACAGGGCAACTGACAGGGCACTGACAATGGCAGCGTTTCAAAGCTAGCTTCAAAGGCGTCGTCGGGATCCTGGGGAGAGCTCAGGTGTGCGGTCTGGTCGGCATCTTTCACAAAGGCACAAACGGTCCTCCCTCGGGACCGGTGGGCGACGTGCTCGTCCGCATGGCCCAGGAGCTCCACCGGCGAGGCCCCGACTCCGCCGGGTTCGCCGTCTACGGCCGGCCCCGGGACGGCACGCTGATCGTCCGGGTCGACGTCGACGGGCCTGATCCCACCGCCGCCCTCGATCGTGTCGCCCTGGCCGCCGAGCAGCTCGTCCCCGTCACCCGGGGGCAGGTGACGGGCCGCAGCGTCCGCCTCGAGGTCGCCTCCGACGCCGAGGGCAAGCTGGCCGACTGGATCGAGGAGCGGGTGCCCGCCAGCCGCGTCTTCTCGGTGGGCACGGCCATGGAGATCGTGAAGGACGTGGGCTCCGCCGCCGACGTCGATCGCATCTACGGGGTCTCCGCCCTGGACGGGACCCACGGCATCGCCCACACCCGCATGGCCACGGAGTCCCGGGTCGACATCGCCCACTCCCACCCCTTCTGGGCCCGCCCCTACCCCGACATTGCCGTGGTCCACAATGGGACCATCACCAACTACCACCAGCTGCGGCGCCGGCTGGAGATGAAGGGCCACCGTTTCTCCACCCACAACGACTCGGAGGTCATCGCCGTGTACATCGCCGACCGCCTCCAGCACGGCTCGTCGCTGGAGGAGGCCCTGCGGGCGTCGGTGGGTGACCTCGACGGGACCTTCGCCTACCTCATCTCCACCGCCCGGGGCATCGGTCTGGCCCGCGACCAGTTCGCCACCAAGCCGCTCCTCTACGCCGAGAACGACGAGCTGGTGGTCCTGTCGTCCGAGGAGGTGGCCCTGCGCCGCGTGTTCCCCGACCCGGCGCTGGTCCCCCACGAGCTGGGGGCCAAGGAGGTCCGCTGGTGGCTCAGGTAGCCGCCTTCGCTCCCGTCATCGACTGCGAGGGCCGGACCACCCGGGAGGTCAACCAGGCCATCAAGGTTCTGGTGGACGAGGGCGCCGGCGATGTCCGGGTCACGAACCCCGCCGCCCGCCACTGCCTGGCCGTGGCGCTCAAGGGCGCCACCCGGATCCTCTTCGAAGGTCCGGTGGGGTGGTACGCGGCGGGGATGAACGGCGGTCCCCACGTCGTCGTCGAGGGCAACTGCGGCTGGGGCGTGGCCGAGTGCATGATGAGCGGCGTGGTCGAGGTCCACGGCCACGCCGGCTCGGGCACGGCGGCGTCCATCCGGGGCGGCCTCGTCTACGTCGACGGCGACTGCGGCGCCCGGGCCGGCATCGCCATGAAGGGCGGCACGCTCATCGTCCGGGGGAGCGTGGGCTACATGTCCGGCTTCATGATGCAGCGGGGGACGATGATCGTCTGCGGCGACGCCGCCGAAGGCCTGGGCGACTCCATGTACGAGGGCACGATCTACATCGCCGGGGAGGTGGAGGAATACGGCGCCGACGCCGTCTGTGTGGCGATGACCGACGACGACCGCAAGCTGATTGCCGGCGCCCTCCAGCCCTACGGCATCGACCTCGAACCCGACCGCTTCCGCAAGGTCGAAGCCGGGCGGCGGCTGTGGAACTTCTCGACCAAGGAGCCCGAGCTGTGGCGAACGGCCCTGTGACCGGCCCCGGAGGCCCCGGCCCGCTCCAACGGCCGTCGCTCATCTGGAGCCGCGACGTCATCGCCGACATCCAGGCCAAGGCGGAGCTGGGCCGCTACCGCATCCAGGGGTTCTCCACCCGCCGGCGGGTGCCCGGCTTCGACGATCTCACCTTCGTGCCCTGCACGCTGTCGCGCCTCCCGCTCGAGGGCTACCGGGAGCGGTGCGAGACGCAGACCGTGCTCGGTAGCCGCTTCGCGTCCAAGCCCATGGTTCTCGACCGGCCCATCACCATTGCCGGCATGTCCTACGGGGCCCTGTCCAAGACCGCCAAGACGGCGTTGGGGACGGCGGCCACGCGCCTCGGGATCTCCACCACCACCGGCGACGGCGGGATGCTGGCCGAGGAGCGGGAGGCGTCGCACCTGCTCGTGTACCAGGTGCTCCCCAGCCGCTACGGCTTCGACCCCGACCACCTGAAGATGGCCGACGCCATCGAGGTGGTGGTGGGCCAGGGGGCCAAGCCGGGAACCGGCGGCCTCCTGCTGGGCAGCAAGGTCTCGCCCGTCATCGCCGAGCAGCGCACCCTGCCCCTCGGCGTCGACCAGCGCAGCCCCGTCCGCCATCCCGATTTCATCGGGCCCGACGACCTCCAGATCAAGATCGAGGAGCTGCGCGAGGCCACCAACTGGGAGAAGCCGGTCTACGTGAAGATGGGCGCCAGCCGGGTCTCGGACGATGTCAAGCTGGCGGTCAAGGCCGGGGTCGACGTCATCGTCCTCGACGGACTGGAGGGCGCCACCGGCGCCTCCCCCGAGGTGCTCCTCGACCATACCGCCATCCCCACCATGAGCGCCCTGGTGGAGGCGGTGCGGGCCCTGGAGGAGCTGCGCGTGCTCGGCGAGGTCCAGCTCGTGATCTCGGGCGGCATCAAGAGCGGGGTCGACGCGGCCAAGGCGCTGGCGCTGGGGGCCGACGCCGTGTCCATCGGCACCGCCGCCCTCATCGCCATGGGCTGCAACGCCCCCCGCTACGTCGAGGACTACCGCAAGCTGGGGGTGGAGCCGGGTTCCTGCTTCATGATGCACACCGGTCTGTGCCCGGTGGGGATCGCCACCCAGGACCCCGAGCTCGAAGCCCGCCTCGTCCTTGCCGAGGCCGCCGACGCCGTCTTCAACTTCGTCTCCGCCATGACCATGGAGCTGCAGATGATGGCCCGGGCCTGTGGCAAGGCCGACGTCCACGACCTGGAGCCGGAGGACATGCGGGCCCTCACCCTGGAGGCGTCGATCATCACCGGGATCCCGCTGGCGGGCACCGATTTCGTCCTCACCCCCGACGCCATAGCCAAGCGGGTGGTTGAGATGATGAAGCCCGGGGCGGGGGGTGTCCCCTGATGAACGGTGGGCGCGACGGGGCCTGAGCGGATGCGCTACTCAGCCTTCAACCTCCTCCGCCACGGCCTCACCGGCGAGGACTGGCCCCGGGCGTGGCGGAGCCACGACCTCGCCTCCGTGTACGACGTGGTCGTGGTCGGGGCGGGGGTGCACGGGCTGGCCACCGCCTATCACCTGGCCGCCCGCCACGGCATCACCCGGGTGGCGGTGGTGGACCGGGGCTACGTGGGCGGGGGGGCCTCCGGCCGCAACACCGCCATCCTGCGCTCCAACTACCTCACGTCCGAGGGTGTGGCCTTCTACGACCGGTCCATCAAGCTCTACGAGGGTCTGGCCGCCGAGCTCAACTTCAACGTGATGTTCTCCCAGCGGGGGCATCTCACGCTGGCGCACAACGACACGTCGCTGCGGACGATGCGCTGGCGGGCCGAGGTCAACAAGCTCTCCGGGGTCGACTCGGAGGTCATCGGCCCCGACGAGGTCAAGCGCCTGGTGCCGTTCATGGACACCTCGGAGGGGACCCGGTACCCGATCCTGGGCGCTCTCCACCACCCGCCCGGCGGCATCGTCCGTCACGACGCCGTCAACTGGGGCTACGCCCGGGCCGCCGACGCCCTCGGCGTCCACATCCACCAGAACACCGAGGTCACGGGCATCGACGTGGCCGGCGGCCGGGTGCGGGGCGTGCGCACCAGCCGGGGGACGATCGCCGCTCCGGTGGTGGTCAACTGCACGGCGGGCTGGGCGTCGCTCACCTCCGCCCTGGCCGGGGTGGAACTGCCCATCGTCACGCATCCGCTGCAGGCGGCGGTCACCGAGCCGGTCAAGATGTTCCTCGCCACCGTGGTCGTCTCCGGCACGCTCCACGTCTACGTGAGCCAGACCGACCGGGGGGAGCTGGTCTTCGGCGCCAGCGTCGATCCCTTCGCCTCCTACTCCATGCGGGCCTCGCTCGAGTTCCTGGAGGAGGTGGCGGGTCACGTTCTCGAGCTCATGCCGTCGCTGGCCGGCCTGCGGGTGCTGCGCCAGTGGGCCGGCCTGTGCGACATGACCCCCGACTACTCGCCCATCATCGGCCCCACTTCGGTGGAGGGGTTCCTGGTCGACGTGGGCTGGGGCACCTACGGGTTCAAGGCCGGGCCCGCCGCCGGCGAGGCGGTGGCCGAGCTGGTGGCCACCGGCCGGGTGCCGGAGCTCATCGCCGGCTTCGGGCTCGACCGCTTCGGCGCCGGGCGCCTGGTGGGGGAGAAGGGCGCGGCGGCGGTGGGTCACTGACACCATGGTCCAGCCGCCGTGATCGAGCTGCCCTGCCCCCACTGCGGTCCCCGCCACGCCGGCGAGTTCCGCCACCTGGGCGAGGTGGTGCCCCGGCCCGACCCCGCCACCGCCGGTCCGGAGGAGTGGCGGGCCTACCTGTACCTGCGGCGTAACCGGGCGGGGTGGGTGACGGAGACATGGCTGCACCGGGCCGGGTGCCGCCGGTTCCTCACCGTCGAGCGCCACAGCGTGACCAACGAGGTGCGCTCGGTCCGGCCCGCCGGTGCGGGCGGCGGGGACGGGGTATGAGCCTCCGCCCGTCCCGGCCCCAGGCGGCGTCCCTGCGCCTCGGGCGCCGTCCGGGTGAGGTCCTCGACCGCGCCGTGGGCCTCGACTTCACCTGGAACGGCCGGCCCTACCGGGCGCTGGCCGGTGACACCATCGTGTCCGCCCTGGCGGCGGCGGGGGAGCGCGTCTTCTCCCGCAGTCTCAAGTACCACCGGCCCCGGGGGGTCCTGACGGCCGGCTTCCACGACCCCGGCTGCCTGGTGCAGGTGGGCGCCGAGCCCAACGTCCGGGGGGCTCACCGCCGGGTGGAGGCGGGGATGGAGGTCTCGGCCCAGAACGCCTGGCCGTCACTGGCCGTGGACGCCAAGGCGCTCAACCGCACGCTCAGCCGGTTCCTCCCCCCCGGCTTCTACTACAAGACGTTCATCCGTCCGAAGCGCCTGTGGCCCGCCTACGAGGCGGTGCTCAAGCGCTTCGCCGCCGGCGGCCGGCTGCCACCCGAGCCCGTGGCCGCCGACGTCTACGACCAGCGCCACGCCCACGTCGACGTGCTGGTGGCCGGCGGGGGCCCGGCGGGCATGGCGGCGGCGGTGGCCGCCGCCTCCACCGGCGCCCGGGTCATGCTGGTCGAGGAGGAACCGGCGCTGGGCGGCCACCTGCGCTGGGGCGCCAAGGCCGAGCTCGACCGGCTGGCGGAGCTGCGCGCCACGGTGGCGGGTTGCGGGATAGAGGTGCTCGTCGACTCCGCGGTCGCCGGCCGCTACGACGGCAACTGGGTGGCGGTCGTGGAGCGCAGCCACCCCGGCGTCCGCGAGCGGCTGGTCAAGACCCGCACCCGCACGCTGGTGGTCGCCGCCGGGCTGCTGGAACGGCCCTACGTCTTCGCCGGCAACGACCTGCCCGGGGTGATGCTCTCCACCGCCGCCCGCCGGCTGATGAACCTGTGGGCCGTACAGCCGGGCTCGCGGGCCGTGGTCCTCGCCGCCAACCCCGAGGGGGACGCCGCCGCCGCCGAGCTGGCCGAGGCGGGCGTGGAGGTGGCCCGGGTGCTCGACGCCCGCCGGGGGGAGGATGTCGTCCGGGCCCGGGGCGGCTCCGGGCTGGAGGCCGTGGAGCTGGCCGACGGGACGGTGGTGGAGGCCGATCTGCTGGTCACGGCCACGGGCTGGACGGCGCCGACGTCGCTGCTCAACATGGCCGGCGACCGCCCCGTCTACCACCCCGGGGCGGCCCGGTTCGGACCCGGCGCCGGCCTGCCGGCGGATGTGCTGGCCACCGGAGGGCTGGCCGGCGACGGGTCGCTGGAGGAGCTGGTGGACCACGGCCACGCCACCGGTCGGGCCGCGGCCGCCCGGGCCGGGTTCGGGACGGCCACCGCCCCCCAGCCGTTGGTGTTCCGCCCCCACCCCGCATTGTTCCGGGGCCGCACCCACGGTTTCGTCGACCTGTCCGAGGACGTCACCTCCAAGGACATCGTCGCCGCCGCCCGGGAAGGCTATGACTCGGTCGAGCTGCTCAAGCGCTACACCACCGTCACCATGGGCTCGGCCCAGGGGAAGCTGGAGACGGTCAATGCCGTGGCCGGCCTGGCCGAGGTCCTGGACCGGACCCTGGAATCGGTCGGCACCACGGCGTGGCGCCCGCCCTACGCCCCGGTGACGCTGGGGGCGCTGGCCGGACGCCGCTACCAGCCGGTGCGGCACTCACCCATGCAGCCCTGGCACGAGGCCCACGGCGCCCGGCCGCTGGTGGCGGGCCTGTGGATCCGCCCCGACCGCTACGGCGATCCCGCCGCCGAGGTGGCCAACGTCCGGCGCAACGTGGGCATCATCGACGTGACCCCGTTGGGGAAGCTCGACCTCCGGGGACCCGACGTCCCCCGCCTCCTCGACCTCGTCTACGTCAACCGGTGGTCCACCCTCGCCGTCGGCGCGGCGCGCTACGGCGTCATGTGCGCCGAGGACGGGGTCGTGCTCGACGACGGCGTCACGGGACGGCTCGGACCGGACCACTACATGATGTCGACGACCTCGTCGGGTGCCGACGCCGTCGCCGAGCGGATCGAGCACCTCCTCCAGGCCGACCATCCCGACTGGCGGGTCCACGTCACCCCCATGACCTCCGCCTACGCCAGCATCAACGTGGCCGGGCCCAGCTCCCGGGCGCTCCTCGGGCGACTGGCCGAAGGGATCGACCTCAGCGCCGAGGCCTTTCCCTACCTGGGTGTCCGGACCGCCACCGTGGCCGGCGTGCCCGGCTGCTTCACCTGGCGGCTCGGGTTCACGGGCGAGCTCAGCTACGAGATCCACGTCCCGTCGGCCTACGGCCTCCACGTCTGGGAGGCCCTGTTGGCGGCGGGCGCCGACCTGGGTGTGGCGCCCTTCGGGATCGAGGCCCAGCGGATCCTGCGCCTGGAGAAGGGCCACTTCATCGTGGGCCAGGACACGGACGGGCTCACCCAGGCCTTCGCCGCCGGGCTCGACTGGCTGGTCAAGCTGGACAAGGACGACTTCCTGGGCCGGCCCGAGCTGGCGTGGGAGCGGGAGCGGGGGGACACGGCCGTCCTCGTCGGCCTGCAGCCGGTGGACGGAGCCGTGGTCCCCCCCGAGGGCTGCCAGATCATCGAGCCCGGGGTTCGGGGTGTCCCCGGAAGCAATGCCACGCCCGTGGGACGGGTGACCTCGGCCCGGATGTCGCCCACGCTGGGCCGGTCGATCTGCCTGGCCCAGGTCGCCACCCGCCTGGCGGCGCCGGCGACGGTGGTGACCGTCCGCCTCCCGGACGGCCGGGACTGCCCGGCCACGGTCATGGCCCACCACGCCCACTTCGACCCCGAGGGCACGCGGCTCCGTGGCTGAGCCGGTGGCCGTGGCCCGCAGCCCGATTTCCTTTCGGCGGGAACGACCCGGACCGCCGGGCGGGGGGGCGCCCTTGACGCTGGCCGACTGGACGCCGGTGGCCAAGGTGCTGGTGCGGGCGGCGGCCGACGGCGCCCTGGCCGGACGGCTCGGAGTCGCCTGCGGGCGCGCCGCCCTGGATGACCCCCAGGGCGTGCTGGTGGCGCGGTTCGGGCCCGACGAGTGGCTGGTGTTCGCCGCCCCCGGGGGGTCCGGCGCGGTGGTGGCCGGGCTGGAAGCGGTGGCCGGGTCGGGAGGCGACGGAGAACTCGTCTCCGTCATCGACCTCACGTCCGGCCGGGCGGCCATGAGGCTGACGGGGGAGCGGGCCCCTGACGTGCTGGCCAAGGTGTGCGGGGTCGACACCGGGCCGGCGCCCGACGGCACCGCCTTCCGGAGCCTCGTCGCCGGCGTGGTCGCCGAGGTCATCCGGGACGATGGCGGCGGCCCCGGCGTTCGCTCCTACCTGATCGCCTGCGACTGGTCGTTGGGGGACTACCTGTTCGAGACCCTGGTCGACGCCGGCGCCGAATTCGGTCTGACGGTCGTCCCTCCGCTGGAGTGGGCCGGGTGACCGACGCGCCCGTGCTGGCCCTCGAAGTGGCGCCGGACGCCGGCGCCCTGGCCAAGGCCGCCGTCCGCCACGTGATCGAGGCGGCCGACGCCGCCCTCGACGAGCGGGGTCGGTTCACCATGGCCGTCTCCGGCGGCTCCACCCCCCTGCGCTTCTTCGACGAGCTGACCCACCGGCCCCTGCCCTGGCGCAGCATCCACGTCTTCCAGGTCGACGAGCGGGTCGCCCCCGCCGGCCATCCCGACCGGAACCTGACCGGGCTCCTGGAGCACCTCCTCGCCCGGGTGCCGATCCCCGACGCCAACGTCCATCCCATGCCGGTGGAGGCATCGGACCTGGACGCCGCCGCCGCCGACTACGCCGCCGAACTGGCCGAGGTCACCGGTGGCGGTGTCCTCGATCTCGTCCACCTGGGCCTGGGTGACGACGGCCACACCGCCTCGTGGCCGCCCGGGGACCCGGTGGTGGACGTCAAGGACGCCGACGTGGCCGCCGTCGCGCCCTTCAACGGCTACCGGCGGATGACCCTCACCCCGCCGCCGGTCAGCCGCTCGGGGCGGATCATGTGGCTGGTGGACGGGGCATCCAAGGCCCCCGTCCTGGCCCGCCTCCTGGCCGGTGACCCCTCCATCCCCGCCTCCCGGGTGCGCCGGGACGGCGCCGTCCTGCTCGCCACCCGGAGCGCCGCCCCCCGCGACGGCGCCTAGCCTGCCCCGACATGGATTTCGCTCTCGACGAGGAACAGTCCCAGTTCGCCGCCGAGCTGGGGCGCTTCGCCGAGAAGCGCCTGGCTCCCGACTACGCCCGCTGGGACCGGGGCGAGCCCTTCCCCAAGGAGCGCCTGGCCGAGCTGGCCGCCCTCGGCGTCACCGGGCTGCGGGTGCCCGAGGAGTACGGCGGGACCGCGGCCTCCTACGTGACGCTGGGCGTGGCCGCCGAGCAGCTGGCCCGGGGCGACTTCAACTACTCCCTGTTCGTACAGCTGGGCGCCATCGCCGCCGATCTCATCACGCTCCACGGGTCGCCGCCGGTGAAGGAGCGGTGGCTGCCGGCGCTGGCCGAGGGCGCGGCGCTGGTGGCCTTCGCCCTCACCGAGCCGGGCGCCGGCTCCGACGCCGCCAACCTCGCCTGCCGGGCGGAGCGCAGCAACGGCGGCTGGGTTCTCACCGGCGAGAAGTCGTCGGTCACCTTCGCCGGCTACGCCGACGCCTCCGTCGTCTTCGCCCGCACCGGCGGGGAGGGCGCCCGGGGGGTGAGCGCCTTCCTCGTCCCCCTCGACGTCCCCGGCGTGGACCGCCAGGTGTACTCGAGCGCCGGGGAGCGGCTGTCCCAGCGGGGATCGCTGTTCCTCGACGGCGTGGCCGTCCCCGACGACCACCTGCTGGGTGGCGAGGGCGGCGGCTTCATCCAGGCCATGCAGTCCTTCGACTACAACCGGGCCATCATCGCCCTCGCCTTCGTGGGGACGGCCCGCCAGGCCATCGACGAGGTCATCGCCTACACCAAGGAGCGCCACACCTTCGGCCGGCCCCTGGCCACCCGGGAGGGGATCGCCTTTCAGGTGGCCGAGCACCTCACCGCCCTGGATGCCGCCCGCCTGCTCGGCTACCGGGCCCTGTGGAAGAAGGACCGGGGCGAGACCCACGCCTCGGAGGCGGCCATGGCCAAGTGGTACGCGGGCAAGGTGGGCGTCGACGCCGCCCACGCCGCCATGCTCCTCCACGGCTATTCGGGCTACTCGGCCGACGCCCCCTTCGAACAGCGCCTGCGGGACCTGATCGGCCTCCAGATCGGCGACGGGACGCCCGAGATCATGAAGGGGATCATCGCCCGGGAGGCCTACGGCCGGGCCTTCACCGCCTACCGCTGAGCAGGTGGGCGCGATCGACGGGCCGCCGTCCCACCGATCGCGACCACCTCACTGCTCGCCCTCTCCGGGCTCGAAGTCGAGGGAGGCGGAGTTGATGCAGTAGCGCAGGCCTGTGGGGTTGGGTCCGTCGTCGAAGACGTGGCCCAGGTGGCCGCCGCAGCGCCTGCACACCACCTCGGTGCGCACCATGCCGTGGCTCGAGTCGGTGTGGCGCTCGATGTTCTCCTCGTCCTCAGGACGGAAGAAGCTGGGCCAGCCCGAGCCGGACTCGAACTTGGCGTCGGAGGAGAACAGCTTGGCCCCGCAGCCCGCGCACACGTAGGTGCCGTCCGCCTTGTTCTGGAGGAGCTTGCCGGTCCAGGCCCGTTCCGTCCCCGCCTGGCGGAGCACCACGTACTGGTCGGGGCTGAGCAGGCTCCGCCACTCCTCCTCCGTCTTCTCCACGTCGCGCGTCATGGCCGTCAGCCTAGGGCGCGGCGGGGACGCCGAGGGCGGTGAGGAACCCCTCGGGGTCCTCCAGGCTGACAAGCAGCTGGCGCATCCGGACGGGGATGGCGAGCGTCCACGCCCGCACCGGCGGGTCGATGTCGAGGCGGACGATGTTCCGCCGGGAGCCGTTGACCAGCCAGCGCCCCCGCCAGCCGTGGGCGCCGGCGGTGATGCCGGGCACGTCCGGACCCCGCTGGGCGGCGGAGATCGACCGGCGGGGAATGCGGGCCGTGAACCCCCAGCCCAGCTGCACCCGCAGGCTGTCATCGTCGAGCTCGACGTAGGAGCGGCTCCGGGGCAGCGCCAGCAGCGTGAAGAGCTTGGCGTTGATGTCGGAGTAGAGGATCGGAAAGCGATGGCCCATATCGCCCATCTAAGACCCTGTACCCGACCCTCGGCGAGCGGGTAACATCTGCATATCCACGCAGATGACAAGGAGTTGGTTCCGTGGTCCGGAGCCCGGCGACGCTGGCGGTCGACAGCTGTGAGGTGCGCATGGTCGACCCGGCGCGGGTGGCCGAGGTCCGCTCGGGGCTGATCGGCCTGCCCGAGGCCGAGCGCCTGGCCGGGCTCTTCCGGCTCCTGGGCGACCGCAGCCGGACCCGGATCCTCTTCGCCCTGGCCGAGGCGGGCGAGCTGTGCGTGTGCGACATCGCCGCCGCCGTGGGCGTGCCCGAGACCTCCGTGTCCCAGGCCCTGCGCCTGCTGCGCACCGCCGGCGTGGTCCGCTCCCGGCGGGACGGCCGCATGGTGTGGTACCGCCTCGACGACGACCACGTCCGCCTGCTCCTCGACCTGTCCCGGGAGCACCTCCGCCACGGGGCGGCCTGATGGCTCCGATCGCCCCCGGGCCCGCCGGGCACGACCATGACCATCCCGGCGCCCACGACCACGCCGGCGACCGCGCCGGGGCGCCGGCGGTGCTCCGCGTCGCCCGCGCCGAGCGATCGGCTGCCGTCCGCCGGGCCCGGAGCCTCAACCGGCTCAGCCTGGCCTGGAACGTGGTCGAGGGCGTGGTGGCCATCGCCGCCGGCGTGGCCGCCGGCTCGGTCAGCCTCATCGGCTTCGGCATGGACTCGGGCATCGAGGTGTCGGCGGCGGTGGTGCTGGCCTGGCGGCTCCACCAGGAACGGCGCGACGGGTGCATGGCCGAGTACGACCGGCGCGCCACCCGGCTCATCGCCGTGGCCTTCGCCGCCCTCGCCGTCTACGTCTGGATCCACGCCGCCGCTGACCTGCTGACCTCAACCCGCCCTGACGCCAGCGTGCCCGGCCTGGTCATGGCCATCCTCTCGTTGCTGGTCATGCCCTGGCTGGCCCGGGCCAAGCGGGCGCTCGCCCCCACGCTGGGCTCCCAGGCGGTGGTGGCCGACGCCGACCAGACGAACCTGTGCGCCATGCTCTCCGCCGTCCTCCTGGCCGGCGTGGGACTCAACGCCGTCTTCGGCTGGTGGTGGGCCGATCCTGTGGCCGCCCTCGTCATCGGCGCCCTGGCCGCCGGCGCCGCCCGCCGGGCCTGGTCGGCCGAGTCCTTGGCCGACACCTGCTGCCCGTAGACAAACCGCCCGGGCGTATCGGCGTTCCTGAGCAATGACGAGGCCGTCTCACCCCGACGGCTGAACTGTGAGTCCGGGAAGACCGCTGGGGTCCCTCCGGACTCACAGTTCCCGATTGCGCTCGCCCAAACCGGACAAACCGGGCCTCGCAACGCAACAGTGCACTGGGAACCACCGTCATGGTGGTTGCGGGAGCACAGAAAGCCGGTATCCGGGTCGGCGTGTGGGGTCAGGCGGGGGTGACCCGGGCGGCCAGGGCCGCGCCGCGGGGGGCGGCGAGCTCGGCCAGCGCCTCGAGGAGGGCCTCGTCGGCGGGGCCGAAGGCGTCCGGGGTGTCGGAGTCGACGTCGAACTGGCCCACGATGGCGCCGTGGTGGCGGATGAGGACGACGATCTCCGAGCGTGTGGCCGCCGAGCAGGCCAGGTAGTTGTCGTGCTGGGTCACGTCGGCCACCACCTGGTTGGCGCCGGTGGCGACGGCCGTCCCGCACACGCCCCGGCCCACCGGGATGCGGGTGTGGTCGGTGGGCGCGCCCACATAGGGGCCGAGCACCAGCTCACCGCCGGCCAGCACGTAGACCCCCACCCAGTCCCATTCCGGACGGGCGTCGTGGAGGAGGGCGACCACTCCGGCGAGGGCTTCTTCGTCGGTCCCGTCGCCGGTCAGGATGTCCGCCGCCCGGCGCTGGATCTCGGCCTCGTCCATGACCGGGCAACCTATAGGGTGCCGGGATGCCCCGGATCACCCCTGCTGCCGCCGCCGCCGAGCTGGCGGCCCGGGACCCGGTCATGGGCAGGTTGGTGGCAGCCACGGGGCCGCCCAGGTTCACGGCCCGGCGCTCGGCCGACCGCTTCGCCGCCCTGTGCGAGAGCGTCGTGTATCAGCAGCTGGCGGGGAAGGCGGCGGCCGCCATCTACGGGCGCCTGTGCCAGACGCTGGGGGGGCCGCCCACTCCAGAGGCCCTGGCCGCAGCCACCGAGGAGGCGCTGCGGGAGGCGGGGCTGTCGGGCGCCAAGGCCTCCTGTCTGCGGGCCCTGGGCGAGGCCGCCACTTCGGGGCGGCTGCGACTGGACGCCGCCGGCCGCATGGGTGATGACGAACTCGTCGAGCATCTCAGCGCCGTGCGGGGCATCGGCCCGTGGACGGCCGAGATGTTCCTCATCTTCACCCTCGGCCGCCTCGACGTGTGGCCGGTGGGAGACTACGGCGTCCGCAAGGGGTACGCCCTGGCCTACGGCCTCGACGAGCTGCCCACGGCCAAGGAGCTGGCTCCTCTGGGCGAGCCCTTCCGCCCCTACCGCACCGTGGCCGCCTGGTACTGCTGGCGGGCGGTGGAGATGGCCTGATGCGCGTCCCCATCCGCCACCTCGACCCCGAGCTGGCTCTGCCCGCGCCCGCCCATCCCGGTGACGCCGGCTACGACCTGCGGGCCCGGGAGCCGGTGGTCCTCACCGCGGGGGGAGGACGGGCGGCGGTGCCCACCGGCATCGCCGTCGCCATCCCCGACGGGTTCTGCGGCCTGGTGCTGCCCCGGTCGGGCCTGGCGCTGCGCCACGGCGTCACCTGCCTCAACGCCCCCGGCCTGATCGATTCCGGCTACCGCGACGAGATCCGGGTGAT
>JBIOYN010000201.1:0-24660 GCA_044870155.1 Acidimicrobiia bacterium | reverse complement strand
GTGTATCCGGGACACTGGGGAAAGGTCACGCCCGACAAGCCGGTGGTGGTCGACGCCGCCACCGGCGAGGCGGTGACCCACGCGCAGCTGGACGAGCGCTCGACCCGCCTGGCCCGTGTGCTGCAGGGGAGCGGTCTGGGGCCGGGCGACCACATCGCCCTGTTCATGGAGAACAACCTCCGCTACTTCGAGGTGGTGTGGGCGGCGCTGCGTTCGGGCCTGATCCTCACCACCGTGAACCGCTACCTCACGGCCGAGGAGGCGGGCTACATCGTGGACAACTGCGAAGCCAAGGCCCTGGTCACCTCCCGCAAGCTGACCGACGTAGCCACCGGCCTCGTGCCCGCCGTCCCGGCCTGCGAGGTGCGCCTCATGGTCGACGGCACCACCGATGGCTTCGAGTCTTACGAGGACGCCCTGGCCGCCGCCGGACCCGAGCCGCTCGACGACGAGCCGTTGGGCGACTTCATGCTCTACAGCTCGGGAACGACGGGCCGGCCCAAGGGCATCTACCGGCCCCGCCCTCCGGCGCTGGTCGCCAACGGCTTCCCCCTGGCCGGTGCCCTCAAGGGACTCTTCCGCCTCAACGACCAGAGCGTCTACCTCTCCCCCGCCCCGCTCTACCACTCCGCCCCGCTCGCCTTCACCGTCGCCACCCAGGCTCTGGGGGGCACGGTGGTGATGATGCGCTCCTTCGATCCCGTCGAGGCCCTGGAGGCCATCGAGCGTCACCGGATCACCCACAGCCAGTGGGTGCCGACCATGTTCACCCGCATGCTCAAGCTGCCCGACGAGGACCGCACCCGCTTCGATTTGTCGACCCACAAGGTCGCCATCCACGCTGCCGCCCCCTGCCCCCGCCCCGTAAAGGAAGCCATGTTCGAGTGGTGGGGGCCGATCATCTACGAGTACTACGGCGGCACCGAGCTCAACGGCCTCACCTACGTGGGTCCCGACGAGTGGCTGGCCCATCCCGGCACCGTGGGGCGGCCGGTGTTGGGGGGTATCCGCATCTGCGACGAGGAGGGCGAGGAGGTCCCCACCGGCGAGGTGGGCATCGTCTACTTCGAGCAGCCGGTGCAGGTCTTCGAGTACTTCAAGGACCCGGGCCAGACCAGGTCGTCCCAGAACCCGAAGCACCCCACCTGGACGACCCTCAACGACGTGGGCCGGGTGGACGCGGACGGCTACCTGTACCTCACCGACCGGGCCACGTTCATGATCGTCTCCGGCGGGGTGAACATCTATCCCCAGGAGATCGAGGACTGCCTGATCATCCACCCCGCGGTGGAGGACGTGGCCGTTTTCGGCGTCCCCAACGACGACCTGGGTGAGGAGGTCAAGGCGGTGGTGCAGGTGCGCTCCGGGGTGGAAACGGGACCGGCCCTGGAGAAGGAACTGCTCGAGTGGGCCCGCGAGCGCCTCTCCCACTACAAGTGCCCCCGCTCGGTCGACTTCGAGGCCCAGCTGCCCCGCCTGCCCACGGGCAAGCTGTACAAGCGCCTGTTGCGCGACCGCTACTGGGGCGACCGGGACACGAACATCGTCTAGCGCCGGGCGCTACGGGACCAGCAGGACCTTCCCCTTCGTCTCGCCCGCCTCGATGTAGCGGTGGGCCTCCGCCGCCTCGGCCAGCGGCCAGGCGCGGTCGATGCGCACCTCGAGCTCGCCCGCAGCCATCCACGAGAACAGATCCCCGGCCCGCCAGGCCAACTCGTGGCGGGTGGCGATGTAGTGCCCGAGCGTGGGCCGGGTCAGGTACAGCGAGCCCTTGGCGTTGAGGACCTGGGGGTCGACGGGTGCCACCGGGCCGCTGGCCTGCCCGTAGAGGACCAGGTAGCCCCGGGGGCGCAGGCAGTCGAGGCTCTTGGTGAAGGTGTCCCTGCCCACCGAGTCGTAGACGACGTCGACGCCCGTCCCCCCGGTCAGGCTGCGCACGGCTTCGACGAGGTCGACGTCGCGGTAGCGGACGATGTCGTCGGCGCCCGCCGCCCGGGCCAGCGCCTCCTTCTCGTCGCTGGACACCGTGCCGATGACCCGGGTGCCGAGCCGCTTGGCCACCTGGACCAGGAGCCGGCCGGCGCCGCCGGCGGCGGCCGTCACGAGCACGGTGTTGCCCTTCTCCAGCGCCACGGTGGAATGGGCCAGGTAGTGGGCGGTGCAGCCCTGGAGCATGACGGCTGCCGCCTGCTCGAGGTCGACCCCCGGGGGCACGGCGACGACCTTGTCGGCCGAGACCACCACCTGCTCGGCATAGGACCCCGGCTGCATGGCCCAGGCCACCCGGTCGCCCTCGACCGGGCCGTCGACGTCGGGGCCGACGGCGTCGACGACACCGGCACCCTCCATCCCCAGCGTCGCCGGCAGCTGCATCTGGTAGGCACCGGCCCGCTGGTAGGTGTCGATGAAGTTGAGGCCGGCGGCCGCCACCCGCACCCGGACCTGTCCCGGCCCCGGTTCGGGGGTGGGGATGTCCTCTGCCACCAGGACCTCGGGCCCGCCCTGCTCGTGGATCCGGATCGCACGCATGGGCGAGAGCCTATGGGTCGACCCCAGCTCAGGGAAGGAACCCCCGCCCGTCTTCCCAAGAACGCAGGAACTCAGGCGCCGGTGACGACCTTCGCATGGATCTGCTCGGCCATGCTGTGGATGGCCCGGGTCAGCTCCGTGTTGAGCTTCAGCTCCTGCTCCTGCTCCATGAAGTCATGGTCGGCCTTGCGCTGGGCGAAGTCGGCCTGGCGGTTCTGGCCGATCATGACGAACGTGGAGAGGAAGATCGCCTCCAGCGACACGACGAGCGTGAGCTTGGGCCACGGGTCCCGTTCCAGCACCAGCATCCACACGGCGAAGGCGACAGCGTGGATGTAGACGAAGGCCATCGACCCGGCGAAGGCGGTGATGGCGTCGGCGATCCGGAGCTGGACGTCGGCAGCCCGCCGGGCGTCGTGCTCCACGATGACGGGATGGCGCTGGCGTGGCTTCGTGTCGGGCACGGGGTCCTCCTGTGAGCAGCACGGCGGTTGACCGGGGACGGGCCGGCCACCAGTCTGGCCGCATGGCCGAATGGGTCTCTTTCATCCACCCACCCCGCGAGAATTTCGCCTCCACCATGACCGAAGAGGAGCAGGCCGTGTGGTCGATCCACTTCGAGCGGCTCCCGCGGCTGCTCCGCGACGGCATCCTTCCCCTGGCCGGACCCACCCTCGGCCCGGGCCGGGACTGACCGGGCCCGGGATGGGTCGCCGGGCGGGCCGGCTCGTGGCCATTGGGCTCTTCCCGGCGGTGGCCGCCGGGGCGGTGCTGACGGTCTCGATCTTCGGCGCCTACTTCGGAGTCCCCCTCCTGGCCCTGGTGGGGCGGCCCTGGTGGAAGGCACAGCGGGCCGCCCGCGGGCGTCCCGCCCACCCGGCGCCGGTCCACACCGTCATCGCCGTCGGAACGCTCACCCTCGGGCTCCTCGTCGGCGCCGCCGTCGGCCTGGATGACTTCGACACGCCCCTGGAAGCGGGCGTCGTGGCCGTCACCCTGGTGCTCGCCGTCGCCTGCTGGGCAGGCACCATCGAGCTCCTGCGGTTCCCGACCCGTCCGCCGGCTACTTGAAGGTCGGCACCGACACCAGGACGCCGCCGAAGAGAAGCCAGGCAAGGAGGAGCGTCCAGGCGACGTTGAAGGCCTGGGCCAGGATGAAGGCCAGCGCCGGCCGTCCCCCCTCGGCCGTCACCAGGTCCCGGAAGCGGGTCTCGAGGCCGATGGAGGCGAAGGCCAGGGCGAACCACAGGGTCCGCATGCTGGTGAGCACGCTCTTGGTCTCGGTCACGGTGGCCTCGGAGAGGAAGAACGAGAACACCACCGAGGCGACGAGGAAGCCGAGCACGAACTTCGGGAAGCGCTCCCAGATCACCCGGGCGCTGGGCCGCTCGGTCCCCTCCCGCTGGCGCAGCGTCCACCACACCGACAGGACGAAGGCCGCCGCCCCGATGAGCACGTTCTGGGAGAACTTCACGATGACGCCGGCCTTGAGGGCGGCATCGCCGACGAGCTCGGCGGCGGCCACCACCGAGCCGCTGGTGTCGAGCGTGCCTCCCAGCCAGGCGCCGCCCACCACCTCCGACATGTGGAAGGTCTTCACCACCCAGGGCATGACGATCAGCATGGGGACGGCCACCAGCAGCACCAGCGACGTGACGTAGGACAGCTTCTTGCGGTCGCCCTGTATGGCGCCGCAGGTGGCGATGGCGGCGGACACGCCGCAGATGGCGACGGCGCTGGAGAGCATGACGGCGAACTCATCGTCGACACGGAACTTCCGGGCCAGCCAGAAGCACACGTACCACACGGTGGTGGCGACCAGCAGAGCCTGGACCAGGCCTCGGGCGCCGGCGTCGAGGATGTCAGGGAAGAGGATGCCTGCGCCGAGGATCACCAGTCCCGACTTGATGTAGTACTCGGTGCGCACTGCCTCGCTGAGCCAGGCCGGTACGCCGATCAGGTTGCTGATGGCGAGGCCGAGGAACAGGGCGAAGAGCACGAACTCCAGGCCGATGTCGGCCACGCCCGAGTTCCCGGAGATGACGAGGGCGGCGAAGGCGATGGCGAAGACGGCGGGGAAACCCGTGACGTAGCGCGCCACGTTCCCGCCCATGAGGGCGATCCCGGCCGAGGACACGACCAGGTACAGCGCTCCGCCCACCAGCCACTTCCCCAGGGCGCCCCCACCCAGGAGATCGCCCAGCGCGCCCAGGCTGTCCCACTCCAGCTTGGGAAGATCCAGACGGACCCCGATCACGGTGAGCAGGATCAGGAACCCACCGAGGCCGACGGCCAGCCAGTCCTCACTGCGCCAGGCGGCCACCGGCGGACCACCCGGCGGGACCTGTTCGGTTGCGGGACGCTCAGCCATGCCAGATGCCGACTCCGGATCCACGTCGGTTGTCGAACGCTACCCGGCCGGGTAGAGCGTTGCCATGGGCCATGGCAGCGGACCGCCGGCGGATCCCTTCTCCCGCTTCGGGGAGTGGCTGGCGGAGGCCCGGGAACGGGAGGCGGCATGGGTGGAGGTCATGATCCTGGCCACCGCCGGGGAGGACGGGCGGCCGTCGGCCCGGGCCGTGGTGCTCACCGGCTGGGACGAGCGGGGGCTGGTCTTCTTCACCGACACCCGGTCCCGGAAGGCGCGCCACCTCGCCGCCCGCCCGGCGGCGGCCGCCGTCTTCCTCTGGCCGACCCGGCACCAGGTCCGGGTCGAGGGGACGGTGGCGGAGCTGTCCGACGCCGAGTCCGACGCCGGCTTCGAGTCCACGCCCCGCCAGGGGCGCCTGGTGGTGTGGGCCAGCGCCCAGGACGAGGTCGTCGCCGACCGGGCGGCGCTGGAGCAACGCCTGGCCGAGGTGGACGCCCGATTCCCCGGCACTGACGTGCCCCGGCCCCCGTGGTGGCGCGCCTACCGCCTGATCCCAGCCACCTTCGAGTTCTGGGCGGCAGCCGAGAACGCCCTCCACGACCGGGTCCGCTACCGGCGCGGGGGTGGCGGCCTGTGGGCTGTCGAGCGCCTGGCGCCCTGAGCCGAGTTGGGCGATGGGCACGCCCGGGTAGGTGGCGGTGGGGCCGGCGCGGCATGATGGCGGCCCCGTCGACGAAGGGAGCGCGTGACGTGTCCGACATCTTGAACAACGCCGTCAAGCAGGCCCACGACTCGCTGATCGACTTCGAGAAGGTCCTCCGCTCCATCAGCGACGCCGATCTCCACCGGGCCCAGCCGGAAGGCGGGTGGACCTGCGCCCAGGTCGTATCCCACATGCACCTGTCGGGCCTGCTGTGGATCGCCGACCTGGAACGGCTCCGGCACTGCGGCGAGGGGATGTCCATGTTCCGCGAGGAGCTCGGTCACGACGTGTTGGGCGCTCCGCCTCCCAGCGCCGCCGAGGCCGCCGACCGCATCGCCAGCGTGCGCACGGCGCTGGAGAACTGCATGGCGGCGGCCGACCCGGCGGTGTTGGACAAGGCCATGGAAATCGCCCCCTTCGGGACCCTCACCTGCGCCGAGTTCATGCCGCTCATCATCGGGCACCTGGACAACCATGCCGAGCAGGCCAAGGCCATCCTCCGCGTGCGGGGCGCCCTGTCCGCCTAGCGCCCGGCGGTCAGAGCGCGGGGAAGACGTCGGGAGCGGCACGCTCCCGGCGGGTCAGAGCCCGCACCACGGCCCGGTCGCCGTGGCGGTGCCGGGGCGCTTCCAGCAGGGCGGTGAGGGCGAGGGTGACGGCCTCGGCCGGGGGCTCGACGTCCTCGCCGCCGATGGACGCCGCCAGGTCGTCGCCGTGGACCACGAACTCGATGATCTCGAGCCGGACGCGGTCGGCCAGGCGCATGGCGGCGGGAAAGGTCGGGCGCATATCCAGGAGCCGATCGGCCGGCTCGCCGGCGAGCTTCGGGGCCAGGCGGGCGACGACGTCCCCGATGCGCCGGCGCGTGTCCCCGAACGGGCGGGTGGCGCCGTGCTCGGCCATCTTCCGCACGTAGCGGTGGATCTCGCTGTGGAGGTCCTCGTCCGTGGCGATCTTGAAGCCGGCGATGTACTCCCCGATGCCGATCACGGGAACACCCGCCGGCGCCGGCGCCTCGAGCAGGCGCTCGAGCCAGACCAAGCCCTGCACGACATGGGCCACCAGCCCGCCGATGCTCAGATCCTCGAGCGCGCTCGGCTCCTCCCAGTGCTTGGCCGTCTCGGCATCGTCCAGAAGTTCGACGAAATGGTCTGCTGCCCGGAAGAACGGACCCGTGACGTCCACGCTTCACCTCCGGTCGCCGAGGACCCCGGCATCATGCCCGATGGCGGGAGACAGCGCCGCCGTATCCTGATCCGTCGTGGCTCCCCGGACCGCGTTGGCCATCGACATCGGCGGCACCAAGCTGGCCGCCGGCGTGGTCGACGGCGAGGGCCGGCTCGTCGACCGGGCGGCCACGCCCACGCCCGCCACCGAGGATCCCGAGGCGGTGTTCGCCGCCCTCACCGGCCTGCTCGACAAGCTGCCGGCGGAGGAGGCGGCGCCGGCGGTGTGCGGCATCGGCTGCGGCGGCCCCATGGGACCCGGCGGCGAGGAGGTGTCCACACTCCACATCCCCGCCTGGCGCCGGTTCCCCCTGCGCCGGCGGGTGGCCGAAGCCACCGGCCTGCCCACCTTCGTGGACAACGACGCCAAGGCGCTGGCCCGAGGCGAGGGCTGGGTGGGGGCGGCCGCCGGCCGATCGCACTTCATCGCCATGGTGGTCTCCACCGGCGTGGGCGGGGGGATCTTCCTCGACGGCCGCCTCCTCGACGGCCGGGCCGGGAACGCCGGCCACATCGGCCATGTCGTCGTCGTCCCCGGCGGCCGGGAGTGCTTCTGTGGTGGCCGGGGCTGCCTGGAGGCGGAGGCGTCGGGCCGGGCCATCGCCGCCGCCACCGGGCGGCCGGCGGCCGAAGCCGGGCCCGACGTCGTCGAGCGGACGGGAACACTGGTGGGACGGGCGGTGGCATCGGTGGCCAACCTCCTCGACCTGCCCCTGGCCGTGGTGGCGGGGTCGGTGGCCCTCGGCTTCGGGCCGCCGTTCTTCGCCGCCGCCCAGGCCGAGATCGACGCCCTGTCCCGCCTGGACTTCTCCTGGGGCACCCGGATCGTCCCCGCCGGCCTCGGCGACGCCGGCCCCCTCATCGGCGCCGCCGCCGTCGGCTTCGCCGCCCTCGACGCCCGCTGAACCCGCCCGCGGCTCCGGTCCCTTGAGCACAAGGCTCCCGCGCCCAGTCGTGACGATTCCGGCGAGGTGCGATCACCTTCACGAAGGACTCAGAAGGCCTCGAGGAGCACGACGGCGGCCATCCCCACCACCAGGGTGAGGGCGACACTGCCCGTCCGCCAGGCCACCATGGTGGCCAGGACGCCGGCGGCCAGCCGGGGCTGGGTGAGATCCAGCGAGCCGTGGGGCCGCACGAAGGCGGGCACCACCAGGGAGGCGAGGGCGGCCGGTGGGATCTGGCGCAGCAGGCGCTGGACCCCGGGGGGAACCGTCGCCAGCCGGTGGGCGAAGGCGATGAACGAGGCCCGCATGGCGAAGGTGCCCGCCCCGGCCACCACGATGACGACCCAGACCCGGCTCACGGCCCCACCTCGGGCCGGGGTTCGGCGTCGCCGGAGCCGCCGGAGCGTCCGCCCACCATCTCCGCCACGGCGCCGGCGGCGATCCCGCACACCGCCCCGGCCACGATCGACAGGCCGCCGGCGCCGATCTCGGCCGCCACCACCGCCGCCGTCCCCCCGACGGCTGCCGCCACCATCGCCGGCCGGGACGTGATCGCCGGGACCAGCAGCACCAGGAACACGAGGGGCACGGCGAAGTCGAGCGGGATCCGGTCGGGGACGGCCGCGCCGGCCACCGCCCCGGCCAGCGTGGATGCCAACCAGATCACCCACAGGAACAGTCCCGCGCCGATCATGAACGGGATGCGGCGACGAGCCTCGTCCTGCTCCGACCAGCGGGTGATGCAGGCGGCGTACACCTGGTCCACCAGCACGTAGGCGCCGGCCAGGCGGCGCCAGCGCGGCTCCCGGGCCAGGTACGGGGCCAGCGACGCCGAGTACAGGACCATCCGCAGGTTGATGGTCCACGCCGCCAGGATGGCGACCGCCACGGACCCGCCCCGGGTGAGGACGTCCATGGCCGCCAGCTGTGAGGCGCCGGCGAAAACGATGGTGGAGAAGCCCATGGCGACGCCGGTGCCCATCCCGCTGGCCACGGGCGTGGCCCCGGCCACCAGTCCGAAGGGGATGACCCCGATCACCTGGGGAGCCACGGCGAGGGCGCCGGCGCGAACATCCGAGAGCGACATGGCTGCCCATGGTGGCCGTCGTCCGGTCCCGGCCCCGAAACCTTTTGGCCCCGAAAATCCGATTGACACTCTCCGCCGTTTCCCGACACAGTGAGCGGCCATGACCCGCGCGCTCCCCATCCTGGCCCTGGCCGTGGTCGCCGCCACCGCCCCGCTGACGATGCCGACGGGCGCCCGGGCGGCGGAGGCCGATGCGTACTTCGTGGCTCTGGGCGACTCGTACTCGTCGGGCGAGGGCGTCGAGCCCTACGACCCCGACTCCCAGGACTGCCACCGGTCGGCCGGCGCCTATCCCAGCCTGATCGCCACCGAGCCCCCGGCCACCGGCTGGACCTACCGCTTCGTCGCCTGCTCGGGGGCCACCACCGACGACACCAACCGCCCCGACACCAGGGGCCAGATCTCCCAGGTCGAACAGCTGGGCGACGGCGTCCGCCTCGCCACCATCACCATCGGCGGCAACGACGCCCGCTTCGGCGCCATGCTCCGACGCTGCGCCCTGGGGTCCACGCCGTGCACGAAGAAGAACGACCACGAGGAGGCGTGGATCGAGAACGAGGTCCGGCCCCGGCTGAAGGCCACCTACGCCAAGTTGCGGGCGGCCTCCCCCGGTGCCCGCATGGTCGTCCTCACCTACGTCCACGTCTTCCAGACCGAGGTGCACTGCGGCTCGGAGCCGGGGATGCAGAACGACGAGAAGGCGTGGATGCGGGACCGCACCGACCAGCTCGACGACATCATCGAGGCGGAGGCGACGGCGGCGGGCCTCGAGGTCCTCGACGTGCGCGACGCCTTCGCCGGCCACGAGATCTGCACCGCCGAGCCCTGGGCCGCAGGCTGGGGCGACCCCGGTCCCTTCCATCCCAACGCCACCGGCCATCAGGTCCTGGCCCGCCAACTGGTCGACTTTCTCCACCGCAAGCACTGAACTTCCGCTTGCGAGTATCTTAGGGCTCCCTAATCTTCTGTATTAGGGTGCGCTTAGCACTCCTTCGGCGGAGGCGACGGTTCAGGAGGCGGCGGCATGATCAGCCCGGCGGCGTTTGACTCCCTGCGGATGGCGGCGACGCTCGCCCTGGCCGTCCCCTCCCTGGGCGTTCGGATCTCCTCCCCGTCCGGGCATCGCATCGAGGTGAGCTGGTTCCCCCGGCAGTCGCCGGCGGGGGTGCAGCAACTCCCGCCGTGCGTGTTCCGCCGGGCCATCGCCTGCGCCCACCACCGCCGTCAGGCGGGCGAGCCCGTGACATTCCCGGGCCTCCCGGTGGGTGGGGAACCCACGGTGGAGATGCTGGTCGCCCCGGGCGACCGCCGCCTCCCCTCGGGGATCTACCAGGTCCGGGTGGAGCAACGCTGGCGGATCGTGTTTCCCTGCCTCGTCGCCCCAGCCCGCGCCGCACAGCTGCTGTCCGGGGAGTGGCCCGACTTCGGCCTCCATGCCGATCCCCTCACCGGGGTCACGTTGGTGACGGTCCACCGCACCGACGGCCAGGGTCCGGTGGCGGGCGAGGCGGCAGACCGGATCATCGACGCCCAGGCCCGCCTGCTCGTCGACGAGCTGCTCACCAGCCTGGCGCCGGCGTCCCGCTCTTAGGTCCCGCCGTCCCTGGGTAGGGCATGGCCGATGAAAGGCTTCGTGCTCTCTGGTGGCGGCAACCTGGGCAGCATCCAGGTGGGCATGCTCAAGGCGCTGTTCGAGGCGGGGATCACGCCCGACGTGCTGGTGGGCACGTCCATCGGCTCGGTGAACGCCGCCTTCCTGGCCGCCGACCCCTGCCTCGATCGCGTCGAGGAGCTGAGCGAGCTGTGGCGGGGCGCCCGGTCCCGCGACGCCTTCTCCTGGAACCCGCTGCGGATGGCCCACGCCGCCCTGCGCCGGGGGGCGCTGTTTCCTCCCGAGGCCTGGCGCCGGTTCCTGTCCGAGCACATCACCATCGAGCGCATCGAGGACGCCGCCGTGCCGCTGCGGATCATGGTCACCGACTTCGACGACGGGTCGCCCGTCATCCTCGAGTCCGGCTCCGTCATCGACGCCGTGATGGCCAGCACCTGCCTGCCGGGGATCTTCCCGCCCCAGCGCATCGGGGACCACCTCTACCTCGACGGGGTGCTGGCCGAGCAGGTGCCGCTCAAGCCCGCCATCGACGCCGGCGCCGACACCGTCTACGTGCTGGCCGTCAGTCACGCCTGCCCGTCACCCGACGCCCGCTCCCCCGGCCAGATCCTCCGCCACGCCCTCACCATCCTGCTGTTTCCCCGCATCCGCCTCGATGCCCTCCAGCTCTCCGATCGCCATCCGGAGCTGCGGATCGTCCAGGTTCCCTCCGTGGGGGCCGAGGTGGCGCTGTGGGACATGTCCCGCCACGACCAGCTGATTGACCGCGCCTACCAGGCGACGCAGGAGTTCCTCGCCGACCACGACGAGGACGGGACCGACGTGGCCACCATCCCGGAGATGACGGTGGAGGTCGACGTGCGCGACCGGGTCTCGGCCGACAACCGCTCGGCGCCAGCCTGACGGTCAGCCCGTGTAGACGAGCGAGACGGCGGCCTCGGGGGTGAGCACCCGGAAGCCGATGCTCTCCTCGAGGTAGAGCTGGACGGAGCTCCCGTCAGCGGTGGCGTAGCCGACGGAGAGGTCCTCGCCCGAGCTGAGCGAGAAGTCGTCGCCCCGCTGGCTGAGCACCACCGCCCCCTCCACCGCCGGACCCCAGATGACGGGCCCGTCGAGGATGAGGTGGATGTGCTCGAGGACGGGATAGCCGCCGTACTCCGTCGTCTCGATCACGCCCGTGTAGCAGCGGGGACCGAGCACGGCGGCGTAGGGCCCGCCGACACCGGCACTGCGCAGGATGTCGACGGCCAGGGCCACGGTGCCGGGGTACTTCGTGTAGTCGTCGGCGATCTCCAGGCGGCGGTGGGGCGACTGGTCGGTGACGCCCATGATCCCGCCGGCCTTGAAGCCGTGGAACACCATCCGATCCTCGGCCAGGGCGGCGCGCCGGGCCGCCTCCACCACGGCCGAGAGGTCGGCGTCGGCCCGGCCCCGCTCGATGTCGTCGAGGTCGGCCCGCGACAGGGGGAAGGGGGTGCGCAGCTCGACCAGCGGTTGGACCGACCGCACGCCGGCGTCGACGCCTTCCACCGGGCCCTCGATCCGCTCCACCCGGCCGATGACGTCGGCGGAATGCTCCCAACCGTGGGGCCCGGAGAAGTCGACCACCTTGCGGGCGGCCAGGAAGTGCCGCAATGACCGGGACGCCTCGGCGTCGATCTCCTTCCAGGCGTCATCGGAGATGGGCGCCAGCTCCCGGCGCAGGTGGTTCACGACGCCCTCCCCTCGTTCAGGCTGCCCACCCTCAGTGACGGGGTGGAGCCATTGCCCTGATGAGCCTCCTCCCGCTCCAGGATCGGCCCGGAGGTGAACAGGTAGAGGCGGAGAACGCGGTCGAGCTCGGGGTCCCGGCGCCGGAGCCACTCCAGTGTCATGACCGCGTGTTCCTTCTCCTCGTCCCGGTTGTGCTCCAGGACCCCCTTGAGCTCGGGATCCGTGCTGGCGTCGATGCGCTGGTCGTACCAATCGATGGCCTCCAGCTCCTCCATCAGCGACACGATCGCCCGGTGGCGCTCGATCGTCTCGGGCCGAAGGCTTCCCTGTGCCTCATGCAGCTCCGCGCTACTGCCGGCCATGTTCAGCTCCTTGCCGTTCGCCCGCCTCGACCTACGGGTTCACTACCCGCCGCCGGCCGCCCGCGAACCGCGCCATTCGGGCGCCTTCTGCCCTTTGCCCCTCTGCCCTCCCGGCGAGGCCTTCCTTACCATCGGCCCATGGGTCTGAACGGCGGCGCCTACAAACTCGTCCTGGTCCTGCACATCCTGTCGGCCATCGCCGGCTTCGGGGGCGTCCTCCTCAACGGGCTCTATGCCCACCATGCCAAGCAGCGCCGGGGGACCGAGGGCCTCGCCATCGCCGAGGCGAACTTCCACGTCTCCGAGCTGGCCAGCAAGTTCATCTACGCCGTGCCCGTCTTCGGCGTGCTGCTGGTATGGCTCTCCGACGGCGCCTGGTCGTTCTCCCACACCTGGGTGTGGACGAGCATGCTCATCTACGCCGCCGCCATCACCATTTCCCACCAGGTGATGCGGCCCACCGTCGAGCGCATCCTCGCCCTCATGCGGGAGATGACCTCGCTACCCGTGGGCGGCGGCGCCCCCGCCGGCCCCCCGCCCCAGCTCGCCGAGCTCCAGGCCCTGGGCCAGAAGGCCGCCGCCGCCGGCACCGTGCTCCACCTGGCCCTGGTGGCCGTCCTCCTCCTCATGGTCTTCAAGCCCGGCGCCTAGGCGTAGCGGAAGAGGAACTCCTGGGCGTCGGCCACCGGTCGGTAGCCGAGGCGCTGGTAGATGGCGTTGGACGTGGGGTTGGCCAGGTCGGTGTAGAGCATGCAGGCGTCCGCACCACGGTCGAGGGCCTGCTGGGTGACGGCGGCGACGCAGTTCGAGGCGTAGCCGCGGCCCCGGAAGACGGGCGGAGTGTAGACGGGGCCGACCCGCACCACGCCGGCCACGGCCGCCACCGCTCCGGTCATGGTCACCCGCTCGCCGTCCTGCCACAGGTGCAGGCCGCCGAAGCGGAGCCAGCGGTCGACGGCCACGGCGATGTCGCCGCTGATGGCCCCGGCCTCGGTCACGAAGGCCGCGAACCACTCCTCCAGGAGGCCGCGGTCGTCCTCGGCGGCGGGCCGGAGACAGCCGGGCGCCGGCGCCGGGGCCACGACGGTGTCGAGACGGAACAGACGCTGGTCCATGCCCGGCACCACCTCGGCGCCCGTGCGCGCCGCCCACAGGCGGGCGAAGGTGGCGGGGGTGTCGGAGGGGCCGACGACGCCGGGCAGGTCCGGGCGGCGCTCGGTCAGCGCCTCGACCAGCGCCTCCAGGGCGGCCGGGGACATGGGGGTGAGGCCGAGCAGGAACGGCGGGGTGATGATGGCCACCCCCACCGGCTCGCCGTTCTCCTCCACCGCGAACCAGGCGGCCTGGGAGAAGCGCTCCGGTTCCGCCGTGGCCCGGGCCAGCACGGTGCAGATCACGTTGTGGAGGACGGGTTCGCCCTCCAGCCAGGCGCCCGCCCGGCCGGCCAGTTCGAGGGGATCGCATTCCACCACGGTGCCCATCCCGTCATTGTTCCGGCTGGGACCTTCCTCCCGCCTGCGAATTTCCGACCGTCACCCCTGTGGCGGAGCCGGCCGGAGCCAGCGGTAGATGGTCCAGCCGGCGACCGGCCGGGCGCCCAGGGAGTCGTAGAAGGCGATGGAGGGGGCGTTCCAGTCGAGCACGGCCCACTCCACCCGCCCGTCTCCGGCCCGCTCGAAGAGATGCTCCAACAGCGCCTTCCCCACCCCCCTCCCGCGAAGTTCCGGACGGACGAAGAGATCCTCCAACCAGATGCCCGGCCGGCCCCGGAAGGTCGAGTACGTCGGGAACCAGATCGCCAGGCCCGCTACCGCGCCGGGCGGATCGTCCACCTCGGCCAGCACCACCCTGGGGACGGCGCCGGCACCGAAGAGGGTTCCGGCCAGCTCCGCCTCGGTCCAGCGGACCTCGTCCTCGAGGTGCTCGTACTCGGCGAGCGCCCTGATCAGCTCCGCCACCACCGCCACGTCGGCCGCCGTGGCGTCGCGCAGGTGGACGGCCATCGGCTCCGCGCTCAGCCGGGGGCGGGTGGGGCCAGGGACCGGAGGGTGGCGACATCGAGACGGTCGAAGCCGTCCACCACCAGGGCGGCGCCGGCGAAGTCACCGCCGGCGGTGTAGTCGTTGGTGACCACCACGCAGCACACGCCGGCGTTCCGGGCGCTGCCCAGGCCGGGCACGGAGTCCTCGATCGCCACCGCCGCCGCGGGCGGGAGGCCGAGGCGGTCCAGGGCGACCAGGTAGGCAGCCGGGTCCGGCTTGGTCTCCTTGACGTCGTCGCCGCCCACCACCGTCTCGAAGCGGTCCGAGCCGAAGTGGCGGGCCAACAACGGCTCCACCCAGGCCAGCGAGCCGGTGGTGGCCACGGCCAGGCGCAGCCCGGCGTCCGCCACCTCGTCGAGGAAGCGGCACACGCCCGGCCGGGCCGGCACCTCACCGGCCGTCACGAGGTCCAAGAACAGCTCGGTCTTGCGCCGGTGGAGGCTGGGGACGAGCTCGGCCCGCTCGGCCGCGGGGACGCCCTGCTCCTCCAGGTAGGCGTGGAGTCGGGACTGGCCGCCGGTGACAGCCAGGAGCCGCCCGTACTCCTCCACCTCCCACCGCCAGGGCAGGCCGAACTCGGCGAAGGCGGCGTTGAAGGCCACCCGGTGGCCATCCCGCTCGCTGTCCACCAGGGTCCCGTCGACGTCGAGGATGACCGCCTCGAAGCTCACAGGGAGTAGCTAATCACCCCCGGCCTCCGGACCCAGCAACTCGATGACGTCGTGGTAGACCCGCTCCAGCACCTCCCGGGACAGGGGGCGAGCTCCGCCACCGGTCCGCCGCTCCAGGCCCCAGTAGCGGAGGTCGGCGAGCACGATGGCCTTGGTCGTGCCCGTGCGCTCCGCCACCGCCTCGGCGCTCAGCCGGCGCTCGACGTAGAGCTCCTCCAGGACCGGGCGAGGGATGCGGGGGCGGCGGGTCCGCCGGATGTGGTGGCTGCGCAGGTTGCGCTCCACCACCCCCCGGCTCACCCGCAGCTCGCGAGCCACGGCGTCCATGCTGAGGCCCCGGCGGACGTACAGCTCGCGGAGGCGCTCGGGATCGACCTCGGTCCGCTGGGGCCCGGACGGACGGCGGGGGATGCCCGCCTCCTCCAGCCGCCGCCACACCTGCCGGGGCGACAGCCCCGTCCGGGCCGCCACCTGGCGGATGGTGAGGTGCTGGTGCACGTACAGGTCTTCGAGCACGGCGGCGGGGGGCTCGCTGTCTCGGGGTGCCACGCGACGCCTTTCTTCCACGTCAAGCTCCCTTTCCAGGACAACGCCGCATCCTGGGCGGTATGACGCGATCGCCGCGTTCCCGAATTCCGGGAAGCGGCCGGCTGATCCCCAACCCGGCGTCTTCTCCCCTAATTGGGGCCATCGTATTCAGGTTATGGCGGCCAGGGCAACAGGCTGTCAACTGCCCCAGTCATTTGTGTCACAAGGGTTCCGTGTCGTCCGACCCCTTAGTAATCCCAATATCGGACGACCTAGAAACGCGACAATCTAGGAAAATAGATCCCGAGGGAAGCACACTACACTCCCAGAGGAGTGTGCCGTCCGGCCCGTCGTCAGCAGGCGGCGACGATGAGGAAGTGGGGGTCGACCGCCGGGCCGTGGCCGGGATGGAACTCGAAGTGCGTGTGGTAGGCGGTGGCGTTGCCCGAGGCCCCCGTGAGGCCGATGACCTCGCCCTGCTCGACGTGCCGGGGCTGGGGACCGACCACCTGGAGCAGGTGCATGTAGACGTAGGTGTTCCCGTCGTCGCCGGTGAGGAAGATGGTCAGGCCGCCGCCGCCCCAGTGCCGGTTGGAGACGGTCCCCGCCACCACGGCCACGTTCTCGGTCCCCCGGGGGTTCATGAGGTCGTTGCCCTTGTGGCCCCGCCCATCGCCCCAGTCGTCGCTGAAGGCGAGGGGGCCGTTGATGGGGCAGATGAAGCTCCCGCCCAGGGCCGGCCGGGGCCGGACCACCGCCGCCGGCCGTGATCGCCCGGCACGGGCTTCAGCCTTGGCCAGGGCGACCTGGCGCGCCCGCAGCTCCTTCTCGGCCCTCACCATGGCGGCGAGGCGACCTTCCACCGCCTTGCGCTCGGTGCTCAGCTGGGCCACGGCCTGATCCTGCTGGCGGCGGCGCTCGTCGAGGGCGGTGCGCTGGGTCCGCAGCTGGCGGGCCGCCTCCCCCAGGGTCTTGACCGCTTCGCCGGCCAGGACGTTGACGTCGCCGATGAGCCGGGTGCGCCGGGCGGTGACGAGGGCGCCGGTGGTGTCCCCCAGCCCCGACACCGAATCGACCACCGAATCCCGCTTGTACATCACCGCCGCGCCTCGGGAGGCGGCCTGGCGCAGGCGCGCCACCCGCTGCTCGAGCTCTCCCACCTTGCGCTTGATGGCGGTGACCTCGCCGTGGATCCGCACCTGCTCGGCCCGGGCCCGGCTCCACCGGCCCGCCGCCTCGTTGGCTTCCCGCTTGAGGGCGGCCATGGCGGACGCGTCGCTGCCGGCATCCCCGGCCAGGGCGGGGGACGCCGCCGCCAACAGGCAGCACAACATCAGAAGGCACCGGGCCAGGTTTCTCGCGGTCACATCCACAGACCATCCGACGCCGGCCCGCCTGCTCCCTCAGACGACCGACGGCCGAGCACGCTAACAACGCCTCCGGAGAGCGGCAATTGTCGCGACGGTTCGGGAAGTTCCCAACGCGTGGAGCGCGCAACTGCAGCCAGATCCACCCCATCAACCCCAACGGGGTCATCCCCACCCAACCGGTCGGGGGATCGTCAGCCGGTTCTGGAGTAACGGTCTGAGGGCTCGACCCGCGTCCGCAGCAGGTCGCTCCGGATGCGGAGGTTCCGATCGCGAATGACCCGGGCCACGCGCCCGACGGGCAGCGCCACCGGGTAGCCGGCGGCCGCCCGCTCCTCCTCGGATTCACCGCCCCAGAAGCCGTACTCGCGTCGCTCCCGGGCCCAGGCCCGGCAGGCGTCCAACACCGGGCACTGCTGGCACAGCTCCCGGGCCTGACGCTCCCGGTGCTCCCGGACGTCAGGGCGCTCTGCGAAGGCGGGGAAGAACAGGCCGGTATGGCCGTCGCATGCCGCCTGAGACTTCCACTCCACCGTTCCCTCCTGATGCCAGGCCGATGGTCGCACGCGACTCTTCACTTGTCGATTGAGAGTTCTCCGACCACGTTTAAACTGGTGTTTCATCGTCGACGGAGGGCAGCATGACGCTCGGGCAGCTGCGCACCTTCCTGGCCGTGGCTGAGACCGGCTCGGGGCGGGCCGCCTCCCACCGGCTGGTAGTCACCCAGCCAGCGGTGTCAGCCGCCCTCGCCGCCCTGCAGAAAGAGGTCGGGGTGGCCCTGGTGGCCCGGGAGGGGCGCGGGCTGCGCCTCACGCCGGCGGGGACGGTCTTCGCCGGCTACGCCCGGCGCATCCTGGGCCTGGCCGACGAGGCGGTGGCGGCCGCCAGCGGGGCCGACGAGCCCGGCCGGGGCCGGGTGCGCCTCGCCGCCGTCACCAGCGCCGGCGAGCATCTGGCCCCCTCGCTCCTGGCCGCCTTCCTGGCCGCCCACCCCGGAGCCGACGTCTCCCTGGAAGTGGGCAACCGCTCCCGCGTCTGGGACCTCCTCGCCCACCACGAGGCCGACCTGGCCATCGGCGGCCGGCCGCCGGCGGGCGCCGACAGCCTCGCCCATCTCCCCAACCAGCTGGTGGTGGTGGCCGCCCCCCGCCCGACGGCGAGCCGCCGCCGGGGCCGGGCGACCGCCCGCGACGTGGACCGGGCCGAGCTGGCCGCCGCCACCTGGCTGCTCCGCGAGCCCGGATCGGGCACCCGGGCGGCCGCCGAGGAGGTGTTCGCCCAGCTCGACCTCAGCCCCCGCGTCCTCGACCTCGGCTCCAACGGCTCCATCGTCAACAGCGTGCTCATCGGCCTGGGGGTCACCCTCATCTCCCGGGATGCCGTCGCCGACCACCTCGCCACCGGCCAGCTCGAGGAGTGGGCCCACGGCCCCGTTCCCCTGGAGCGCGCCTGGCATGTCGTCTCCCGCGCCGGCGAACCCCTCTCCGCCACCCCCCAGCTCTTCCTCGACCACCTCCTCGAGGCCGGCTGGACACTCTCGTAAGGAAGAGGCGGACAGCTACATCGGGCGGAGGGCCATCCACACGGCCTTGGCGGGCTGGCGGCCGGGGTTGCCCCACTTGTGGGGGCGGTCGGTGCGGAAGTGGACGGCGTCGCCCTTGCCCAGGCTGTACTCCCGCCCGTCGACCTCGAAGGTCATGCAGCCATCGAGGACGAGGACCAGCTCCTCACCCGGATGCTCCATGGCGTGTTCACCGCTCGACGCCCCGGGCTCGATCTCGGCCATGGCGCCGGCCAGGAAGAACCGGCCGTAGGGTCCGGAGATGCCGCCCAGGTCGATTCCCCGGTGCGAGGTATAGACCACCCGGCGGCTCTCGGCGGGGATGAACACGGCCGGCCCGGTCTCCTCGGCGTCCTCGTTGACGAAGTAGGCCACGGGCCGGTTGAGGGCGGCGGCCAGCTTGAGGAGCGTGGTGATGGTGGGCACCATCCCCGAGCGCTCGATCTTGTGGATGGCGGCCGCCGACACGTCGGCGCGGTCAGCCAGCTGCTGCAGCGAGAGGCCCCGCTGAAGCCGCAGCTCCCGCAGTTTGGGACCGATCGAGGTGACGATCTCGTCGAGGGATCCGGCGGCGTGCCGGCCGGTCAGCGGCACGCGATCCGAGCCGTCGACGGCTGCCTGCTCCTTCACCGCGCCCCCTCACGTCAAGCACTTCGCCCCTGCTCGTCAGACTCGCTTCAGACTCACTTGACGAGCGGACCCCAATCAGTATAGTCAATGCCTCCTCACGTATCGTGAATGCGGGGTTGCGTGCCGGCAAGCATCGTCGTCATCGGAAATGGAGCCGGAGGCCTCGGGGCCGCCGCTGCCGTCCGGGCCACCGACCCCTCCGCCGAGGTCACCTCCTGGCCCTCGGTCAGCGCCATCGATCTCGACCGGCGGACGGTCGAGGCCGAGGGGCAGGGCACCACCAGCTGGGACCGGCTGATCATCACCCGGGGTTCGCCGGCCGGCCGCGCCGCGGGGACCCCGACCGACCTCGAGGGCCTGTATGCGGCCGACGGCCTTCCCGCCGGCGGCGAGTGGGAGCAGGCGCTGAGCGACGTCAAGGTGGCGGTGGTGGTGGACGCCACCCCGGCCACCCTCGAAGTGGTGGCGGCGCTGGCCCAGCGGGGGATCGAGACCCACGTGGTCGATTCCTCCGCCTCGCTCCTGGCCGGCGCCGTCGACGCCGAGATCTCCGGCCCGGTCGAGGAGTCATGGGCGGAGATGGGTGTGAAGACACACTTCAACACCTCGGTCGAGGAGTACGTCGGCGTCGAGGATCGCAAGGTGGCGGGCGTGCGGACCTCGGAGGGCGAGCTGCCCGCCGATGTGGTGGTCGTGGGCACCCGGCCGCCGGTGGCCAACGACGTGGCCGCTGCCGCCGGCCTCGAGGTCTCCGCCCCCGGGGGGATCGTGGTCGATAAGCGCATGGCCACGTCGAGGACGGGTGTATGGGCGGCCGGGGACTGCATCGAGGTCCCCGCCGGCGCCACCCGCTTCCCGTTCCAGGACTCGACCAGCCACAGCTTCGCCCAGGGCCGGGTGGCCGGCACCAATGCCGCCGGCGGAAGTCGGACCTATCTGCCCGCCTACGTCCCCTGGGCGTTCTCGGCGGGCCGGTGGCTCCTCGGGGGGGTCGCCTACGGCGAGACGCAGGCCACCGCCGTGGGCGTTGCCTATGTGCTGGGGAAGGCCACGGGCATCTCCCGGGCCCGGTACTACCCGGACGTGAAGAAGGTGACGGTGAAGCTTCTCGCCGAGCCCGGTAGCCTGCGCCTCATCGGTGCGCAGCTGGTGGGAGGCGAGGGCATCAAGGAGCGAGCCGACTTCCTCGGCATGGCGGTGCGCATGGGGGTTACCCTCACCGACCTGGCCTACATGGAGAACGTGTACTCCCCGCCCATCGGTGCTCTCAACGAGCCCATCGCCGTGGCCGCCCAGAACGGGCTGGCCGGTCTGGCGAGCTGACCGATGCTGGACCGGGTGCGCGCCAAGGTGCCGACGCTGGACCAGGTGCGCGCCAAGGTGCCGGCGGACAAGGGCCGGGGCAAAGCGCTCCAGGCCGCCCGCTGGGTGCGGTCGAACTCCGAGCACTACCTCCTCCTCGATGCCCAGAGGCAGATGGCGGCCCGCTACGGGCGCCCGGTTCCCCCGCCGCCCAAGGGCGCCCGGGAGCTGTTCTGGAGCAAGGTCTACGCCCCCACCTACCGCCATCTCCCCTGGAAGGCCCGCCTGGCGGTCATCAACCGGATGCCCGGGAGCCACCGGCGGGACTGGTCCAGCCGTCCTGTCCCCACGCGCAAGCCGGCTATCTGAGCCGTCCGTTTTCCCGCAGTCCCCGAAACCATGAGAAATGAGACCCTGGGAGGTCCCCTATGCCGAAGACCGTCAACCACAAGGTGGCGGAAGGCGACAGCCTGTACGACGCCGAAGAGAAGCTGTTCGAGGACATCCGGGCCAATCCGGGTGAGCAGGCCTACGTCTTCATCCACAGCGTGCCCTACGAGTGCTCGGTGGCCCTGGTCAACCTGCTGACCTCCACCCGGCTGGTCCGCAAGGGCTTCGACGTGAAGATCGTGCTCTACGGACCGGGCGTCCTCCTCGCCTCCGGGTCCCGCGGCTACCCCACGGTCGGCAACGAAGCCTTCCCCGGCCACATGGCCATCAACAACCAGATCAAGACCCTCCTCAAGGAAGGGGCGACGATCTACGCCTGCCGCTTCGCCATGGGCGCCCTCTACGGGTTCCGCGAGGACGACCTCATTCCGGGCATCACGCCGTTCAACCCCTTGGACGTGCTCGACTCCGCCCTCACCGCGTGGCGGGCAGGGGCCTTCCAGATCAACACCTGGACGGTCTGACCGGGTAACGGGCTGGTGGGACGCCCGGCCCCGGGGAGGGGCCGGGCGTCTCTCGCCTTCCAGACACGAGGAGGTGCACATGGACGGCATCGCCGACATGGGCGGCATGCAGGGGTTCGGATCGGTGACCTACGACCCCGACGACAAGCCGTTCCATGAGCCGTGGGAGGGACGGGCCTTCGCCATGACCCTCCTGGCCATCAACCGGATCTCGGGCCAGAACCTCGACGCCATGCGCCATGCCCTGTCCCGCCTCCATCCGCTGGACTACCTGGCCGACGGCTACTACGGCCGCTGGCTCAACTGCGCCGAGGTGATGCTGGTCGACAGCGGGATCCTCGCCCCCGGCGCCATCGACGCCCGGGCCCGGCGGATGCAGGGCGAGGACGTCGAGGAGCCGGCCGAGCCCACCCCCAACAAGCCCGACTACGCCGCCACCGGGCCGGGGTCGCTGCGCCAGGTCGACGACCAGCCCCTGTTCAAGGTGGGCCAGACGGTGCGGGCCCGGGACATCCATCCCGCCGGCCACACCCGCCTGCCCCGCTACATCCGACGCCGGACGGGAGTGGTGGAGAGCATGCGCCCTGCCGCCCTCCTGCCCGACACCCACGCCCACTTCCAGGGCGAGAACGCCCAGCACGTCTACGACGTGGCCTTCGACTCGTCCGAGCTGTGGGGGCCGGAGGCGGAGCGCTTCAAGCTCCACATCGATCTCTACGAGACGTATCTGGAGGAGGTCTGATGACGACGCCCGCCACCGAACGGATCTCCCCCGCCCTGCGGACGGAGGCCCTGGAAGCGATCCTGACCGAGCGGGGCCTGGTCGACCCGGCCGTGCTCGACAAGTTCATCTCCATGTACGAGAACGACGTCGGTCCCCTCAACGGGGCCAAGGTGGTGGCCAAGGCCTGGACCGATCCGGACTACAAGGAGCGCCTCCTGGCCGACGGCACCGCCGCCGTCGCCGAGCTCGGCTACAAGGGTCCCCAGGGCGAGTGCATCGTGGCGCTGGAGAACACCCCGGCCCTCCACCACCTGGTGGTGTGCACGCTGTGCTCCTGCTACCCCTGGCCCGTGCTCGGCCTGCCCCCGTCCTGGTACAAGGACCCGGCCTACCGCTCCCGGGCGGTGCGGGAACCGCGCGCCCTCCTGGCCGAGTTCGGTCTCGACCTCGGCGACGACGTGGAGATCAAGGTGTTCGACTCCAGCTCCGAGGTGCGCTTCATGGTCCTGCCCGAGCGGCCGGCGGGCAGCGAGAGCATGTCCGAGGAGGAGCTGGCCGCCCTCGTCACCCGCGACGCCATGACCGGCATCGCCAAGGTGGCCCTGCCCGGCTGACGTGACCCTCGACATCTCCGGCCCCGCCGCGCCGCCCCGGTCCAACGGGGAGCTGGTCTTCCACGAGCCGTGGGAGAGCCGGGCCTTCGGGCTGGCCGTCACCCTCCACGCCGGCGGGGCCTTCGAGTGGGAGGACTTCCGCCAGCAGCTGATGGCGGCCGTCGGACGCTGGGAGGCCGGCCACCCCAGCGGGGAGGGATGGTCGTACTACGACTGCTGGCTGGAGGCCCTGGAGCGGGTGCTGGCCGACGAGGGCATCGTCGCCGTCGCCGACGTGGACGGGCGCGCCGAGGCGCTGGCCGGGCGTCCCGCCGACCATGGGCACCGTCATGACGACCACCACCACGAGGTGCGGTGACGGAGGGCCGGCCCAAGACCCTGTCCGTCGCCGCCACCTGGGAGGGCGGCTACCGGGCCCGGATGGACGTCCGGGGCCACGAGCTCATCGCCGACGAGCCCAAGTCGGCGGGCGGCGACGACACCGGCCCCCAGCCGAGCGAGTTCCTCCTCGCCGCCCTGGCCTCATGCTTCACCCTCGCCATCTACCACGTGGCCAGGAAGCGCGGCATCGAGTTGGAGCGCCTGTCGGTGACCGCCACCGGGACCTATGAGGGACCCAAGTTCGCCCGCCTCGTGCTCGACGTGGACTCGCCCACGCCCCGGGACGTGCTCGATCTGCTGGTGGAGCGGGCCAAGGGCGTGTGTTACGTGTCCAACACCTTCCGGGCCGTCTCCGACATCGAGGTCGTGATCGGCGAGGGTTCGTCTCAGCCCGAGCCGCCGCTCTCGATCTGAGCCCGCCGGGCCTCGACCGCGGCCGTGAACTCGGCCCGGTCCTCGAAGCTCTCCTCCATGGCCAGGTCGTCGACGGGCCCGATCCGTTCGCCGGTGGCACGGTCGAGCCGCACCACCTCGAGGCGGAACCGGGCAAGGCCGCTGTCGGGATCGGCCTCCACCGTCTGGCTCAGACCCGTCCCCGTGGGCACGTGCATCTCCACCCGTGTCCAGGGCACGTAGCCGGCCGAGGCCGCTGAGCCCAGCTCCGACACCAGCACCCAGGCGCTCCCGTCGCCGGCGGCGGCCGCCACCCGGGCCAGGCGGTCGGCCCGCTCCGCCGGCCCGGCCAGCTCCCGGTAGCGCATGGAAAAGCCGGCGCCGGCCAACAGGTTGACGTCGAGGTCGGCCAGGGGGAGCAGCGCCAGGGCCGAGGCCCGGTAGACGATGTCGGCGGCGTCGGGCCAGGCCGTCACCAGGGCCGGCAGGTCGCCGCACGACCCCAGCTCATCGGCCACCTTCCGCACCAGCTCCACCGCCCGCTGGTACAGATCGGGCCGCACCATGATGACCGGGTAGAGGCGTTCCTCGGCTGAGCTCCACGTCGACAGCAGCTCGGCGGGCACCCCGGAGGGGATTGTCATTCCGGCCCTCCCTCCACTATCGTGAACGTGGAGTTTCTCATCCTGTACGCCGCGCCGCCAGAGGAGGGGCACGACGCAATGGGCCGGATCGTAGTCCTCGCCTTGGGGGGCAACGCCCTGTGCCCGGTCGGGCAGACAGGAACCTACGAGGAGCAGGAGCAGAACGCGGCCCTCATGGCCCGCTCGGTGTGCTCGCTCATGTGGACGGGGTGGGAGGTCGTGCTCGTCCACGGCAACGGCCCCCAGGTCGGGAACCTGGCCATCCAGCAGGAAGAGGGTGCCCACCTCGTCCCCGCTCAGCCCCTCTTCGCGCTGGGGGCGATGACCCAGGGCCAGATC
>JBIOYN010000200.1:0-8310 GCA_044870155.1 Acidimicrobiia bacterium | reverse complement strand
GACGGAACTCATCCTCGCCGTCCGCTAACCGGTTGCCGAGGTCGGCACCGGCGCAGAAGGCGGAGCCGGCCCCGGTGATGACCACGGCCCGGAGATCCCGGTGCTCCACCAGGTGACCGCGCAGCTGGTGGCACATCTCGACGGACAGGGCGTTGCGCCGGTCGGGCCGGTCGAGGGTGGCCACACCCACCGGCCCGCGAACATCGAAGCGGATCAACCCTTCGCCCCGCCGGTGAAGCGGAAGGCCCCCAGGCGCACGGGGGGGACGTGGACGACGCCGGTGCCGAAGAACTCGGAGTCGGCGTAGCGGGCCTCGGCCCCCACTCCCACCACGTTCCCCGGCGCCAGAGCGTCGAGGAAGGACTGGGTGAAACGCAGGTTCTTGACACCCGGCCCCACCTTGCCGTCCTCCACCAGAAAGGTGCCGTTGCGGGTGAGCCCGGTCACCACCTGGGTCTTGGGGTCGAGGATCCGGCAGTAGTTGAAGGTGGTGACGAGGAGCCCCCGCCGCACTCCGGCCAGGAGATCGTCGATGCTCTGGTCGCCCGGCCCCAGGAACAGGTTGGTGGGAATGGCACCCCACACGTCGCTGCCTTCGACCGCGTGCCCGGTGCTCTCCGTCCCCAGCCGCTTCGCCGTCCGGCGGTCATGGGCCAGCGCCGTGGAGGTTCCGGCCGTCACCAGGTCCAGGTGGCGCTTGGGGGTGCCGTCGACGTCGAAGGGCACGCCGATGCCCGCCGGATCGGTCACGTCGTCCCAGATCGAGACGGCCGGGTCGAACTGGGCCTCGCCCAGGCGGATGCCGGACTGGCCCTCGATGACCTGCTTGGCGTTGAACCCGTAGAAGGCGAGGAACTCCACGATGGTGGCGACGCACTCGGCTTCGAGGACGACCTCGTACTCCCCGGGATCCACGTCGATGGGTGCGGCGCTGCGCCGGGCCCGGTCGGCGGCCCGGCTCCCGGCGGTGGCGGCGTCGATGTCGCTGAGGCGGCAGGCGGACTGGTGGGCGGACCCGGCGGAGTCGTCGGTCTGGTGGATGCCGTCGATGGTGGCCCGGCTGGAGCGCCCGGCGGCGTGCTGGCCGGCGGAGTTGGCGAAGGCGGTGGTGCCGCCGTCGGTGTCGCAGTAGCCCGCCGCCCGCAGCCCGGGCCCGGCGGCCACGAACTCGGCCACCCGGGCCGCCCGATCGTCGGGTGAGGCCGCCTCGGTGCCGGGGTCGTAATGCTCGATGTCGGGGACGGGCGCCGGCGGGGCGAGGCCGGCCCAGTCCGGGTCCTCGGGTCGGAGGGCGGCGGCGGCCAGGGTGCTCTCCACCAGGCTGGCCAGCCCGTCGCCGTCCACCTTGGTGGTCGACGCTGACGCCACCCGTCCGGCGACGGCCACCTTGAGACTGACGGACACGCCTACTTCCCCGACGTTCTGGTGGATGAAGGAGTTGGCGAAGCGGGTCAGTGCCGGCCGGCCCCTGCGGGCCGTGACCTGCGCCTCGCCCCGGTCGCCCACCAGCTCGACCACCCGGGCGCAGAGCTCCGTGGGATCGGCTATCTCGGGGACACCCCCGGCCCCGGTCATCTCGGGGACACCCCGGGCCCGGTCATCCCCGCACCCCCACGCGCACACCCCGGAACCGGGCCGGCGCGGCCGGATGCCCGGTGTGGGCCGACTGCATGGGCTGGCCCTTTCCGCAGTTGGGGACCCCCCAGGGGAGCCATTCGTCACCACCCGCCAGCATGTCCAGGGACCCCCAGAACTGCGGGGTGATACCCGTGTAGGTGGGGTTGCGCAGCATGCGGCCCCGGTTCCCGCCCCGCACCTCCCAGGCGACCTCACAACCGAACTGGAAGTTGAGCCGCTTGTCGTCGATCGACCAGGAGCGGTTGGTGCCCATCATGATCCCGTCGTCGGTGGCGGCGATGATCTCCTCCAGGGACGAGTCGCCCGGCACCAGGCCCACGTTGGTCATCCGCACCATGGGGATGCGGTTGTAGCCGTCACCCCGCACCATCCCCCCGGGGGGCAGGCCGGCCAGGGCGGCGGAGTCCCGGCCCGACAGGACCCCGACCCAGATGCCCTCGCGCACGATGTCGACCCGCTGGGCTGGCGTCCCCTCGTCGTCGTAGCCGAAGCTCCCCAGCGCCCGGGGCAGGGTGGCGTCGGCGGTGATGTTCATGAGCGGCGACCCGTAGCGCAGCGACCCCAGCTGGGGCAGCTCGAGGAAGCTGGTGCCGGCGAAGGCGGCCTCCCAGCCCAGGATGCGGTCGAGTTCGATGGCGTGGCCCACTGACTCGTGGATCTGGAGGGCGAGCTGGCTCGAATCCAGGATCAGGTCGGTGGTGCCGGAGGGGCACTCGTCGGCGGTGAGGAGGGCGACGGCCTCGGAGGCCACCTCCTCGGCGTGGCCGGGGAAGTCCAGGCGCCGGACGACTTCGTAGCCACCGGTCTCGAACTGCCCGAAGGCCTGGGGGTAGGAGCGGCGCTGGGTCTCGGTCTCGCCCACGGCGGTGGCATCCATGCCGCCACCCGTCTCCACCAGGTGCTGGTGCAGACGGTGGCCCTGGCTGGAGACGAACCACTTGTGGGTGTCCCAGGCGGAGAGGAACGCCCGGGCCAGGTCGACGCCGGCAACGGCGCGCATGGCCGCCGTCACCCCCACCACCAGGTCGGCCCGCTCGGCCAGCGACACGGCCAGGGGGTCCTCGACATGGGGAGTCTCGTAGTCGTCCTCGGCCACGGGGACGTCGGCCAGGGGCATGGCGGGACCGGGCACGGTGGCCGACGCCCGGGCGATGGCGGCCGCCTCCTCCCCGGCCCGGCGGGCCTGGGCCGGGTCGGCGGTGGCGAAGAAGCCCCAGGACGAGCCGATGAGGGCCCGGACGCCCACGCCGGCCGACTCGACCTGCCCGAGGCCCTCGATCACCCCGTTCAGCGCCTCGAGGCTCTGGTTCCGGCTCACGACCACCCGGGCGTCGGCGTAATGGGCTCCGGCGGCCAGGGCTCCTTCCACGGCAGCGGTGGCGTCGTCGAACACGTCAGCGTCCCTTCCAGATGGGCTTGCGCTTCTCGGCGAAGGCGGCCAACCCCTCGGCGGCGTCCTCGGTGGTGGTGGTCACGGTGAGCAAGGCGTGGAGATAGTCGAGGGCGTCGTCGGCACCCATGTCCAGTACCCGGTAGAACGACTCACGACCCCAGTGCACGACGACGGGCGACTTGGCGGCGACGGTGGCGGCCAGCTCGTCGACGGCGGCGTCGAGCTCCCCGGCGGGGACGAGACGGTTCACGAAGCCGATCCGGGCCGCCTCGTCGGCCTTGACCCGGCGCCCCGTCATCATGAGCTCGAGCGCCACCTTGGGGGGCATGGACCGCAGCAGCGGGACCGAGATCATGTACGGCCACAGGCCGATGTCGATCTCGGGAGTGCCGAAGGTCGAGTCGTCGCTGGCGATCACGAAGTCGCAGGCCAGGGCGAGACCAAAGCCGCCGGCCAGGCAGTAGCCCCGGACCCGGGCGATGGTGGGCTTCCCCAGGCTCCACAGCGCCCGGAACAGGTCCGCCACCTGGCCCCGGGCCTCGTGCATCTCCGCCGGCCCCACCTGGGAGCCGATGCCGGACAGGTCGGCGCCGGCACAGAAGGCCTGCTCCCCGGCTCCGGTGAGGACCATCACCCGCACGGCGTCGTCGGCCTTGGCGGCGGCGAAGGCCTCGCCCAGTTCCCGCATGACCTGGAAGGACATGGCGTTGCGCCGCTCGGGACGGTCGATGGTGACCCGGGCGACGGCCCCGTCCACGTGGTACCGGACCTGCTCCATGCGGGGGCACTTTACAAATCCCCGTCCCCGGGGCCGGAGCGATGGACAATGGCGCCCATGTCGTTCCTCGTCGTCACCCTTGCCCTCGCCCTGGGCGTGGCCCTGCTGTCCGGGGGCAGCTTGAACCGGGTGCTGGAGACCCGACTCCAGGCGCTGTGGGCGCTGTTCGGGGCGCTGGCCCTCCAGGTGATGCTGGATCTGTTCTGGTCGGGGCCGGGCGGGCTCAGCCCGATGCTCCTGGCCGCCTCCTACCTGCTGCTGATCGGGTTCTGCCTGGCCAACGTGACGCTCAAAGGCATGACGGTGGTGGCGATCGGGATCGCCCTCAACGCCCTCGTCATCGTGGTCAACGGCGGGATGCCCATCAGGACCGACCCCGGCTTCCGGGCCACGGTCAAGCACCATGCCGAGCGCCCGTCCGACTCGCTCACCGCGCTGTCCGACATCATCGTGCTCCGGCCTTTGAACCAGGCGCTGTCGTTCGGGGACCTGATCATGCTGGTGGGGCTCGTCGACGTACTCGTCCACCGGAGCCGGGCGGCCACGGCCCGCCGCCGCCCGGAGGCGCGGGAGCCGGTGCTGGAGCCCATCGAGGCCGCCGCCGTCTAGAAACCGCCGTAGGGTCGGGGCATGCCCCCCACCGCCGCCCTGGTGTCGTTCCGCCTGGGAGGGCCCGACGGCGTCTCCGTCCAGGCCGCCACCTGGGGCCGGGCGCTCGAGCGCCTGGGCTACCGGATCCGGCGGGTGGCGGGCGACCTGGCCGACGGGCCCCGCCCCGGCGACGTGGTCCTCCCGGGTCTGGCGGTGGCGGCCGCCACCGCCCCCGGGCCCGATGGCCAGCGCCCGGCCGGCGCCGTGGCGACCTCGCCGGCAGCGCTGGCGGGCGCGCTGGCCGACTGCGACGTGGTGGTGGTGGAGAACCTGCTGGCACTCCCCCTCAACGTGGCCGCCGCCGCCGCGCTCACGGCCGCCCTCGGACGACTGCTCGAGGCGGGGACGGCCCGGGTGCTCCTCCATCACCACGACCTGGCCTGGCAACGGCCCGAGACGGAGCACGTCACCGTCCTACCGCCCCGCCTGCCCGGGGCCACCCACATCGCCATCAACGACTTCTCCCGGGCCGAGCTGGCGGCGCGCGGCTTCGAGGCGGTGACCGTGCGCAACGCCTTCGACCTCGACGCCCCCACCGGGAACCGGGACGCGGCCCGGGCCGCTCTGGGCGTGGGCGACAAGGACGTGCTCGTCCTCCAACCCACCCGGGCCATCGCCCGCAAGAACATCCCTGCCGCCCTGGAACTGGCTGAGGCGCTGGCCGGCCTCGGGCTGATGGGGCGGGTGGTGTACTGGCTGCCCGGCCCGGCCGAGGACGGCTACGCGCCCGTCCTGGAGCGGCTGGTGTCGGAAGCCGGTGTGCCCGTGGCGCTGACCCCGCCGGCCGCGCTCCCGGGCACCATGGCCGACGCCTATGCCGCCTGTGACCTCGTCGTGTTCCCCTCCACCGGCGGAGAGGGCTTCGGCCAGCCGGTGATCGAGTCGGTGTGGGCCCGACGGCCCCTGGCCGTCGCCGGGTACCCGGCGCTCGACGAGATCCTGGCGCTCGGCTTCCGGTTCCTTCCCGTCTCCGACCCGGCCGCCGTGGCCGCCGCCCTGGCCTCGCCGGACGAGTCCCTCTTCGACGCCAACCTCGCGCTGGCCCGGGCCCACTTCTCGCTCGACGCCCTCACCCTCCGTCTCCAGGAGCTGCTCTGGTGATGCCCCGACACCCGCTCGGACACAGCGGGCTCCTGGTGTCGGCGGTGGGCTGGTCCGCCGGGGCGCTGGCCGGGCCCCCGGGCCCGGCCACGCCGGCCGCCCTCGTCCGGGCCGCCCTCGACGCCCAGATCGACCTCTTCGAGGCGCCCCCGGACGGCGACGCCCAGGATGCGCTGACCCGGGCACTGGGGGGGCAACGGCGGGCGGTGACGCTCGGGGCCCGGTGCGCAGCCACCGGCGGGCCGGCCGCCTTCAGCCCTCCGGGTCGGGAATGGCGGCCCGAGGAGGTGCGCCGGCAGTTGGAGGCTTCCCTCCGCCGGCTGCAGACCGACTGGCTCGATCTGTGGATCCTCGACCGTCCCGACGCCGAAGCCGTGGCCGACGACGACCTGTGGGCGCAGCTGGCGGACGACCGCCAGACGGGCTGGATCCGCGCCGTGGGCATGGCCCTCGATGACGAGGACGACGCCCGCGCCGCGTTGGGACAGGGGGCCCTCGACGTCCTCGCCCTGCGGCTCAACCTGGGACGGGTCGACCCCGGCATGTCGCTGGCCGCCGAGGCCGAGGAACGTCAGGTGGCCGTGGTGGTCGACGACCCGCTCGGCGGCGGCGCCGCCACCCGGCTGGTGCACGGCCTGGCCGCGCCCGACACCGAGCGGTCGGAGACGCAGGCCGAGCTGGCGGGCGTGCTGTCACTGGCCGGCATCACCGCCGTGCTCTCGCCGGCGGTGACCCCGTCGGAGATCGAAACCCACGCCGCGGCCGCGGCGATGCCGTTGTCCGATGTCGAGGCCAGGGAGCTGGCGGCGCGCCTCGACGAGGCGCGCGAGAGCCAACGCGAACCCTAGGTGTGCAAATTGGCCGGACCGTCCGCCCAGGCGCCGGTTTGCCCAGGCGGAGTGTCGCAGCCTCCGATTTCTTCTCCCCCAGCAGAGTTGTTCCGCACCCGGTTCCTCTCCGTCCGGTGACGACGGATCGGGCCGAGTTTGCTAGGCCAGGAAGGTCGGCCCCTTACGGCTGCGCTGGCGCCGGCGGGCGACGAGCGAGCAGAGAGAGGCACGGCGGGCTGGCGCCGGGCGTGCGGGCTCAGGCGGGCGATGAAAACCGGGTTTCCGGATCCATCTGCCGTTGTTCATGCCGCTGTGATTCTGCGGTTGGCCGCCCGTCTCCTGCGGCTGAGGGCATATCGGGCACTCGGCGCGATCCTCTTGGCGGGGAGAAATGTCCGGCTTGGGCGATTTGTCCGGTCTGGGTGGAGCTTTGGCCGGGTTTGAGGGCTCTTCGCCGGGCGGCTCATCGCACTGTTACCCTCGCGTAGCCATGCGGCTTCCCGCGGCCCGCCGCCGACACCAACTCCTCGACGTCGCCCGCGACCTCTTCGCCGCCCGCGGGTTCCATGCCACCTCCATGGACGAGGTCGCCGAGGCCGCCGGAGTGACCAAACCGGTGCTCTACCAGCACTTTCCCTCCAAACGGGCGCTGTACCGGGAGTTGCTCGAGGACACGGCCCGGCGCCTGCTGGCCGAGGTCAACGCCGCCACCGCGCCCGCCGACTCCGCCCGGCAGCGGGTCCAGGCCGGATTCTCCGCATACTTCACATTCGTCATCGTCAACCAGTCCGCCTTCCGGCTCCTCTTCGGCGCCTCGGTCCGGAACGACGCCGAGTTCGCGGAGGTGGCCGAGGCGGTGCTCGACCTGATGGCGGAGACGGTGGCCGAGCAGATCGCCCTCGACCTACCCGCCGAGCACCGCCGGGTCATCGCCCACGCCGTCGTCGGCCTGGCCGAGGCCGTGGGCCGCCGGGCCCTCTTCGACGCCGACGCCGAGCACGACCCCGAGCTGCTGGCCCACTGGACGGCCGAGCTGGCCTGGTACGGCCTGCGCGGCATCCGCACCGGCAGCGAGGCCAACGCCGTCCGCGCCGACTGACGCCCGCTCACGGAGCCAGGGCCGCTCCGAAGGGCAGGTTGCGGACCACGGCGAAGGCCAGGATGAGGGCGAGGAGGCCGAGATCGAACCGCGCTGTCCCCGGGAGGGGCCGGATGCGCCACCAGCCCGTACTGCGCCCGGTCCACGCCAGCCAGGCCCAGACCAGGAGGACGATCCCCACCACCAGGAGGGCGTTGTACCCGACCATGGCGCCCACGTCGCCTCCGGCCAGGGCCCGCAGGCCCCGCAGCGCCCCGCACCCGGGGCAGTAGAGGCCGGTGACGGCCAGGAACGGGCAGGTGGGGTAATGGCCGGCGACGGACGGGTCCCGCACCACCAGCGTGCCCAGGGCGAGGGCCGCCCCGCCCGCCACGGAGGCGGGAGGAGCCCAGTTGGGTGCGCGCCAAGGGCATGTTTCGATACACCGGATCCTAATGCCGCCCCTCAGAAGCTGGTCGTCCGCTGCGCTTCGGAAATCGTCATTAGGCTCCCGAGCCACCGAACGACAGCCAGCTTCTCATCGCGATAGAGGGAGCGTGTCCAATGAGCGATTCCGGCCCTGGCGACGATCAAACCCCGCCTCTGGTGCCTCGTGACACGCCGCCGGCGCCACCTCCCCCACCGCCGCCTGGATCTTCGCCGCCGCTCGGCGGACCCCCTCCGCCCCCTCCGCCGCCGCCACCGCCGGGCGCCTACGGACCAACAACTCAGCCGTCGTGGCCTGGATTGCAGTACGCCGGACCACACACCGTCGATGTCATGGGTAGGCCACTGGCTAGCTGGGGTCAGCGGGTTGGAGCGTCACTCCTCGATAGCCTCA
>JBIOYN010000199.1:0-4143 GCA_044870155.1 Acidimicrobiia bacterium | reverse complement strand
GGCGACGCCGCCTTCTCCGGCTCCACCGGTGCCCTCAAGCTCAACCAGCCCATCGTGGGGATGGCGGCCACCCGCACCGGGCGGGGCTACTGGCTGGTGGCCTCCGACGGCGGCATGTTCACCTTCGGCGACGCCGCCTTCCACGGCTCCACCGGCGCCACCCGGCTGAACCGCCCCATCGTGGGGATGACCCCGAGCCGCACCGGGCGGGGCTACTGGCTGGTGGCCTCCGACGGCGGTGTCTTCACCTTCGGTGACGCCGCCTTCCAGGGTTCGGCGGGAGCGCTCAAGCTCGTCCAGCCCATCGTCGCCGTCAGCGGCCTCTAGCCGCACCGCTCCCGCCTCGGCCCCGCTTGGCCCGGGCTGTGGCCGCCAGCCGACAATGGCGGGCCGTGGAACGGAATTTCGCCGACGTCTTCGAGGTGGCCGCTGACGCCGTCCCCGACCGGGAGGCGGTGGTGAGTGGCGACCGGCGCCTCACGTTCGCGGCGCTCGAGGAACGGGCCAACCGGCTGGCCCACCACCTGGCCGACGCCGGCGTGGGCCCGGGCGACCATGTGGCTGCCTACCTCCCCAACGGCTCCGAGTACCTGGAGGTCATGCTGGCCGCCCACAAGCTGCGGGCCGCCAGCGTCAACGTCAACTGGCGCTACGTGGCCGGTGAGCTGCGCTACCTGCTGACCGACGCCGACGCCAAGGCCATCGTCTACGACGCCCGCTTCGCCCCCGTCCTGGCCGAAGTGGCCGGCGAGCTGCCGCTGCTCCGGACACGGCTGGTGGCGGGCGGACCCCCGGGGTCCGGGGTGTCCCCGGGAGACACGGAGGATTCCGGCGCCGAAGTTCCCGGCGCCGTGGACTACGAAGCGGCCCTGGCGGCGTCGAGGCCGGAGCGGGACTTCGAGCCCCGTTCGGGCGAGGACCTCTATATCCTCTACACCGGCGGCACCACGGGGATGCCCAAGGGCGTGATGTGGCACCAGGCCGAGATCCTCTCCGGCAGCCTGGGCGACCTCGACGGCGCCCGGACGACCGAAGAGGTGACCGAGCGGGCCCGGCGGTCCCGGGAGCGGGCGCTGCCCGCCTGCCCACTCATGCACGGGGCCGCCCAGTGGGTGTCGCTGGCCACGCTCCTGGGCGGGGGCACGGTCGTCCTCGATCCCGAGATGCGCCTCGACGCCCGGCGCCTGGCCCGGCTCCTCTCGGCCGAGCAGGTGACGGTCATGATCGTGGTGGGCGACGCTGTCGGCCGTCCGCTGGCCGACGCCCTGGCCGAGCTGGGCGACGAGCTCGACACCGGAAACCTCCGGGTGGTGATCAACAGCGGCGCCTTCCTGTCGCCCCCGGTCAAGGACGGCCTGCTCGAGCACCTGACCGCGGCGGTCGTCTATGACACCTTCGGATCGTCGGAGTCGGGCACCTTCGCCCGCACCGTGAGCGGCCGGGGCCAGACCCCGGCCCAGGGCCGCTTCGCCCTCTCCGAGCAGGCGGTGGTCCTCGACGACGAGCTCCGCCCGGTGGCGCCCGGCTCGGGCCGGGTGGGCCGCCTGGCCCGCAGCGGCAACGTGGCCCTGGGTTACTACAACGACCCCGAGAAGTCGGCGGCCACGTTCCCGGTCATCGACGGCGTGCGCTGGTGCGTCACCGGCGACCACGCCACGGTGGAGGCCGACGGGACCATCGTGCTCCTGGGCCGGGGCTCGGCCTGCATCAACACCGGCGGCGAGAAGGTCTACCCCGACGAGGTGGAGGCGGCCCTCAAGACCCACGCCGACATCGCCGACGCCATGGTCGTGGGACTCCCCGACGAGCGCTTCGGCGAGCGGGTGGTAGCCCTGGTGGTGCCCCGCTCGGGGGACGGGCCGCCCGCCGACCTGGATGACCACGTGCGCCGGCATGTGGCCGGCTACAAGGTGCCCCGGGCCGTGGTCACGGTGGCTGCCATCGAGCGGTTCCCCTCGGGCAAGCCCGACTACGCCTGGGGCCGCACCACGGCGGGCACGCTACTCGCCGTCGAGTAGGCGCGGCGGGAGCAGGGCGGCGAGCTGGCCCCGCCCGGGGGCGACGTCGGCCCAGGTGTCCACTATGAGATCGACGGCCACCAGGGCGCCGGTCGGCACCCGGTGTTTGCCCCCGCCCACCAGCAGGGCCACCACTTCCGACCAGGTGGGCTCGTGGCCCACCAGGAGGACCCGGGTGATGTCCTCGGACTGGCGGGCCAGCTCATCCAGCACCCGGTGGGGACCCTCGCGGTAGAGCGCCTCGCTGACCTGGACCGGGCACATCCAGCCGCCCGCCTTCATGGCCAGCTCCAGGGTGGTGCGGGCCCGCACGGCCGGCGAGGTGATGGCGGCGTCGGGAGCCAGGCCGGTGCGGCCCAGCAGCTCCCCCATCACCCGAGCGGCCCGGTGCCCCCGCTTGGCCAGAGGACGGTTGCGGTCGTCGCCGGTGTCCGAGGCCCAGTCCGACTTGCCGTGGCGGAGGAGAAGAATGGTCTTCACCTAGAGCGCCTTCCTGATCTCCTCCCAGAGCTCCTCGTAGGCCAGCGCCGCCTTGCAGCGGGGGGCGAACACAGCCACGGGCGCCTGGTGGGGACCCATCCGCTCCACGTCGGCGGCGGCCGAGATCCAGCCGTGCAACATGCCGGCCGGCGCCCGGCCGTCCTCCACCAGGTCCCGGTGCATCCGCCGGCGCCGGTCGACCATGGTGAAGAACGGCAGCAGCTTGAGCTTGCGCCACTTGGACTCGGCCAGGAACTCGCTCACCTGGGCCAGCGCCAGCATCGACAGCGTGGTGGGGATGACGGGGATGAGCAGGGCGTCGGCGGCGTTGAACACGTTCTCGGACACCAGCGACAGGCTGGGCGGGCAGTCGAGGAAGAGATACTGGTAGTCGACGGCCAGGGGCTCCACCAGCCGGGAGATGCGTCGCGTGGGCTTCTTGGTCTCCTCCAGGGCCAGGTCGAGGTTGCGGTAGGAGATGTTGGCCGGCAGCAGGTCGAGGTACTCGTGGTCGGTGGAGCGGATCAGCCCGTCGAGCTCGTGCTTGCCCCGCACCAGCGCCCGGGCGCCGACCTTGTCCCGGGGGCCGACACGGAAGTAGTAGCTGGCCGCCCCCTGGGGGTCGAGGTCCCACACCAGGGTGCGGGCCCCGCCCCGGGCGGCCAGGTAGGCGAGGTTCACGGCCGAGGCGGTCTTGCCCACGCCGCCCTTGATGTTGTAGGTGGCGAGCACCTTCACGACACAAAGCGTACGCGGGCGGCTACATCCCCACCGGGATACGACGGACGGGACCGGGGCGCCCCGCCGCCGGCGGCCACAGCTCGCCGGCCAGGCGCCCGTCCACCACGGCCGCCGGTTCGGGGCGGGCGAACAGGTAGCCCTGGGCCAGGTCGCAACGGAGCAGGCGCAGTTCCTCCAGCTGCTCTGGCCGCTCGATCCCCTCGGCCACCACCACGAGGTCGAGGGCATGGGCGAGCTCGATCACGCCGCGGACGATGGCCGTGTCCCGGGGGTCGGTGCCCAGCCCGGCCACGAATGACCGGTCGATCTTGACGACGTCCACCGGGAAGCGCCGCAGGTAGGTGAGCGACGAGTACCCGGTGCCGAAGTCGTCGATGGCGAGGCGGACCCCCATGCGGCGCAGGTCGAGGAGCGTCTGGGTATGGCGGTCGAGGTCCTCCATGAGCACGCTCTCGGTGAGCTCGATGCACAGCCGCGAGGGGTCCAGCCCCGCCTCGGCCAGGACCGTTCCCACCCGGCCGGCGAGCCCGGGGTTCCGGAGATGGTGGGCCGACAGGTTCACCGCCATGGACAGCTGGTGCTGGGGATGCCGCTGCCGCCAGCGGGCGTGGTCGGCGGCCGCCTGACGCAGGACGGCCTCGTCGATGGGGACGATCAGACCGCCTTCCTCGGCCACGGGCACGAAGGCGGCCGGGCTGAGGATCCCCCGGGAGGGATGATCCCAGCGCACCAGACCCTCGAGGCCCACGACCCGGCCCGACGCCACCTCCACCAGCGGCTGGTAGAAGACCCGCATCTCGTCCCGCTCGATGGCCCAGTGCAGCGCCGTCTGCAGCTCGAGCCGGCCGGCGGCCTCCGTGCGCATGGTCTCGTCGAAGAACTCGCAGCGCGCCCGCCCCTGCTG
>JBIOYN010000198.1:0-5115 GCA_044870155.1 Acidimicrobiia bacterium | reverse complement strand
TGGTGCTGGGCGCCATCGCCGCCTACCAGTGGGCGTGCGCCTGGCCCCGGCGGGTGGACGAGACCGCCGCCCTGGCCGTGGCCGCCGGCACCGTGGGCTTTCCCGTGGGCCACGCCTCGGCCCAGCTGGCCTGGCGGGGCCTGCGCAGCCGCCCCACGTGGCGGGTGCTCCTGTACTCGGCCGACGAGCCCCCGTCCCAGCGGGGCCTGGTCGAGCTCGACGCCGTCGACGGGGCTGTCCTCGGCCACTACACCGAGGACAACCCCGAAGACTGGACTGCTACCAGCTGACTCCGGCGCCCAGGACCGCCTCAGTGACGGCCGGATCGACCGAAGACAGCGGCGCCTCCCGCCCGACCCAGGGGTCGCCGCCGAATTCGAGGGCGAAGATCTTCTCGGCCGTGCGGGTGGCCAGGGCCTGGGTGGTGAGGGTGGGGTTCGAGCCGCCGAGGGCGTTGGCGAGGACCGAGTTGTCGGCGATGTAGAGGCGCCGGACGGCGCGGGCGCCGCCGTTCTCGTCGCATACCGAGTCGGCCGGGTGTGCGCCCATGCGCATCGTCGACATGGGGTGGAAGTTCAAGGGCGGCGCGTTGAGGCGGTGGACGGCCCGGGCACCGGCGGCGCGCAGCAGGATGAGGACCGGGCCGGAGCGGGCCAGGTTGGTCAGGAGGACGGCCAGGCCCTCGATCAGCTGTACCCGGGAAGGCTCCCGCTCCGGGATTCCTCCTCCGGCGGCCGCGGCGCTCCGCAGGAGACCGGCGAGGTCATCGAGGAGGCCGCCGCAGAGCCGAACCACCTCCGCTGGCTCGCGGCTCCGGAGGTGGCCTTCGAAGGCCTCCGCCCACAGGCCGAAGGAGGTGGTATCGCCCAGGGGGTGAGCCCGGGCCGACAGGCAGATGCACTCCTGCCCGTGGCTGGCCAGGATCTCGCCCGCCAGCCGGGTCGTTCCCACCCCCGGGTCAGCGACGACCAGCCCGGTGCCGAACCGGCCGGCCCGGGCCCGTTCCAGCTCTTCCTCGAGCTGGGCCAGCTCCCAAGGCCGTCCGACCAACGGCGGAGTGACCGAGTCGTTCACGACCACTCTGGCCGTCTCCCCACTGGCTGCCCTCCGCGTCTCCGGCCGAGGGCCCGATGCTATTGGCGGCATTCGGATTGCCGTATCCGTACTGGTACGGATGCGTTCGGGTCAACGACGTCTTACGTTTGCCTGAGAGCAGCCGGTGCCAGACGCAGCGTCGAGGGAAGACGCCATCGCCCGGCTGGCGGAGGGAGGGGACGGCGATGCGACTCGACGAACTTCCGCACCGCACGCTGGTGGACACGTCCCCGGTGGGGCACGCGCACTTCTGGGAACGGGCCATCTCTCGTCGGAGCGCCCTGCAGGCGGGGGCAGCCGCTGGCCTGGCTCTGGCCAGCCCCCGTCTCCTGCGGCCGGCGCCCGGCTGGGCCGCATCCTCCACCGGCGGTGGGGCCGAGCCCCGGCCGATCCCGGGCGGGTTCGCCACCCTCGACGGGCGGCGCTGGCACGCCTACCCGCCAGGCCCGTCGAACCCACTCGACCCGTCCTCGGTGATGAACGAACCATCGGCCATCACCGACTTCGACGGGGTGGCGACCATCGCCCAGGTCCAGGGGACGGGCACGGAGGAACGCGAGGGCCAGTCGGTGCCGCTTCCGTTCGACGCCGACCTGCGGATCATGGCCGGTCGCTACGTGGGGTTCGACGGCCAGCACCATGACGGTACCTTCGTCTTGATATGACTGGATGTCTACGTGGGCCAGTTCGGCTCCGCGCCCGGCAGTCAGGGAATCCAGATCCACGACTTCAGCCCCGGTGTGTCCGAGACCGGACTGTTCTGGACGGTGCCGGTGGCGGCCGACACCGTCGCCTTCGACGCCGCGCTCGACTCGGCGTCGCTCCGCATCCCGTCCCTCGATATGCCCGACGCTTTCAACCTGGCGAACTCGCTCGCCGAGGGGCCGAGCATGCCCGGCAACGTCGCCTTCGAGGTGGTATGGACCGCCACCGGCCCGGCGCAGCCGGTCCGCTCCGATGCCCACGGGTTCGTCGGCGAGTTCCGCACAGCCCAGGCCACGGTGGCGTGGTCAGGCAGCACTGAGCACGCTCGATACACGTCCGATCCGGCGGACGGCTCCAAGACCGTGTTCGCAGCCGTGGGGCGGGAGCGGAACGGCGTCTTCCTGCGCTGAGCGGAACCAGTGCCCGTCCAAGCGGGGGCTGGTCGAGCTCGACGCCGTCGACGGGCTTGTACTCGGCCACTACACCGAGGACAACCCCGAGGACTGGTCGATCGAGCTAGAAGCGTCCGGCCAGGAGGCCGGAGAGCAACCCGAAGCGTCCGTCGTCGCCGAAGAGGCCGTCTCCTCCGAAGAGGCCCGACAGCAGGCCGCCGCCCCGGAAGTCCGGCTCGTGGTGGGAAGGCTCGTCGGAGGCGGGCTCGTCAGCGGAAGGCTCGTCAGCGGCGGGCTGGTCGCTGGACGCCTCGGCCGGCTCGGTGTCCTCCCACACGTCTTCGGCCTCGTCGTAGGCCCGCTCGTCGAGGGCCAGCGCCGCATCGGTGGCCTCGGCCATCTCGTCCTCGTCCAGCTGGTTGAGCTCGACCAGCTCGAGGGTCTCGGCCTCGATGTCGTCCTGGGCGGTGATCTTGACGATGCCCACGCCCCGGGCGTGGAACTTCTGCTGGGTGCCGCCCGCCGGGTCCAGCGGACTCGACTCCTCGGTGACGAGCGTGGGCCGGAAGCAGCCCTCGGGCACGCAGGTCCGGCGGTTGCTCTTGCGGATGACCTCGGCCACGTCGAGGAACTCGATGTCGGGAGCGGAGCCCTGGGTGTAGGAGTCCCCGACGTGCGGGTCGGCGAGCATGTGGATGCCGCGCTCGGCGTCATTCACCCCGTCCAGCCAGGTGCTGGGGGCACCGACGAACTCGCCGTCCTCGTACTCCTCGGGGTACTCGCCGAGGTTCCAGACGGTCCCGCCGTCGTCCTGGGCGAAGAAGGCGAGCTCCTCCTCCACCAGCTCGCCGTCCTGGATGTCACGGTCCCACACGGCCACCGTGCGCACCCCGTTGATCTCCTTGGTGACGTCGGTCACGGTGAAGATCACCTCGTGGGCACCACCACCGCCGCCCCGGTTGGCCGTCCCCTCGAAGACGAACTGGGTCCCGGGCGTGAGGGGAAACCACGGGTTGTCGATGGTGGTGGGACCGGAGAAGGCGTCGGGGTCCTCGACCCTCCCGCCGCTGCCAGCCCGGCTGCGACCGCCACCGCCATTCTGCCTGGCGGAGGCGGCCAGGGGCGTACCCACCATGGCCAGCACCACCAGCAGAGCGACGCGAGAAGAACACCGACCAAGCCCCATGGCTCTGCCTCCAGCGCGCACCGGGATGTCCGCGCCCGGTACGACTTGTCACGCTACGTGGCCATTTGGACCACACAGAGTGATAATTCTGGAAAGCGCCCTGAGAACCTTTTTTCCCGCTTCGCCCCGGGTGCGCCCGATGAGGGGCACATGGGAGGTACCGGCTGTGGCGCTTGTTATCTTGGCCCGTCATGGCTGCGCCCACCTCGGGGTACCTGCGCCACCCCAGCCTGTCCGGGGACACCATCGCTTTCGTGACCGAGGACGACCTGTGGGTCGTTGCCGTCGAGGGCGGGCTCGCCCGCCGGCTGACCGCCAACCTGTCGGAGGTGAGCCACCCGGCGCTCTCTCCCGAGTGGGTCGCCTTCACCAGCCGCGACGAGCACCATCCCGAGGTGTGGTGCATGCCCGCCCAGGGCGGGTCGGCCCGCCGCCTCACCTGGCTGGGCGCCAGCTCCCTGGTCCGGGGCTTCACCTCCGACGGGCGGGTCCTGTTCGTGTCCGACGCCGGCCAGCCCTTCCATCACCTCATCCATCCCTACGCCGTGGCCCCCACGGGGGGGCCGGTGGAGCGCCTGCCCTACGGCCCGGCCCGGGAGGTTGCCTTCGGGCCCGGGGATGCCGTCGTGCTGGGCCGGAACACGGCTGACCCGGCCCGCTGGAAGCGCTACCGCGGGGGGACGGCCGGCGACCTGTGGATCGACCGGCAGGGGTCGGGCACGTTCCGGCGGCTGCTCCAGCTGCCCGGCAACCCGGCCTCCCCCATGTGGCTCGGGAACCGCGTCTTCTTCCTGTCCGACCACGAGGGGATCGGCAACCTCTACTCCTGCTCACCGACCGGGCGCGACCTGCGGCGCCACACCGACCACGGCGAGTACTACGCCCGCTTCGCCCGCACCGACGGAACCCGCATCGTCTACCAGCACGCGGCTGAGATCTGGCTCTACGACCCCGAGGCGGACCGTTCGGCCCCGGTGGACGTCGATCTGCGCAGCCCCCGGGTGCAGCGCTCCCGCCGCTTCGTGGCCGCCGACCGCTACCTGTCGGGCTTCGCCCTCCATCCCGGCGGGCACGCCGTCGCCCTGGAGACGAGGGGGAAGCTCTTCACCATGCCCCTGTGGGAGGAGGCCGTCCGCCAGCACGGGCGACCCGACGGGGTGCGCTACCGCCTGGCCCGATGGGTGGGGGACGGCTCGGCGCTGGTCATGGTGTCCGACGAGGGTGGGGAGGATGCCATCGAGGTCCACCCCCCGGCGGAGGCGGCCCGGCGCCTCGAGGGCCTCCCGCTGGGGTGCATCACCGACCTGGCGACGCCCCCCAGGGGCAGCAGGGTGGCGGTGGCCAACCACCGCCACGAGCTCCATCTCGTCGACCTCGAGGCGGGCACGTCGCGGCTGCTCGACCGCTCGCAGCACGGCCACCTCAACGGGGTGGTGTGGTCACCGGATGGGCGCTGGCTGGCCTACGCCTGTGCCGAGTCCGCCAAGACGATCTCGATCAAGGTCTGTGCGCTGGAGAGCGGGGACGTCCACGTCGTCACCCGTCCCGAGTTCCGGGACGTGCACCCGTCGTGGGACCCCGAAGGGCGGTTCCTCTACTTCCTGTCCTACCGGACGTTCGATCCCGTCTACGACGCCCTCTACTTCGATCTCGGCTTCCCCAAGGCCGTGCGGCCCTACCTGGTCACCCTGACCGCCACCGAGCCATCCCCCTTCGTCCCCCGGCCCCGGGGCTTCG
>JBIOYN010000197.1:0-5646 GCA_044870155.1 Acidimicrobiia bacterium | reverse complement strand
CCGGCCACCGAGCCGGCGAGGTGGTCGTTCAGGTAGATGTCCAGGGGTCGGGGCTCGTTCATGGAAGCTCTCCTTTTCAGGGTGTGAGTCATCTCCTTCCGCCGCCGTAGGGTGGGTTAAACACGAGGAAGGTGGAAAGAATGGCCATCTCGGTCGGTGACAAGATCCCCGATGTCAGGCTGATGACCGTCACGGACGATGGTGTGAAGCCCGTCCAGAGCACCGACGTGCTGGGGTCGGGCCGTGTCGTCCTCGTCGGGGTGCCGGGTGCCTTCACCCCCACCTGCAACGACTACCACCTCCCCGACTACGTCCTCCGGTCCGACGACCTCCGCGCCAAGGGTGTCGACACCGTGGCCTGTGTGGCCGTGAACGACGCCTGGGTGATGGGAGCCTGGGGCCGGGCCCTGGGCACTGAGGGCAAGGTGCTGATGCTGGCCGACGGGAACGGCGACTTCACGGCCGGGATGGGCCTGTCCTCCGACTTCACGGCCGCGGGTTTCGGGACCCGGTCCCGGCGCTACGCCGCCATCCTCGACGACGGCGTGGTGACGGACCTCGCCGTCGAGGAGGGCCGGGCGGTGGACGTCAGCTCGGTGGAGTCGGTCCTGGCCAGGCTCTGATCGCGCCAGGGTCTGATCGCCCCGGGCCGCGTACAGTCGGGCCGATGTCGGCCTACGACCTGGCCCGAGCCCTGCTGCGACCACCCTTGCGACGGGGGTTCCGCTGGCGGATCGAGGGGCTGGAGCGAATCCCCATCGCCGGTCCGGCGCTCCTGGCCGCCAACCACATCTCGCTGCTCGACGGCCCGGCGGTCGGCTTCCTGGCCGACCTCCGGGGACGCGAGGCGAGGTTCCTGGCCATGGCCGGGCTCTTCCGCTACCCGGTCCTGTCCGGGCTGCTGCGGCGTATGGGTCAGATCCCGGTGGAGCGGGCCACCTCCCAGGCCGCGGCCTCGCTGGACGCGGCGGCCGCCGCCCTGGCCGCCGGTGAGCTGGTGGTCATCTTCCCCGAGGGCGTGCTCTCGGCCGACCTGGAGCTGGGCCGGGGTCGCACGGGAGTGGCCCGCCTGGCCCGGGCCGCCGGCGTCCCCGTCATCCCCGTCGGGCTGTGGGGGACCCATCGCCTCCACGCCAGAGACCACGGGCCCCGGTGGCGCCCCGGGCTGGTGGTGGCCGCCGCCGTGGGCCGGCCGGTGACCGTCGCCGCTGACGCGGACGACCGGGCCGCGGCCGATCGGGTCATGGCCGCCGTCGGGACCCAACTGGCGGCCGCCCGCCTCCTCTACGGCGAGGATCCCCCGCCGGGTGAGAAGGCGTGGTGGGCCCGCCACGACCGCCGCCGGGCCCGGGACCGGGCCCCGGACCGAGAATGAGCAAGGGAGTCCACGTGCGACACCGGCTGCTGGCACTGGCGCTGGCCTGCGGGCTGGCCCTCACCGCCTGCAACTCGGGCGGGTCCGGGTCCGGAGGTGAAGACGGAGGCGTCGGCGACGACTCCTTCTCCATCGGCATCATCGAACCCGAGCACCTGTTCCCACCCACCACCAACGCCACCAACGACTTGCAGGTGCTCTTCGTCCTGTTCACCGGACTGGTGGCCTACGACCCCCAGACGGCCCGGCCCGCCAACGCCATGGCCGAGTCGATCACGTCGTCCGACCAGCAGAACTGGACGATCAAGATCAAGCCGGGATGGACGTTCCACGATGGCGAGCCGGTCACCGCCCGGTCGTTCGTCGACGCCTGGAACTTCGGGGCCTACGCCCCCAACGCGGCGGGCAACTCGTCGTCCTTCTCCAAGGTGGTGGGCTACGACGACCTCCAGGGCGACGCCTCCGCCACCCCGCCGGCCCCGCCCCGGGCCAAGGAGATGTCGGGCCTGCGGGTCGTCGACGAGACCACCTTCACCGTGGGCTTGCGGGAGCCCTTCAGCCAGTTCCCCCTCACCCTCGGCTTCCAGGCCTTCTACCCGCTGCCCACGGTGGCCCTGGCCGACCCCAAGAAGTTCGAGGACGCCCCGGTGGGCAACGGGCCGTACCAGATGGACGGCACCTGGCAGCACGACGAGCTGATCCGGGTCAAGCGCTACCCCGGCTACCAGGGCCCGCCGGGGGCGGCCGGCGCCATCGAGTTCAAGATCTACGTCAAGAAGGAGACGGCCTACCGCGACTTCCAGGCCGGGGCGCTGGACATCACCACCGAGCTGCCCGCCCAGGAGATCCCCGCCGCCAAGACGACCTACGGCGAGCGCTACGTGGAGCAGCTCAGCTCGGGGCTGAACTACCTCGGCCTCCCCATCTACCAGCCCGCCTTCGCCCGCAAGGAGGTCCGTCAGGCGCTCTCGCTGGCCATCGACCGGCGCGAGATCATCGACAAGATCTACGGCGGGGACAAGGACCCGGCACACTCGATCGTCTTCCCCGCCCTCCCCGGCACCCGGACGGACGCCTGCAAGCTGTGCGAACTCGACGTGGCCCGGGCCCGCCGGCTCCTGGCCGCGGGCGGCGGGTGGACGGGAGGGACGCTCCACATCTGGTTCGCCACCGGGCGGGACCACGACGTGCCCATGGAGGCGGTGGCCAACCAGCTGCGAGCCAACCTCGGGATCACCGACGTCAAGTTCGAGACACCGGAGTTCGCCGTGTTCTTCGGCGCCGTGAAGGCCCACCAGGTGACCGGGCCGTTCAGGCTCAACTGGCTGATGGACTACCCCAGTCCCCAGGCCTACCTCCAGCCCCTCTTCTCCTCGACCAGCTCCTCCAACCGGGCCGGGTACTCGAACCCCCGTGTCGACGAGCTCATCGCCGAGGGCGACCGGGCCCCGTCCATCGAGGCGGGCCTGCCCAGCTACCAGGCCGCCGAGGACCTGATCCTCGACGACATGCCCGTCATCCCCCTGTGGTTCGCCAAGAACCAGGCCGTCCATTCGGAGCGGACGGACAACGTCGTCATCGACCTGCTCGGCCGGGTCCGGGTCCAGGACGTCGTCGTCCACCGGACCGTGGTGAGATAGCGGGCATGAAGGTCGACCTCGTCACGCCGGGAGCGCCCCTGCTGCGGATCACCGAGCTGGCCCGGGCGGCCCACGCCGGCGGCTTCTCGGGGCTGGTGTTCGTGGAGTCGGGTCGCACCGCTTTCCTCTCCGCCACCGCCGCCGCCCTGGCGGCGCCGCTGGACCTGGCCACCGGCATCGCCGTCGCCTTCTCCCGCAGCCCCATGGTCACCGCCCAGCTGGCCTGGGAACTGGCCGACCTCACCGGCGGCCGCTTCCGCCTGGGGCTCGGCACCCAGGTCCGGGCCCACGTCGAACGCCGCTTCAGCGCCGCCTTCGATCCTCCCGGCCCCCGGCTGCGGGAGTACGTCGGCGCCCTGCGGGCCATCTTCGCCGCCTTCCGGGGCGAGGAACGCCTGGAGTTCAAAGGCGACTACTACTCCTTTTCCCTCCTCACGCCGCAATGGGCGCCGGGTCGCATCACGCACGACCACCCCGCCATCGACATCGCCGGCGTGAACCCCTGGATGCTGCGCATGGCCGGTGAAGTGGCCGACGGGATCCACGTCCATCCCCTCAACCACCCCACCTACCTGTCCGAGACGGTCCTCCCGACGCTGTCGGAGGGGGCGGCGCGCTCGGGCCGGAGCCGCCACGACCTCACCATCTTCGTCCCCACCTTCGTGGCCGCCGGCGACACCGACGAGGAGCTGGCCGCCGCCCGGGACTCGGTCCGGCGCCAGATTTCGTTCTACGGGTCGACCCCCAACTACGCCTTCCTCTTCGACCAGATCGGCTTCGAGGGAACGACGGAGCGTGTGCGCGAGCGTCAGAAGGCGGGCGACCCCGACGGGATGGCCGCCGTCATCAGCGACGACCTGCTCGACCACTTCGTGGTGAGCGGTCGTTGGGACGAGCTCGCCGACGACATCGTGGAACGCCACCGGGGTGTGGCCGACCGGGTCGTGCTCTACCTCACCGGGGCCGATGTCTTCGCCGGCCCCACGGACGTCGAACGCTGGGGGGCGGTGGCGGCCGAGGTGGTGCGGAAGTCAGCAGCCGGCGAGGGAGGCGAAGGCGCCGGCCACGATCCCCGAGCATGACAGCGCCTCGAGCACGGACGCGGCCCGGGCCTCGTCGCCCTGGACCTTCGCCTCGCCGGTGGCGACCAGGCTGGCCAGGGGCGAGCCGATCACGAGGGCGAGGACGCCGGCCTGGGTGAAGGTGACCGTGGCCGTGGGGTCGGTGGCCGGACCCTGGGCGGCGGAAACATGTCCGCCGGCCACCTCCACCGTGGCCACCTCCGGACCGACACGCACCTCGTAGCTCCCGTCGGCCTCGGCGACCTCGAGCGATCCCGCCACGCCCATCGTGAGCAGGGTGAGCACCGACCGGGGGGAGAACTTCTCGGCCAGGGGCGGCGCCAGGAAACGCCGCACACCCCAGATGGCGAGCTCGCGCACCGCTGGTTGCAGCGCCCGTCCCTCGGCGGTCAGCTCGTACCAGCGGGCCCGACCGTCCTGACGGCGCGACACCAGACCGGCGGACTCCAGGTCCCGGAGGCGGGCGGTGAGGATATCGGTCCCGATCCCGGGCAGCCCGTCGAGGAGCTCACCGAAGCGGCGGGGACCGAGGAGCAGGTCGCGCACGATGAGCAAGGCCCAGCGATCGCCGATCACGTCCAGGGCGAGGGCCAGGGAGCAGTGCTGGTCGTAGCTGCGGGGCATGGCTTCCAGCATACCGGCTTGACTTGGAGAATCCAAGCGATTAATACTTGGAAAATCCAATTCAGACTGGTTTCCGGCGGAACCTCTGGGAGGTGGCCATGTACGTCGCCATCGAGGTGGAGCAACTGGCCAAGGTCTACGGCGGGGGCACCGAAGCGTTGCGGGACGTCAGCTTCCACGTCGACGAGGGCGAGATCTTCGGCTACCTGGGGCGCAACGGCGGTGGCAAGACGACCACCGTGCGGATCCTGACCGGCCTGACCCGGCCGACCCGGGGCCGGGCCCGGGTGGCGGGGCTGGACGTGGTGGGGCGGTGCGACGAGATCCGGACCCGGATCGGCGTCACCCTCCAGGAGGCGGCCCTCGACGAGCTTCTCACCGGCCGGGAGTTCCTGACCCTGGTGGCCTCGCTGTGGGGCATGTCCCGCAAGGCGGCCCGGGCCCGGGCCGGCGAGTTGCTCGACCTCTTCGACCTCGCCGCCGCCGCCGACCGGAGGGTGGGCACCTACTCCGGTGGGATGCAGCGGCGCCTCGATCTGGCCGCCGCCCTCGTCCGCCGGCCCGAGGTCCTCTTCCTCGACGAGCCCACCACCGGCCTCGACCCCCAGTCCCGCCGGGCCCTGTGGGACGAGATCCGCCACCTGCGGGGCGAGGGGACCACGGTCTTCCTCACCACCCAGTACCTGGAGGAGGCGGAGGCCCTGGCCGACCGCCTGGCCGTCGTGCACGAGGGCCGCATCGTCGCCCTGGGCACGCCCGAGGCCTTGCGCTCCCGGCTCGGTGGGACGGTGCTGCGCCTCCGCACCACGCCCGCTGACGCCGGCCGGGCCGCCGCCCGCCTGGCCGGCCGGGCCCAGCTCCTCGACGGCGGGACCACCGTCGAGGTGGACCTCACGGGTCCCCACGATGCGCTGGAGGCCGCCGC
>JBIOYN010000196.1:0-8493 GCA_044870155.1 Acidimicrobiia bacterium | reverse complement strand
AGTCGGTGGTGTAGGCCACGAGGTCGGCCACGGCCTTGTCCTGCTTGGCCTGGTCCTTGACCGCCAGGCCCTGGGTGTAGTCGACCACGAAGCCGATGTGCTTCTTCCACAGCGGATCGAACGCCTTGCCCGCCTCGGCCCCGAAGACGCTGCCGATGGCCTCGGTCAGGGAGTTGGAGTTGGCCTCGAGGGCGGCGGCGGCGGCCGTGAACTCATCCGAGCGCCCGCCCAGGGCGGCGCCGGTAGCGGCGGCGGCGAGCACCACATGCTCCTGGAACATGCCGGTGAGGTTGGAGCGCAGCTGGGCGGCGGCCGTGTCGGGGCCGGAGGCGGCCATATCGGTGGGGGTGGAGGCCCCTGCCTGCTTGGCGGTCTGCTCGGTGTCGGCCTTGGCCGCGTTGTCGTTGGTGTCGCTGCCGCAGGCCACGCCGAGCACGGCCAGGGCCACGAGCGGGGCGACGAGTCGGAGCGCGCGATGGCGCGGGGAATTCATGGTGGAGTTGCTCCTTTGCTCGGGTGATGCGCCGGGACCGAGCCCGGCTAGGTGACGATGACCGTGCCGGTCATGGAGTTGTGGCGTTCACAGAAGTATGGGTAGATGCCGGGGTCCTTGAAGGTGAAGCGATAGACCGCGCCCCGCTCGGGCATCTCTCCGCCGAAGGCTCCCGACTTCTGCGGGGGCGTCCCGGCGGCGACGGTGTGGAGGATCTGGTCCTGGTTGGTCCAGACGACCTCGGAACCGGCCTTCACCTCCAGGGGCGAGGGCTTGAACAGGAAGCCCTTCACGGTGACGGCCGTGGCCGCCGGCTCCGCCGCTTTGCCGTCGGCGGAGGTTTGCGACTCGCCGCCGCAGCCCACCAGGCCGAGAGCCAGGAGGCCGAGAAGGACGAGTTTCGTGACCGTGCGCTGCGTGTTCATTGCCCTGTGTTCGGAGTCGAACGGGCGGCGGATGGCCCTCAGGCCAGATTGCAGAACCGGGAGAGGTCGGCGCAGTCGACGCCCTCGGCGGTGAGCATGGCCTCCTTCGTGCGGGTGCCACCCCAGCCGAAGTGGCCGGCGGTGCCGTCGGAACGGATCACCCGGTGGCAGGGCACCAGGAACGAGACGGGGTTGCGGCTGAGCGCCGTACCGGCGGCCCGGACGGCGGCGGGGTTGCCGGCCTGGTCCGCCACCCAGGCATAGCTGCGGACCTCCCCATGGGGGATCCGGCGGGTGGCTTCGAGCACGGCCCGGGGGAAGGGCCGGAGGTGGCCCAGGTCCAGCGCCAGGGACGACGGCACCCGGTTCGTCTCCAGCGCCCGCACCAGCGTCACCGGCGGCCGGCGGCACGGACTCAAGGGACGCGCGAAGCGGGTGACGAAGCGGTCGACGAACACCGACTCGTCGGCCGTGAGGGTCACGAAGGAGGCACCGCGGCGATTCCAGGCAACGAAGAGCGGTCCGAAGAAGCCGTCGACGGCCACGTACTCATCGCCGTCCGGCATCAATCAGCGTGGAGGTGGCGCCGGCGGCGGGTAGGAGTAGGGCTCCCGACCGCCACCGTCAGTTTCGTCCTCGTCGTCGCCGCCCTCGGCCGCCCCCGGCGCCGGCAGCTGGGCCGGGGTGTCGGGGTCGGGATACTCCCCGCCGCCCTCGATGGCGTCACCGCCCGCCGACTGCTGCCGGGGCACCCGGGTGCCCTCCTCGGTCTCGAGCGGTTCGCCGGAGTACAGGGGGGCTTCGGGATCATGTTCGGCCATGCCCCCTTCCTACCCCTCCGGTGTCCAGACGAGTCGCAGGCGCCGGCCGGCGGCAGCCTCGTCCACCCGCCCCACGGGGGTGGTGCGGGGCGCGGCCCGGGCGGAGGCGCCCCCGTCGGCCTCGGCTTCGGCGGCCACGGCGAGGAGCGCTTGGGCCAGGGCCTCCACCGTCTGAGGGCTTTCGGTCTCGGTGGGCTCCACCATCAGGGCCTCGTCCACGATGAGGGGGAAGTACATGGTGGGCGGATGGAACCCCTCTTCGATCAGGCGCTTGGCCAGATCGAGGGCCTTGACCCCGTGGTCCCGGCGCAGCCGGGCCGAGGAGGCCACGAACTCGTGCATGCACGGGCCGTCGTAGGGGAAGTCGTAGGCGTCCCGCAGCCGCTCCTTGAGGTAGCGGGCGTTGAGGACGGCGCAGTCCGCCACCCGTCGCAGCCCGTCACCGCCGTTGGCCAGGATGTAGGCGTAGGCCCGGGCCAGGACCATGGCGTTGCCGTGCCAGCCATGGATGCGCCCGATCGACCGCTCCGGCGTGACCCAGGTGTAGCGCCCAGGATCCCCGGCGTCGGGCCGGGGCAGGGGGCCGGGCAGGAAGGGTGCCAGGCGCCCCGAGACCGCCACCGGACCCGCCCCTGGCCCACCCCCGCCGTGGGGAGTGGCGAAGGTCTTGTGCAGGTTCAGGTGGACGATGTTGAAGCCCATGTCACCGGGGCGGACCTGGCCCAGGATGGCGTTGAAGTTGGCGCCGTCGTAGTAGAGGAGACCCTCGACCCCGTGGATGGCCCGGGCGATGTCGACGATGTCGGTCTCGAACAGGCCCACCGTGTTGGGATTGGTCAGCATCAGCCCGGCGGTGTCGGCGTCGACCAGGCCCCGCAGCGCCTCGAGATCGATGAGGCCCCGGGCGTCGGAGGGCACCTCCACCACCTGGTAGCCGGCCATGGTCACCGACGCCGGGTTGGTGCCGTGGGCCGAGTCGGGGATCAGCACCTTGGCCGGGGACCGGCCCTGGGCCGCGTGCCAGGCCCGCATGAGCAGCAACCCCGTCAGCTCCCCGGCCGCCCCGGCAGCGGGCTGGAGCGTGGCCGCCGCCGTCCCCGTGGCCGCGCACAGGACCTGCTCCAGCTGGTGGAGCAGCGCCAGCCAGCCCTGGGTCTGCTCGGCGGGTTGCGCCGGGTGGCAGCCGGTGAGCGCCGGCAGGCCGGCCACGGCATCGCACACCTTGGGGTTGTACTTCATGGTGCAGGAGCCGAGCGGGTAGGCGCCATGGTCGACCGAGTAGTTGCGGTGGGTCAGCCGGGACACGTGGGCCACCAGGTCGCGTTCGGAGACCTCGGGCAGGGCGGGAGGATCGGCGGCCAGGTGCTCGGCAGGCACCAGCTCCTCCGCCGCCCACTCAGGCACGCCCGTGTCCCGGAAGGAGAAGCCCCGCCGTCCCGGCGACGACAGCTCGAGGAGCGTGGGCTCGGCCTCCCGGCCCATGAGCGGCGTCGAGGCGGCCCGGCCGGCGCTGGGGCGGGCCAAGATCTCGGGGACACCCCGAACCCCGGGGATCTCGGGGACCGGCGTCGTGCCCGGCATCACGCCACCGCCTTCTCGAAGGCGGCGGCGAAGGCGTCGATCTCGGCCCGGGTGCGGGTCTCGGTCACCGTCACCAGCACCGCCTCGCCCAGCTCGGGGTAGTCGGCGGACAGGTCGAGGCCGCCCAGGAATCCTTCCTCGGCCAGGCGGGCGAGGATCACCTCGGCCGGCTTCGGGGTGCGCAGGGCGAACTCGTAGAGGCCGGCGGCGGCCACCGCCGGCTCCACCCCGGGGATGCGGCCCAGCGCCTCCCGGGCGTAACGGGCGCCGCGGGCGCACCGCAGGGCGAGCTCCCGCAGGCCGGCCGGGCCGAGCCAGGCCATGTGCAGAGCGGTGGTGATGGCGATCAGTGTCTGGTTGGTGCACACATTGGACGACGCCTGGGCTCGGCGGATGTGCTGCTCCCGGGTGGAGAGCGTGAGGACGTAGGCCCGGCGCCCTTCGGTGTCGACGGTCTCCCCTACCAGCCGGCCGGGCAGCCAGCGGCGCACGAACGGCGCCTGCTTACAGGCGAACAGGCCCACGTAGGGCCCGCCGAAGACGAGCGGCGTTCCCAGTGCCTGGCCCTCCCCCACGGCCACGTCGGCGCCCACCGTCCCCACGGGGTGGAGCAGCCCGGCGGCCACGGGATCGACGGAGACCACGCACAGGGCGCCGGCGGCGTGGGCCCGGCCGGCGGCGCCGGCCACGTCCTCCAGCACCCCCAGGTGGTTGGGCTGGGCCACGAGCAGGGCGGCGGCCTCGCCCAGGTCGTCGGGCCACTCCGTGACCCCGTCGGAGAGCGGCGCCTCCCGGACCTCGAGCCTCGGCCCGCACAGCGTCCCGATGACGGCCCGCACCGCCGGACGGACGCCCCGCGACACCCACACCGGCCGGCGGCCGGTGGCCGCCGCCGCCAGGTTGAGCCCTTCCACGGCCGCCGAGGCGCCGTCATAGAGGGAGGCGTTGGCCACGTCCATGCCGGTGATGGCGCACAGCATGCTCTGGTACTCGAAGAGCGCCTGGAGGACCCCCTGGGCCAGCTCGGGTTGGTAGGGGGTGTAGGAGGTGACGAACTCGGAGCGCCCGGCCAGGGCCCGCACCGCCGCCGGGATGTCGTGCTCGTAGGCGCCGCCGCCGGCGAAGCACACCAGCGCGCCCCCGGGTCCGGTGGGCTGGTTGCGGCCCGCCAGCTCCGACAGGTCGCCCACCACGTCGGCTTCCGATCGCCCGTCGGCCAGATCGAGGCCGGCGGCCAGACGGACGGCGGCGGGGATGTGGTCGAAGAGCTCGTCGAGGTCCGACAAACCGAGAAACCCGAGCATGGCGTTGATCTCGGCGTCGGTGTGGGGAACGAAATCGGCCACCAGGCGGCAGGCTACCGCCCGCCGGGAGCCCTCAGTCGGCTGCGGACCGGAGGTCCTAGGACTTGGCCACGAAGGGCGGCTTGGCCACCACGCCCGGAGCCCGCCGTCCCCGGATGTCGATCTCCACCGGCGCGCCGGGCTTGGTGTCGGGAGGCAGGAAGGCCAGGGCGATGCCCCGCTCCAGGGTGGGTGAGAGGTTGCCGCTCGTCACCTCGCCGGCCGGCTCGCCGTCGACCAGGACGGGGCAGTCGGCCCGTGGGACCTGACGGTCGTCCAGCACCACGCCCGTGAGCCGCCGGGCCACGCCCCGCTCGCGCTCGGCGGCGAGCGCCTCCCGGCCCCGGAACGACGGCTTGCCCCAGCTCACCACCCAGTCCAGGCCGGCCTGGAGCGGTGTGATGCCGGGGCCGAGCTCATGGCCGTGCAGGGGATAGCCCATCTCCAGGCGCAACGTGTCCCGGGCCCCGAGCCCGGCGGGCACCGCCCCCGCCGTCAGCAGCGCATCCCAGACGCCGCCGGCCGACTCCCCCCCCACGAACAGCTCCACGCCGTCCTCGCCGGTGTAGCCGGTGCCGCCGACGAGCAGGCCGGAACCGGCCGAGTCGACCCGGGCCACGGCGAAACGCTCCACCGCCTCGCTGCCGGGCAGCGCCCGGGCCAGGATGTCCCGAGCCCGCGGGCCCTGGACCGCCAGCAGCGCCCGCTCTCCGGTCACGTCCAGGACCTCGGCCCGGCCGCCGGCTGCCTCCACCAACGCCTCGAGCGCCGGGCCGGTGTTGGAGGCGTTGGGAATGACGAGGAAGTCCTCCTCCCCCACCCACCACACAATGATGTCGTCGACGACGTGGGCGTCGCCGGCGTCGAGGAGGTGGGTGTACTGCGCCTGCCCGACGGCGATGCGGGCCAGATCGTTGGTCAGCAGGCCCTGGAGCGCTTCGAGGGCGCCCGGGCCCCGCACCCACACCGAACCCAGGTGGGAGACGTCGAAGACCACCGCATCCTCCCGGCACGCCCGGTGCTCGTCGAGGGTCGAGCCGTAGCGCAGCGGCATCTCCCAGCCCCCGAAGGGCACCATGCGCCCCCCCAAGGCGCGGTGCTGCGCATCCAGGAGGCTGTGGCGCAAGCCCTAGGCGCTCTTGGGGCGGCGCCGGCGACGCTGGCCGGCTCCCTCCGGCTCGGCCGGGGCGATGTCGGGCTCAGGCGGCGTCGCCTGCGGATCGGCCAGCCAGAACGGAGGGGCATCGGCTTCCCCCACCAGTTGCGAGGGCGGCTCGAGCCCGTACTTCATGAGCAGGCTCAGGTAGTCCCGCTGGTAGAAGACCCGAATGTTGACCTCGGGGTGGAGCTCCTTCAGGCGCCGGGCCTTGCGGTTCTTCTTCGTCACCAGCTTCTGGTTGAGCGTGGTGATCTCGATGTAGAGGTCATAGGCGGGGAGGTAGAAGTCGGGGGTGAAGGCCTGGACGGGGTTCCCCACCTTGTCCCGCTCGAGGGTGAAGGTACGCGGCTCGTACTCCCAGGCGATGCCGTAGAAGTCCAGCAACCGGGCGAACTGGCGCTCGGAGTTGTGCGCGAACCGGACCTGCTCGTGGGGCAGGGGTTCCTCCGTGATGGCTATCCTCCCTCGGCCGCCCGCCGACCCCCGACCGTCACTTCGGTACCGGGAACGTTGACGGTGGTCGGCTCCAACTGTTGGATCTTGCCGTCCAATTCCTCCAGCATGCCCGCCATGGGCAGGATGTTCAGGACACCCTGACCCTGACGGACCAGGTCGACGACCTCCTCGCCGGAGCGGGCCAGCAGCGAGCGGCTGCCGTTGATGACGAGGCTGGCCGACGCCAGCTCCTCACCAAGGTGCTCGCGCAGGTACTCGATGGCCGTACGGGCCGTCCGCAGCGAGATTCCGGCGTCGAGCAGGTGCTTGATGACCTTCAACTCGACGAGGTCACGGTAGGAGTACAGGCGTTGGGTGCCGCTCCCCCGGGCGTCGGCCACGGAGGGTCGGATGAGGTCGGTGCGGGCCCAATAGTCGAGCTGTCGGTACGTGATTCCCACGATCTTGCAGACCTGGGGCCCCCGGAACCCGGTCATGGCCATCAGAGTCTCGGCCTCCTCGCGCCCCCCCGGTCCGGGACCTTCCCGCGACTCACAGAGGCGTAGTTACGCAGGTGTCAACTGTACCAGCGCAGAGTGAGAAAGCAACGAACCCCAGGTGGCTACGGAGCGAAGTCTTCCGGTCGAACCTGCTCCAGGAACTCCCGGAACTGCTCGACCTGCTCCTCTTCGTCGTCGCTCTCGAAGACGACCCCGGCCTCCTCCAGCACCCCGTCGTGGGCGTAGATGGGCACCGGCTCCTCGTAGCGCACGGCCAGGGCGATGGCGTCCGAGGGTCGGGACGAGATGCGGTGCCGGCCCCCGTTCTGGAGCACCTCGAGCTCGGCGTAGAAGGTCCCGTCGCGCAGCTCGGTGATGACGATCTTGTCGATCCGGGCGGCCAGGGTCTCGAGGGTGTTCTTGAACAGATCGTGGGTCATCGGCCGGGGGCTCTCCATGCCCTGGAGGGCGTAGACGATGGCCGTGGCCTCGGGCTGACCGATGAAGATCGGCAGGTACCGGCGCCCCGGAGCCTCTTCCCTGAGCAGCACGATGGGCTGGTTGGAGGGGACCTCAACTCGAACGCCCACAAGGGAAAGACGGATCACGCGCCTGCCTCCAGTCCGAAGGCCACCCTAGCATCCGTCGCTCGGAGGTCCGCCCTCACGGGTCGTCTTCCGTGCGCCCGTAGAAGTTCGACACGTAGGCGTTCGGATCCCGCTCCAAGACCCGGAGATCAGCCACCGACAGCCCCGAGACGTTGCGGTAGCGCTGGGCGTAATCGAGGCCGTAGCCGATGACGAACTCGTCGTCGATGGCCACCCCCGAATAGCGCGTGGGGAGCGGGACGATGCGCCGGCGGGCCCGGTCGAGCAGGGCACACACGGTGAGGCTGGCCGGGCTGCGGGCGTTGAGCTGGCCCAGCAGATACGACAGCGTGAGCCCGGTGTCGACGATGTCCTCCACCACCACCACGTGGCGACCGGCGATGTCCATGTCGAGGTCCTTCGTGATCCGGACCCGCCCCGACCCGGGGGTGAGGCTGGAGATGGCGATGAAGTCCACCTCACAGGGAACCGTCATGGCCCGCGCCAGATCGGCGAGGAAGAACAGCGAGCCCTTGAGCACACCGATGAGCACCACGCCGTCGGGATGGTCACGGTCGATCTCGCCCGCCAGCCGGGCCACGGTCTCGGCCAGGGCCTCGGGGCCCATCAACGACCGGAGGGTCACGAGTCCCCCGGCGGCGGGCCCAGCGCGGCCCGGAGCATGGAGAGCCGCAACGCCTGGCCCAGATGAGCGAGCTCGGCCAGCGCCTCCCGGGCCCGGGGCCCGGACTCGTCCTGACGACCGCTGGCCATGGGAAGGATGACCTGTTCGAACAGGGCCGCCTCCCGCTCGGCGAACGTCTTGTACATGCGCAGGTGGCGGGCCTCGACGCCGTGGCGGCCGAACGAGGCGCACAGCCGCGCCACCACGAGCGCGTCCTCGTCGTAGTACGTCTGCCCGCCGACCGGCTTGCCCTCGACGAGGCCGTAGCGCTCGAGCTCGCGCAGCGCGGCCGGCTCGAGCCCGGATGCCGACCGCAGCTCGTCGAACGTCATCGACACGCCCGAGATCCCGCCGAGCAGCTCCGATCGCGCGCGGGGCGCCGACTCGCGGACCGGCTCCGCCGCGGGCGCGTCAGGTGCCGGTGACGGCGCCGCGGCCGGCGGCGCGGGGGGCGCCGCGTCCGG
>JBIOYN010000195.1:0-10710 GCA_044870155.1 Acidimicrobiia bacterium | reverse complement strand
CTCCGGGACCCCTTTCCCGTCGGCCAGGACGGAGAGGAGCGCCCACATCGCCTGGACCAGGGCGGGACAGTGGGGGCACCGGGCGATGTGGGCCTCGAGGGAACTCCGCTCGACTTCGGGAAGGCCGCCCTCGAGATACGAGGGCATCAGCTTGCGCGTCAGGCGGCAGCTGCGGGGGGCGGGGCGGGGAAGTGATCTGCCGCGCGATTGCCGGCCGAGCTCGGCGGCGAGCCTGAGGCGTCCCCGCTGGATCCGCTTGTGGGCCGCCTCGGTCGAGCACCCCAGGACCGTGCCCACCTCCCACGCCGGCAGCCGGGCGCAGTCGTGCAGGAGCACCGCCGTCCGCTCCCAGAAGGGGAGCGCGGTCAGCGCCCGGCGCAGCTCGTCCTCGTCTTCGGCCCGGACGATGATCTCCTCGGTGTTCTCCGCCAGCCGCTGGCAGGAGACCTCGACCCGGTACAGCCGCCAGGAGCGGTCGAAGACCCGGAGCCGGGTGCGGGCGAGGTCCCGGACGCGGTTGGTGAGGATGGCGCACAGCCACGCCCGGGTCGAACACTCCCCGCGGAATGACTCCCGCGTTCGCCAGGCGCGTTCCAGCGTGTCCTGGACGACGTCCTCGGGATCCACGCCCAGCGCCGGGGCGAGGCTCCGGGCGATCCGGAGGAGGAATGGGCTGTGCTCTCGCACCAGGCTGTCGAAGGACGCGCACTGCCGGTCCACCGGCAGGCAGGCACCCCGAGGATCCGGCAACCGCGGGCGTCGCTCGCCGTCCCCATCGTCCCGGAGCATGTCCCGATTGATAGACACCGTCATTGCCGATCCGCCCTGGCCGGGCCGGGCGACACCAGGCGGGTGCCCGACTCGGCGTCACAGAAGGCCCGCCCCACCAGGATAGCCACCCCTTCTCTCTCGTTGGGGTCGGGGTTCGCCCCGTTCAACTCGCAGAGAAACTGAGTAGATCGGCCGTCAGGGACGAGTCATAGGTGAAGGTGAACGGACCCTGGGCCCGGGACCCGTGGAGCACGTCGGTGAACCGCACCCAGATGGCCCTGGTGGGGTCGAACCAGTAGGTTCGTTGCCGATTGTTGACCTCGGAGGACCCAGGCCGGCTTTTGCGGTCGGTCTCCACCTTCCAGGTTTCCACCGCCGCTCCGGCCACGGTGATCGTCTCCTTGCCCACCACCGTGACGGTCCAGTCCTCGGTGCGGCTCACGGTGCCGTCCGCCCGCTTCACCACCGTGGTGCCGCTCCTGGTGATCCCCGCCTGGAGCGGCTTGGCGATCTGGAGCAGCGGTGGTTCGTAGTCGCCCTCGTTGGTCTCGGTGCGGGGACCGAACGTCACGGAGCCGCCTTCGTAGTCGAAGTAGATCCCGTCGTCGCGGAATCCGACGATCTCCCGCTCCTCGTGCTCGTTCGAATACCGCAGGTCGAACACGAGCTGGTCCGCAGCCAAACCTGCTCCACTATGGACGACGGTCGTCATCCTTTCGGGGAACTTCCGGGAACCGAGGCCGGTGACCCGCTCGTCGCCGGCGACGGCATAGGTGTAGGTCCCCAGGGCCGGGGCCTTCGGCGCGGCCGTGGCCGGCGGTCCTGTGGTGGGCACCGCCGCCGCCGACGCCGACGTCGTCGCGGTGGTACCCGTCGCCGCGGCCGTCGCGCCCGTGGTCGTGGTCGACACCGCGCCCTTGGGAGCGGTGGTGGTCACCGCCGCCGTCGAGGCCGTGGTCGCCGGCGCACCCGTGGTCGTCGACGTCGACCCCTCTGCGGCCGGGGCGGAACTGGAGGACGTCGCCGCGCCCGGCGGGCCGCCCCCGGCGGCGAACACGCCACCACGCCGGAAGGACGGCGGATCGCGATGGGTGATCTGGTAGGTGACGACGGCCCCGGCCACCAGCACCAGGACGCCGAATCCCGACAGCAACTTCATTCGGAGCGACAACTGTCTGAGCAACCCCAACCTCCACCGGTCGGGTCCCCGCTCACCCCGGCGTCATCCCATGATAGAGAGCGTCTCCCGTTCCGGCGAGCGCTGCAGTCCACCCGGCATTGTCCACAATGCCGGGTGAATTCATGAGCTATCCGGTGAGTGCGGACGGCCTCCTTTGAGAACTCTTGCGACTTGTCGGTCGGCGAATCAGGCCGTTGCCTCCCGGCTCCAACCGGGCAACCGCCCGACCTGCTCCCGCAGCGAGCTGCACACCAGTTCGCACAGCGGCCGCAGGCTCTGATCCTCCACCGAGTAACGCAGCATGCGCCCGTCCCGCTGCCTGGTCACGACCCGAGCCGAAAGGAGCCGGGCCAGGTGCTGTGACACGTTGGGGGCGGTGATGCCCAAGCGGTCGGCCAGCTCCGTCACCGTCATCGTCTCCCGTTCCAGGAGCGCAGACAGGATCCGGAGGCGGGTGGGATCGGACAGGAGTGCGAACCGTCGGGCCGCCTCCTCGATGAGGGCCTCGGGCATCGGCACGCCGGCCAGGTTACCCCACACTTGCGTATCTGCGCAAGAAGACGATGCCGGCGCCTCAGGCGGCCGGCGACCGCATCTCCGCGGCCAGACGCCGAAGGTGTGTCTCCGCCTGGTGAGCGCGCTCACTCCAGAAGACGGCGACGGGTCCGAGGGCGTCGATCAGCCGGTCGTGCTCCTCGGCTGCGACCCGGGCCCACTCGGCCAACCAGCTGAAGACCCCCGACGGATACTGGCCCACGAGACCTTTGAGGGCGAAGCGGCGCTCACCCATGCGCAGCCCCAGGCCGAGGTCCCGGGCGGCGGTGGCCAGGTCCAGTCGGGTGATCACCATGCCGGAGCGGACCGGGGCGAGGAGCCGGCCCAGGTATTCATCGAGCCCGTCGTCGCCGGGAGCGGCGGGCGCCGGTGCGTGACGGAGGTGGAGCGGGAGCGGGCCGTCGCCGCGGGGCAGGGCCGCCGCCTCCGCCAGGAGGAGGGCCACCAGTGCTTCGGCCCAGGGCCGGTAGGCGGTGCCGACCCGGGCCGCCGCCCGGGCATAGCCGGGAACCCAGACGAGCAGGTGCTCCCACAGCAGCGCCCGACGGGCCTCGACCCGCAGACGCCGGCGGGCTGGTTCCCCTTCCCCGGCCTCGGCCTCGATCAGGGCGGCGTAGAGGCCGAGGAGTGCGGCCAGATGGTCGGGCTCGGCCGGCGGAGTCAGGCCCAGCGCCCGCCAGAAGCCCGCCACCCGGTCCGCCGCTTCCCCACCCAACATCCCTTCCTCTCCCAGGTGGATCGAGGCATAGGGCGGCAGGTGCAGGCAGAACAGATCGGTGTGGGCGGCCGCCTCGATGGTCACGTCGAGGCTCGAGGCCACCCGCCGGTGAGCAGGCGAGACGCCCTCGGAGGTGACGGCGAGGGCGCGGAACAGCTCCGGCGACGAGATCATGACCGGTCCGTCGGAACCAGGGAGCCGACCAGCTGGTACGCCTGGCGGCGGGGCTTCAACGGGCGGAGCAGCCAGTACGGGCGGCGGGTGCCGTCGGGGGAGACGAGGTCCGCCCGGCGGGTGAGCTGCAGCCAGCGGCGGTAGACCTCGTGGGCGGCTTCGGTGTCGACGGCGATGTCGCCCTCCATATCGCCCGGCTGCGCCCTCGTCACCCGCACCGCCTGGTGCCAGCAGTGCTGGCCCGAGATGGGGTCGGGCTGGACGGGGAAGGTCAGGTTCTGGTGGACGCCCGCATCCGTCCACCAGATCCGCCCGGTGTCGGGGTCGGACGACGGGTAGGGGGCCACGCCGGCCCGGCGCTGCATCGACCAGCCGTCGGCCGAGCGCTCGAGGGCCACGGTGGCCATGGCCTGGCCCTGGCCGGGCTGGCCGCCCTGCGGCTTCCAGCGGCCCATGTGGTGGCTGCAGGCCACCACCCCGGGACGGATCCCCTCGGTCACCCACGCCTTGAGCACGAAGTGCCCGATCTCGGTCTCCACCCGCATCAGGTCGCCGGTGCGCACCTCGAGGCGGGCGGCGTCGTGGGGATGGAGCCACAGCGGGTTGGAGTGGGCGATCTCGTCCAGCCACTTGGAGTTGGCCGAGCGGGTGTGGACCTGCACCGGGAGGCGGAAGGTGGAGATGAGCGGCATCTCCCCCGCCCGGAGCGCGGAAGGGTGGACCTGGCTGCGGATGTAACCGGGCAGGGCGTGCTCCGGCCAGCCCCAGGTGGCCAGGGTGGAGGACCAGAACTCCAGCCGGCCCGAGGGCGTGGGAAAGCCCCGCAGGACCTTGCCGTCGACGCGCACCCCCACGCGGCGCCGGCCGTCGGGGTCGGACTCGGGCGTGGGCAGCGGGACGGCATTCCGCAAGGGTGAACCCGGGGTGGGGCAGTAGACCCGGCCCAGGTCCCCCTCCACGGCATCCACCAGGCGGTGCTCGGGCACCTCCTCCTCGTGGCGGGGTCCCACCCCGCGGCTGATCTCGAAGGCGCCGTAGCGGCGCATGAACTCCAGCGGGGTGAGCCCTTCCGCCGCCGCCCGTTCCGGGAGTCCGGGAACGGAGTGCTCGAAGATCCAGCCGTAGTACTCGTCCACGGAGAGCTTCTCGCCGGGGTGGACGGCGGACTCGTGGAAGGCGCGGATGCCGAGGCTGCCGTCGGGGTCGATCCGCCACGACAGCTCGATCCAGAACTCGTTCTCCTCCCACACCTCGCCGGGGTTGACGGCCCGGGTGTCGTCCACATCCTCGCCCAGACGCCGGCGGGCCTCCCGCAGCACGGGCTGGCGGAACCCGAGCCACTGGCCGTCGTGGGTCTCGTAGGAGTGGAGATCGTGACGTTCGGAGCCGTGGCCCATCGGCAGCACGTAGTCGGCGAAGTAGGCCGTCTCGCTCCACGTCGGCGTGAGGGCGACGTGGAGTCCGACCTTGGCCGGGTCGGTCAGCACCTCGACCCACGAGAACCCGTCGGGATTCGTCCACACGGGGTTGTGGACGCGGGTGAAGTAGACCTCGAGGCGCCCCCGGCCCTCCTTCAGGAAGTGGGGCAGGAGGAAGGACAACTCGTTGTTGGCCAGCGGGTACTCCAACGGCCAGGTCAGCTCGTTCCACCCGTGGGTGTGGCGGGGCCAGTGGTAGGGGCGGGGGAGGAACTTGTTCCAGGCGTTGGGGAACACCCCGCCCGGCGTGGCCACGGCGCCGAGCAGAGCGTTGAGGAGGAACAGGGTGCGGGCCACCTGCCAGCCCCCCAGGTTGCCGGCCGCCGCCGAGCGCCAGTTGTGGCTGGAGAAGCGGTTGCCGGCGGCGGCCACCGCCTCCGCCACCTCGAGGAGCGTGGCCGCGGCCACCCCCGACTCGGCCTCGGCGAAATCGAAGGTGAACTCGGCGTAGAGCCCGGCCAGGATCGCCTCGAACGCCTCGAAGGTGGGCTCGGCGTCGGGATGCTCGGCGGCCAGGTACTCCTCCCAGTTCCACCACCGCCGGACGAACTCGCGGTCGTAGGCCTTGGTGGCGATGATGTGGTGGGCGATGGCCAGGTTGATGGCGGCCTCGCTGCCGGGCCACGGGGAGAGCCACCAGTCGGCGTGGGTGGCGGTGTTGGACAGGCGGGTGTCGAGCACCACGAGCTTGGCACCCTTGGCTTTGGCCTCCATCACCCGCTGGGCGTGGGGGTTGAAGTAGTGGCCGGCCTCGAGGTGGGAGCTGATGAGGTAGATGACCGAGGCGTTGGCATGGTCGGGGCTGGGCCGGTCGATGCCCATCCACAGGGCGTAGCCGGTGCGGGCGCCGCTCGAGCACACGTTGGTGTGGGAGTTGTGGCCGTCGATGCCCCAGGACGCCAGCACCCGCTCCGTGTAGCCGTCCTCCCCGGGCCGGCCGACGTGGTACATGACCTCTTCCTGGCGCTTCTCCAGGATGGCGGTGCGGATGCGGGCGGCGATGTCGTCGAGGGCCTCGTCCCAGCTGATCCGCTCCCAGCCGCCCCCACCCCGCTCCCCCGACCGGCGCAGGGGGTAGAGCACGCGGTCGGGGTCCGTCACCTGGTTGAGGGTGGCCGGACCCTTGGCGCAGTTGCGGCCCCGGGAGCCGGGGTGCTCGGGATTCCCCTCGAACTTGCGCACGGCCAGTGTGTCCGGGTCGACGTAGGCCAGGAGGCCGCAGGCCGATTCGCAGTTGAAGCAGGTGGTGGGCACGAGCATGGAGCGCCGCTCGACCCGATCGGGCCAGGCGCGGGAGTCGAACTCGACCCAGTTGTCCCAGCGCTCCTTGGGCGGGAAGGCGGCCAGATGGATCCGGCTGGCACCGGGGTAGAACGTCTCGCCCCGGGCCTCGACCTCGGAGCGGGCCGCGCTCACCCGCTCACCGAGGCGGTCGACGTCGGAGTCGGGCATGGGTCCTCTCCTTGCGGGCTGGTGGACTAGGCGAGAGGAACGGCCTGGGCGGCCTGGACGTAGGCGTGCTCGTAGGCCAGAAGGCCGGCCAGTGCGGCCAGGGCGGCGGTGGGACCCAGGACGGGAGCGGCGAGCCCGGCGGCCACCAGGGCCACCCCCGTCCAGAAGAAGCCGGCATACCGTCCCCTGGTCATCTCCCACACGGCGAGATGGGCGTGAGCGGTCGGGTGGGCCAGGGTGACTTCCCCCGCCACCAGGAGGAGGTGGGCGCCACAGCCGGCGAGGAGGACCCACTGCAGGGCGTGCCGGGCCCCGCCGGGGTTGACGGCGTCGGCCAGGACGAGGGCGGCGGCGCCGGCGAGAACGGCCTGGACGGCCATGTGGGGTGGCAGCAGGGGGTTCTGCCACAGGTCCCGCCCCTTGGCCTGGGCGAACAGGTAGGCGGTGTAGGCGGCGGCCATCACCGCCAGCGGGATCCCCGGCACGGCGGCCATCCGGATCCATGCCTCCCGACCCAGGAGGGCCCCGGCGACATGCACGGTGACGACGGCCCCGTAGCCGGCGAGCACGAACCCGCCCCGGACCAGCCACGACCGCCACTGGGGTTTGGTGAAGATGAAGAAGAACCGCGCCGGCTGCTCGAGATCCCAGATGAGCAGCCCGCCCGTGGCGCCCAGGAAGGCGAGGGCGACGGCGGGCGCCACCCACCGGACGAGCGTCGAGTCCCAGGCCAGCGTCCCGGCCAGGGCCAGGACGATGGCGACGAGCCAGGTTCCGGCGGCGATCCCCTTCGTCCAGGTGTAGAGGCTCACCCGCCAGTCCCACGGGGCCCGGTGGGAGACGTCGTAGGCCAGCAGGGCGGCGGCGGAGGAGTTCGCTCCACCGCGGTTCGGGTGTCCGGCGCCGACCTGGTGCGCCCCGCCCGGCTGCTCGCTCCACATGTAGATCCCGCCCTCGGGGCGGCGGGCGGCGAGGGGATCGAGGGTGGCCTGGTGCGCACCCCGGTAGAAGACCTTGGGGTGGGTCTCCTTCTCCGGCCGGCGGACGGCCACGGGAGAGCGACCAACGATCTCGGCCACCCGCGACGTCGGGTCGTTGAGGTCACCCACCACGATGGCCTGCGTCGGGCACACGGTCACGCACGCCGGCTCGAGTCCCAGGTCGAGGCGGTGCGTGCAGAAGTTGCACTTCTCGGCGGCGTTGTCCTCGGGGTTGATGAAGATGGCGTCGTAGGGACAGGCGGCCATGCACGCCTTGCAGCCGATGCAGCGGCGCTTGTCGAAGTCGACGATGCCGTCAGGGCGCTGGTACATGGCCGACGTGGGGCAGGCCGCCACACAGGGGGCGTCCTCGCACTGGTTGCAGCGCGTCACCTGGAAGGCCCGCCGGGTCTGGGGGAAGTGGCCGACCTCGACGTACTTGACGTAGGTCCGGGTCACCCCCAGGGGAACGGCGTTCTCCGACTTGCACGCCGTGGTGCAGGCATGGCAGCCGATGCACGCGCTCTGATCGAGGATCTTCGCCCAGCGGGCCGGGGCTGCGATCGGCGGGGCCCCCACGAAGGTCTCGGGCATCAAGACAAAAATGTTACATCATTACGAGTATTTTCTCGAAACGGCTCTGATCGTCAGCCTTCGGGGTCGGACAACAGGACGTACACCTGCCCGCCGTCCTCGAGCACGGGGTAGGTGCGCAGCCCCACGTCGGCCGGGCCCCGGAGACGCTCGCCGGTGCGCACGTCGAACTGGCTGCCGTGCCGCGGACAGGTCACCACGGGACCCTCGAGCTCGCCCTCCGACAGGGTCGCCCCGGCGTGGGGACAGCGGTCGGCGCAGGCGAACAGGCGGTTCCCCAGGTGGTAGACGGCCAGCGGGCCCGCCGGGCCTTCCTCGCTGCGGTGGACCACTCCCAGCCGGCCGGCGACGTCGGCAGCAGCGAAGAGGGGGACCCGACGTCCCCGGCGAGCCGAACCGGCGGCCAGCCGCCGGCGCAGCGAGGCGGCCACCGCCCCCCGGTTGGCGACCATGTCGCAGCCCGCCTGCTCGGCCGCCAACCAGCGGTCACGGTCCGGAAATCCGAGGTGCCCGACGATGAGGGCCTCAGGCCAGCGTTCCCGGATCCCCGTGAGCAGCTCGAGGGCGCCGGGGCCGTCGAGGTCGACCACGGCCACCGTCGGTTCCTCGGATGGCTCACCGGCGCCGGCGGCGTGCACCCGGAGCCCGGCCTCGGCGGCCACCGCCTCGAGGCCGCGCACCACCTTGGGGTCGGCCGTGCACAACAGCAGCGTCGCCTCCATCGCCGCCCCGGCTTCAGGCGTAATCGGCGGTGGCGGCCAGGGCCCGGCCGACCGTGCTCACGTACAGGTGGCGGGGACGGACCCGGGTGGTCACTCTCGGCTCCCCGGCCGCCAGCACGAGACGCTGGCGCCACCAGACGTCGAGACCATCGACCGTGACCCTCTGAAACCCGAGCGACGGCTCCGAGGCGCCCGGAAAAGCCACGGCCGACTTGAGGACGTCGCCCTCGAAATCGAGCGTGAGCTCGACGGTGATGGCCTGCTCCCCCAGCCGTCGCACCAGCTTCATCACGTCGGGATCAAGATGGATGCGCACGCTCGCCTCCAGTTCAGCCTCGTCAGCGTACCGTCACCGTCGCCAGTCCCCCGCCAACGTGAACGTGGCCAGGTCCAGCTTGGGATCCACGGTCCGGAGGCTGTTCAGGAACTCGACGGCATGGCGCTTGCACAGCTGCCATCCATAGGGGTCGTTGGAGCGGTGCAGGTGCAGGCTGAGGGCATGCTCGAGGGCGACATGGCAGACGGCGCACGAGCCTTCGGGGCGCTCCGCACCCAGCCACTGCGTGACCCCTGACCAGCACCGTCCGCACAGCATCCCGGAGTCGTCCTTCAAGAAGAAGTCTCCGGGGTGGTAGAGGAAGCGGATCCCGAGGGGGCCGGAGGGATCGGCATCCTCTGCGGGTCCGAGGAGCATCGTGCCGCAGCGGTCGCACTGCAGGTCGAAGACGGTCACCGGGCCCGGGCCCCCTCTGTCGGTCGGCGATGTGCGCTGACCCTTGACGGTGCCTAGAATATATGAGAACTTGCGCATACAGCCAAGCAAGGGGGGTATGGCCGTGCCCGACGCCGCCGATCAGGTCCTCGACTGCAAGGGTATGCAGTGCCCGTTGCCGGTGATCAAGACCGCTCAGGCCATCAAGACGCTCGAACCCGGCCAGGTGCTCGAGTTGCTGGCGACCGACCCCGGGGTAGAACCCGACATGAAGGCCTGGTCCAGCCGCACCGGTAACGAGCTGCTGAAGATCGAAAAGACCGACGACGTCTTCCACGTCTTCCTGCGCCGGGCCTGATGGTCCGGCGCGCCGCCGGGGGGAGGTTGCGGCATGTGGCGTGACGATGGTGAGGGCAAGGTCCTCTACGTCCAGACCCACGGCATCGACGATCCCGGACGCTGCGCCACCCCGTTCTTCCTGGCGGCGTCGGCCGCCGCCATGGAGGTCGAGGTCGGGATCTACTTCACCATGTACGGGCCCACCCTGCTGCGCCGGGACATGGTCGACAAGATCGGCCCCAAGGGCGAGCGGGGCCAGCCCCTGTCCTATTTCATCAAGCAGGCCACCGACCTCGGCGTGCGCCTGTGGGTATGCCAGCCGTCGCTCGACCTCAACGACCTCGCGCTGGAAGAGCTCATCGACGGGGTCGACATGATCGGTGGCGCCGCCTTCAACGACCTCGCCATGCGGGCCGACGCGGTCGTGTCCTTCTAGGAGCAGCCCCGTGACCATCACCACCAGCGCCCTGTACAAGGCCCCCAAGGTGGCGGGCTACGACGACGTCTCCTATGAGGAGAAGGAGGCGCTGTTCGCCCAGGTGAAGGCGGACATGCGCTTCCCCGACTACCTCTACGGCTGCTACGAGTGCGGCATCTGCGTGGCCGCCTGCCCGTCGGCCCGCTTCTACGACTTCAGCCCCCGGCGCATCGCCCAGGCCGCCGCCCGGGAGGACGTCGAACTCGTCTACCAGCAGATGCAGGAGGACATCTGGGAGTGCTCCCAGTGCTTCTCGTGCGTGCGCTGCCCCCGGGGCAACAACCCCGGCGGCATCATCACCATCCTGCGCGAGGTGTCGATCAACAACGGGATGGCCTCCGCCCGCCAGGCGCTGGAGGGCTACTCCCGCATCATCTACAAGATCATGTCCACGGGCACCCAGGTGTCCCCCGACATGCTCCAGCCCGACGCCTTCCCCGATTGGGGCCCCGAGGTCAAGGACGTCTCCGACAATCTCGACCTGTGGCGCCGCATGCTGCCGCCGGAGACCCACCACACCACCAAGACGGGCTGGGCCGTGTCACAGAAGACGTTGG
>JBIOYN010000194.1:0-6229 GCA_044870155.1 Acidimicrobiia bacterium | reverse complement strand
ACACCGAGCGGGCGACGTCGACGGCGGCGGAGGCGGCGGAGAGGTCGGGAGTCAAGGTCAGGGCGCCTGGCAGGGGTCGGGCTGGTCTTCCCGGAGCGGTGCGTTGGCGGGCACGGTGTAGGTCACGTACAGCTCGACCGGGGCGTCCGTCTCGTTGATGCCGCGGTGGGACACGCCACCCTCCACGAAATGGATATCGCCGGGGCCAAGATGCTCAGGCTCACACTGGGTCGCCTTCTGGATGGTGATGTTCCCCGACTTGACGATCGTGTACTCCGGGCCCGGGTGGGTGTGCCAGCCGCTGGAGGCGCCGGGGCCGAGGGTCAGGCTCTGGATGTAGAACTGCGACTCGGCTCCCTTGGTGTTGATGTAGATCGGCTTCGTGGTCTTTCCCACGGCCAGGTCCGTGCGGGTGATGTTGCCCGACGGCGGCGTGGCGGTAGCCACATGGGCGCCCAGCAGCCCGATCAGGGCGGCGAAGACGACGAGCAAGCGCTTGGTGTTCACGACGGCCTCCCTTGCCGGTGCGCCGCCCCCCCGGCGGCGCAAAAAGAGCCTAAACCGGGAGGCGCGGCGACTCCTATACGGGAGGCAGGGGTCCGACTCCGCGGCCGGCCCCGATCAGCCCTCGCCGGGCTCGCCGAGGCTTCGTTACGACTCCCGGCGGAAGACGTGGCCGGTGGGCGCCGAGCCGCTGAAGGGGCGATGCCCCCGCTCCCGTCCGCCGATGCAGTCGGTGGCGTAGCCGTCGAAGTACTGGATGCCGAAGTAGTAGGCACCGCGGGCCACCGAGTGGGGCGCCATCTCACCACGCAGGCGGATCTCGGTACTCGATGTGTAGCTCCGGGTGACGTGCCCGTTCACCTCGCCCTTCACCTTGAGGAAGATCCCGTTCCACTCCCCGCCGGCGACACCCCCCACCTGGTACTCGCGGGTCTCGACCTTGGTCACCGCCCACTCGAACTGCGTCGGCGAGTTGGCATTGTTCTCGGAGCGGAACGGCTGGAGCTCGTCGAGCTCCTCGTGGTGACTGGTGATCGTGTACCACGTCCCGTCCTCGCACTCGATGGGGCGGGCACCGGCCGGAGCGATGGGAAGGGCGGCCAGTCCGACCAGGGCGAAGACCAGGATGAAGCGGTGGCGCTGCGTCCGCATGGGACTCCTCTCAGTGGGATCGGGGCGCGACGGTAGGGGTGCATTCCATTCGGGGACATGCGAATTACGGGGCCTAGGCTCCGAGGCCATGACCGTCCACGAGCGTCCCTCCGGCCGGAACTTCGAGGAGTTCGAGGCGCGGCCCGAGCGGGGTGTGGTTGCCCTCGGGGGCGAGTGACCGGGTCATGCAGGTTCTGCGCCATCGAACAGGGCGCGGCCCCGGCGCACGTCGTCTACGAGGATGAGGCCACGCTCGCCTTCCTCGACCACCGGCCCGTCTTCCCCGGCCACACCCTGCTCATCCCCCGGCGCCACATCGAGACGCTCCCGGAGCTACCCGACGAGCTCCTGGTACCGGTCTTCGCCGGTGCCCGGCGCCTAGCCGCCGCCATGGAGGGCGGCTTCGGGGCCCACGGCACCTTCGTGGCCCTGAACAACCGGATCTCCCAGTCGGTGCCCCACCTCCACGTCCACGTCGTGCCCCGCCACCGCAAGGACGGGCTGAGGGGGTTCTTCTGGCCCCGCACCCGCTACGCCGGCGAAGCCGAGGCGGCCGAGGTGGCGGCCCGGGTCCGGGACGCTATCCAGGCCGCGCCTCGTTGAGGTCCTCGAGCACGGCCATGGCGGCGTTGCGGCCGTTGACGGCCATGACGCTGCCGCCCGGGTGGGTGCCGGCGCCGCACAGGTAGAGGCCGGGGACGGGCGTGCGGGCGGCGAAGCGCCGGTCCCACATCTGGTCGGGGAGGATCTCGCCCTGGAAGATGTGGCCGCCGGTGAGACCGATGCGGGCTTCGACGTCGGGCGGGCCGAGCACCTGGCGCTCGAGCACGCAGCCGGCCACGTCGGGGGCGAAGCGGGCGATGCCGGCCAGCACGGCGTCGGCGATCTCCTCCCGCCGGCTGTCCCAGTCCCCGTGCGCCAGCTGGTAGGGCACGAACTGGGCGAAGACGCTCATGGTGTGGGCGCCGGCGGGAGCCACGGAGGGGTCGTAGGCCGTCTGGAAGTAGAGCTCGCACCACGCCGGCGCCGGCTCTCCCCGGCGGGCGGCGTCGGCCGCCGCCTGGGTGTTGTCGACGCCCGTGGTGATGGTGACCATGGCCCGGTAGGGGTTGTCGTCGGGGCCGGCGGCGGGGAAGCGGGGCAGGCGGGAGAGGGCGCAGTTGAGCTTGATCACCGGGCTCACCTGCCGCCAGGCCGTGACCCGGGCGCTGAAGGCCTCGGGCACGTCGCCCTCGACCAGGGCGAGGGTGCGCCGGGGGTCGGCGTTGGCCACCACCACCGGCGCCCGGATGAGGTCGCCGGCGCCGAGGCGGACGCCCGCCCCAGGCACGATGGCGGCCACTTCGGCGTCGCAGCGGACGACGGCCCCGGCCTCGGTGGCGGCGTCGCCCAGCACCTCCGAGACCCGCCCGAGCCCGCCCTCCACGTAGCCCCAGGCTCCCGCCCGGCCCTCCAGGGCGCCGAGGCAGTGGTGGGCGTGGACCCAGGCCGTGCCCGGCTCCCGGGGGCCGGCGAAGCTGCCGATGCAGCCCTGGCCGTGGAGCGCGGCCCGCAGCCGCTCGTCGGCCACGTGACGTTCGATGACGTCGGCGAGGGACGCCTCGAAGACGATCTCGACCAGCTCGGGATCGTGTCCCAGGCGCTCCTCCACCGCCGCCCGGTCGGGAGCCGAGCCGAGCCAGGTGTCGCTCCCCTCGGCGTAGGTGCCCCGCAGCGCCCGACGGATGCGGGCGAAGAGGGCGTCGTAGGCCAGGTAGCCCTCGACGTCGCCGGGTGAGAGCCCGGCCACGGCGGCGGCCGAGCGGGCGGGGTCGTCCCACAGCGTCAGCGAGGTGCCGTCCGGGAACGGACACCACAGATGGGGATCGACGAAGGCCACCCGCAGGCCCCGCCGGCGCAGCTCGAGCTCCTCCACCACCAGCGGATGGAGGAGGCCGACCAGGTAGGCGCAGGGAGAGACGACGAAGCGGTCGTCGGCGAAGGGGCGTTCCAGGGTGGCCGCCCCCCCGATCTGGCTCCGGCGTTCCAGCACCAGCACCGATCGCCCGGCCCGGGCCAGGTAGGCCGCCGCCGTCAGGCCGTTGTGGCCGGCGCCGACGACGACCGCGTCCCAACGACGGTCGACCGGCTCCGCCGAGATCAGGCTCCCTGCCAGTTGGGCGGGCGCTTCTCGGCGAAAGCCCGGGCACCCTCGAGGGCGTCCTTGGAGCCGAACACCTCACCCATGGACGAGCCCTGCCAGTTCCAGAACTCGCTCCCGTCCTTGGTGAAACCCTCGTCGATCACCTTCTTGGAAGCGGCCAGCGCCAGGGGGGCGTTGCGGGCGATGATGGCGGCCAGCTCCTTGGCCGTGGCCAGCGCCTCCCCCGGTTCGGCGAGACGGTCCACCAGGCCGTGGCGGATGGCCTCCTCGGCGTTGATGGGCTTGCCGGTGAGGGCGAGGAGCTTGGCCTGGCCCAGACCGACCCGCCGGGGGAGCCGCCACAGGGCGCCGGCGGCGGCGAAGAGCCCCACCCCCACTTCGGGGATGCCGAGACGGGCGTCGCGGGCGGCCACGATGATGTCGCAGGCCAGGGCGATCTCGAGGCCGCCGGCCAGGGCGAAGCCCTCGACCGCGGCGATGAGGGGCTTGCGGGCGCCCCGGACCACGATCCCGCCGAAGCCCCGGTCGCCGACGGTGGGAAACTCGCCGCCGGCGAAGGCCTTGAGGTCCATCCCCGCCGAGAAGCCCTTGCCCGCGCCGGTGACGACGCCCACGGCCAGCTCGGGGTCCTCGTCGAGGCGGTCGAGGGCGGCGGCCATGGCCTCAGCCACCTGCTTGTTGATGGCGTTGCGGGCGTCAGGCCGGTTGATGGTGATGACGAGCACGGACCCTTCGGCCTCCGTGCGCACGACCTCTTCCTCAGCGGCCATGACCGCTCCTTTCGCCGCCCGGCATCGGGCACCCCGGGCGCGCCCCTGCCTACCCCAGAGGGGGCGGACCGATCGAATCCGCCTCCCGATCAATCAGGGGCCGGATCCTTGGCTGAGGGTTTCCGGGGCTTCCAGGTGAAGGCGTAGGCGAAGACGGTGCCACCCACCACCGCCGCCAGCACCCCGGGAGATCGGGCCGCAAGCATCACCCGGCCGGCGGACGCAATGCGGAGCCACCGGCAGCCTTCGATGTCGGCCGGACGGGGGCGCCACAGGTCGGCGTCCGGCTTGTTGTCGCCCCGCATCACGAATCCCGCCACCGGATCGCCCCCGACGATGCGGTGGATGATCCGGGCCCCCTTGACCCCGCCCTCCGGCACCCGGTAGCCCACCACATCGCCGACCCGGTACTCGGGCTGACGGCGCAGCACGACCAGGTCTCCGGGTTGCAGAGCGGGCTGCATGCTCGTGCCGCTGACCACGATGTAACCCGCCGACCCGCCGAGTCCGAGGGGCCGGAACCAGATCGTCCAGGTGGCGACGACGACCACCGCCCCGGCCACCCGGAGAGATCTGCGGGCAGTGAAACGAACGTTCACGCTGGGCAGTGTCTTCGTACTAACAATCGGATATTCTACTTCCGCGCTGTGATCCGCTAGCTGGGCGTATCAGGTCGCATTCTTGACAACTTGTGCTTACCAACACTCCGTTGGGGAGGAGAGAACCCAATGAAGCGTTTCCTGCTCGCTGTCGCGTTCGGTGCGATGGCCTATTCGATCGCCCTCGCATCGGCGGCCTCACTGGGCGTCACCGACTCCGGCCTGGGCTCAGGTACGAAGGCGGTGGCGTCCTGCGACACCGACGGGGTGACGACCTCGTACACCTATCAGTACACGGATGGCACGGGCTACACGGTCAGCGGGGTCAAGATCTCCGGGATCGCCCGCCCCGCCTGTGACAACAAGGGCCTCGCCGTGACGCTGACCAAGGCGGACAACTCCGGTCCGGTCAGCCTCTCGGGGAACACCGGCACGAGCGGGGATCCGACCCTGGCCACCTCGGGGTTCAAGGCGGAGGACATCGGCAACGTCTACGTGGCGATCGGATAGTCCCTTTCGCCCCGTTCAGCGACGGATCCGGCGGGCCGAAGGCTCAAACACCCGGCCCGACCGGCCGACCAGGTCTGGTATGAGGCGCTTTCTGTGGTGTGTGGTCGCGGGGACAACTGCCTGGGCCGTGACGTACGCGGCTGCGTCCCAGCTGCCGATCAGCGCGTCCACGCTCGGGGCCGGCAGCGTCTCGCCGGCCACCTGCGACCCCGACGGGGTGACGACGCGTTTCGTGACCGGCTTTGACTCCACCGCCGGCTACACCGTCACTTCCGTCGTGGTGGGCGGGATCTCCGGCTCCTGCCAGGGACGGCAGGTCAGCGTGGCCCTGGTTGGCTCGGGAGACAACAAGCTCGCCTCCGGAGGTCCCGGTACCATACCTTCGGGGGGCGGGACGGTGACCGTGGCCCTCTCCGGGGCCGTGGCCGTGCCGTCGGTGGTGCGAGTGCACGCGGTGATCAGCTGAGCAACGACGAAGGACGTGCGGGATGGGGGCTCGGATGCGGTCAGGGTGGCCCTGGCTGGTCGTGACCGCCGTGGCCGTCGTCGCCGTCGCTTCCGCAGCCCGGCTGACGGTCGGGGATGGGGCCATCGCCGCCGGGAAGGGCGCCCCCGCCGTGTGCGACGCCGATGGCGTGACGGTCACCCAGAACGTCTCCGGGACCAGCGTGACCACCGTGGACGTCGCCGGGATCGCCGCTGACTGCGCCGGCGGCACGGTCAAAGTGACGCTGCGGAACGGGACCGACCCCGCCACTGAGGGGACGGCCACCATCCCCGCCGGAGGCGGGTCGGTCACCGTGACCCTGGCCACCGCCGTCCCGCTCAAGGAATCGCACCTGCTCGGTGTCTTCCTCCAAGGGCCCTGATGGAGCCACGCCAGCCGGGTCTGCTCCTCCTCCTGGCCTTCGCCGTGACCGTTCTGGTGATGGCCGTGGCTTCGGCCACCTCGCTCACGGTGGCGCCGGTCAAGGTCAACGCCTTCCGGGTGTGCATCCTCAGCGGCTATCCGAGTTCCACCACGGCCGTGTTGGACACCTACAGCGACCAGG
>JBIOYN010000193.1:0-18473 GCA_044870155.1 Acidimicrobiia bacterium | reverse complement strand
GGGCGAAGGCGGACAGCCCGGCGGCGGCGGCCAGGGCCACCAGCTGGGCCGGGCTGTCGGAACCGTCGGAGGCGACCGAATGGGTGTGGAGGTCGATCAACCCCGTCAGTCGTCCTCGGCCGCTTTGGCCTGCTCGGCCAGACCGGCGATCTCGTCCATGACGGCGGCGTTGGCCAGCGTGGTCACGTCACCCAGCTGCTTGCGCTCGGAGACGTCCTTCAGCAGCCGGCGCATGATCTTCCCGGAACGGGTCTTGGGCAGCTCGTTGGTGAAGACGATCGACGCCGGTCGGGCGATCTTGCCGATTTTGGTGGCAACGTGGTCGCGGATCTCCTTGATGAGGTCCTCGTCGCCCTGTTCGGCACCCTTCAGGCTGACGAAGGCGGCGATGGCCTGGCCCGTGCGGTCGTCGGCCCGCCCCACCACGGCGGCCTCGGCCACCTTGGGGTGATCGACGAGCGCCGACTCCACCTCCAGGGTGGAGATGCGGTGGCCGGAGATGTTCATGACGTCGTCGACCCGGCCCAGCAGCCAGAAGTAGCCCTCGTCGTCCCGCTTGGCGCCGTCACCGGCGAAGTAGATCCACTTGTTCTCGTCGGGCTTGGAGAACCGGCTCCAGTACACCTCCTTGAACCGGTCGGGGTCCTTGTAGAGGGTGCGGAGCATGGCCGGCCACGGCTGGTTGAGGATGAGGTAGCCACCCCCGCCCAGGGGCACGCTGTTGCCCTCGTCGTCCACGACGTCAGCGCCCACGCCGGGCAGAGGGAAGGTGGCGGAACCAGGCTTGCACGCCGTCACGCCGGGCAATGGGGAGATGAGGATCATGCCCGTCTCGGTCTGCCACCACGTATCCACGATGGGACAGCGCTCCCCGCCGATGACCTCCCGGTACCACATCCAGGACTCGGAGCCGATGGGCTCGCCCACCGTGCCGAGCAGGCGCAATGACGACAGGTCGTGCTTTTCGGGATACTCGTTGCCCCACTTCACGAACGTCCGGATGGCTGTGGGCGCGGTGTAGAGGATGGTGACCTTGTACTTCTCGACGATCTCCCAGAAGCGGTCCTTGTCCGGGTAGTTGGGGACGCCCTCGAACATCACGCTGGTGGCGCCGTTGATGAGCGGGCCGTAGACGATGTAGCTGTGCCCGGTGACCCAGCCGATGTCGGCCGTGCACCAGTACACGTCGTCGTCGCGCAGGTCGAAGACCGCCCGGTGGGTGAACGAGGTGCCCACGGCGTAGCCGCCGGTGGTATGGACGATGCCCTTGGGCTTGGCCGTCGTGCCCGAGGTGTAGAGGATGTAGAGCGTGTGCTCGGCGTCGACCTCGGTGGCCGGGCACTCGGGCTCCTGGCCGGGGACGAGATCGTGCCACCAGATGTCGCGGCCCTCGGTCATGTTGACGTCGGCCTCGACGCGCTTGAGGACGAGGACCGTCTCCACTGAGGGCGCCTCGGCCAGGGCGGTGTCGGTCATCTCCTTGAGCGGCACCACCGACCCGTTGCGCCAGGCGCCGTCGCAGGTGATGAGGACCTTGGCCTCGGCGTCGTTGATCCGGTCCCGGAGCGAGTCGGGGGAGAACCCGCCGAAGACCACGGAGTGGGCGGCGCCGAGGCGGGCGCAGGCCATCATGGCCACGGGCAGTTCGGGCACCATGCCCATGTAGATGGCCACCCGGTCGCCCTTCTCCACCCCCAGCGACTTGAGGGCGTTGGCGGCCCGGCACGTGTCCTCGTAGAGCTCCCGGTAGGTGATCTCGCGGGTGTCGCCCGGCTCGCCCTCCCAGTAGTAGGCGACCTTGTCACCGTCGGCCTCGAGGTGTTGGTCGAGGCAGCTCTCGGTGATGTTCAGAGTGCCGCCCACGAACCACTTGGCGAAGGGCGCGTCGGACCAGTCGAGCACCTGGTCGTGAGACTTTCGCCAGACGACATGCTTGGCCTGATCGCCCCAGAACTTCTCGAGATCCTTGGCCTTCTCGTAGACCGACTCCTTGCACCGGGCGGCCTTGGCGAAGTCATCGGACGGCGGGAACTTCCGGTCCTCGGTGGACAGGGCTTCAATGCTGGGATTGCTCACGGCGCGCGCTCCTTGAGACGAAGGCGGTGCTCTGACCGGCACCGTAAGCGCGCCCGATCGGTCCGGGCAATGCGACGTCGACCGGTCGCGCTTGCCGTGCGGTCAACGAGCGTTCCTACCCGACGGGCGGCCACCGGCACACCAACGCCGCAGGTCAGGGCTGATGATGTATACATCGTTCGTGAACGCCACCAGCTTCGCCGTCATGCGCCGGCGTCGCCTCCGCGAGGCGATGGCGTTCGACGGGGACTTCGCCGCCGCCGGGTTCGTCGAAGCGCAGCCGTAGGGCGACTCAGCCGGTCTTGACCCAGACGAGCTCGTGTACCCGCCGGGTGCTGGAGAGTCCCTTCAGTTCAACATCGCGAGAGGGACCGAAGGCGATCTCCCCGGTATCGGCTGGGCAGGCGGTGCCCTCGCTCACCCCAGGCGTTCCTTGAGCTGCGCCGCCAGCTCGTCGGCGCGGCGGATCCAGCCGCTCATGCCGATGGCTTCGAACTGGGCCCGGGCTGGCTCCACGAGGGTCTGGGCCGCCTCGGCGTCGCCGGGTCCGTTGGCCCGGAAGTACATGAGCGCCTCGTCGTAGTCGACGATGGCGAGGAGGGGACCGGCGCCCTGCTCGGTGAGCACCTCCCGCGCCTTGGTGAACCACGAGATCGCCTCGTCCTGACGGCCGGTCAGGGCGCACAGGCGGGCCAGGGTGAGCCGGCCGTCGACCATGGGATTGCGGAAGTCGGGGGCGACGACCTTCTCCCGCACCGTGGCTTCGATGAGCTCGAGGTGGTCGTGCCGCTCCAGGACCCACAGCGCTTCGGCGGCGTGCGAGCTGATCATGGGCCAGCCGATGGTCCAGGCCGGGGCCCGCTCCAGCCAGGGGACGAGGAGGCCGAGGCAGCGGAGGGCTTCGTCGGGCTGGCCGATGCGGGCGGCGATCCGGGCGTTCCAGGCGTAGCACGAGCCCTGGAGCCAGGCCAGGGCGGGGATGACCCTGGCGGTGAGCGGGGCCACAGCCGCCAAGAGCTCCTCGAGACCCTCGTCGGTGGCGGTGGCGAGGACTTCCTTGGCCTGGAGGATGGTCGGTACCGGCATGCCCAGCCGGGCGGCCAGTGTCTCCGTCCGTTCCATGGTGTCCCGCACGTCGTCCAGGCGGCCCAGGCCCACCTCGCACATTACGGACAAGCCCTCGGTGCGGGCGGCCCGGGCGAGCTGGCCCTTGGCCAGGGCGTGCTCCACCTCGGCCTTGAACAGAGGGAGAGCCTTGGCGACATCCCCGTACCAGTAGGCCAGAACGACGATGTTTCCGCTGGTCAGCGCCTCCTCGCGGGAGGCGAAGACGGCCTCCATGGGGGCGGGGCCCATCGGGTCGAGGCGAGCCGCCCGGAGGATGGCGGCCGCTTCGGCCCGCTCGGGGGTATCGAGGGGAATGCCCGGGTACTCGGCGTCCTCCGCCTCCCGGCGCTGGTGGTCGAACATGATGAGGCGGGCCCAGGCCACGTCGCGCTTGGCGCCCGTGTAGCTGAGTCCCTTGGGGGCCAGGGCCCAGGCGTGGGGCCAGCTCCCGGCCATGGCGCAGGCGTAGGCGACCTCGGAGAGGAAGCCGGCGGCCGGCTCGGAGCCCTCGGCGGCGGCGATGGCCTCGGCCGCCTCGAGGGCCACCGGCACCGCCTCGTCGAAGTGCAGCGCCCAGGTGAGGGCCATGGCCAGACGGCCGAGGAGCCGCAGCCGCCGGGGGTCGCCCTCGGGAGCCAGGTCGAGGGCCATACGCAGGAAGCGGGCTGCCTCCTCGTGGGCCCCGTTGGCCTCGGCGTGGGCGGCGGCGGTGAGGGCATGGTCCACGCCCCGCTCGGCGCCGTCCCGGCCCCGGCTCCTGTGGTACTGGGAGGCGATCTCCCCGGCCTGGGCGGGGGTGGGACGGTCGCCATGGGCCGCCTCCAGGGCCTCGGCCACCTTGCGGTGCAGGCGGGCCTGGCGGGTGGGGGACACGTCGGCGTAGAGGGATTGGAGCAGCAGGCCGTTGGTGAAGACGTAGGCCTCGGTGCCTCCCGCCGACTGGAGCACCTGGGCCGCCAGGGCCTCGTCGACGGCATCGAGGGCGTCGTCCTCGTCGAGGTCGGCCACCGCCACCACGACCTCGAAGTCGAAGGACCCTTCGAAGGCACAGGCCGCCCCCAGGAACTTGCGGGCCGTGGCTGAGAGCCGGGCCAGGCGCCGACCCATCACCTCGCGCACCTCCTCGGGCACGCCCAGCTCCCGCAAGGGGCGGTCGCTGGTCCAGCGGCCATCCGGGCCCTTGTAGACGTGGCCTTCTTCCACGAGGTGGGTGAGGAGCTCCCGCACGAAGAGGGGGTTGCCTTCCGTCTCCCGGGCCCAGTCCCGACCGACCTTGTCCTCGACACCCTCGCTCCCGCCCAGCGCCCCCAGCATCTCGGCCACGCCCGTGGCGTCGAGGCCCTCCAGCTTCACGCGGTCGTACTCCACCTCCCGGCGCAACGACCCCAGGGCGTCGACCAGGGCCTGGGTGTTCTCGACCTCGCCATCCCGGTAGGCGCCCATCACGAGCAGCCGCCCCCGGGGCGCCAGACGGGCGACATGGCGCAGCATGGCCACCGTGCCCTTGTCGGCCCACTGAAGATCGTCCAGGCAGACCAGCATGGGGGCCCGTCGGGAACGGGTGAGCAGGAACGAGGCGACGGAGTCGAGGAGCCGGAAACGTTCCTCGTCGGGCTGGAGGGGCGGCGGGTCGTCCACGTCGGGGAGGGCCTCGCGCACGGCGGGGACCAGTTGGGCGATGGGGCCCGCCGCCGCGCCCATGTCGGCCCGTAGCTCCTCGGGCCGGGCGGTGGCCACATGGGCCCCCAGGGCCTCGGCGAAGGGAGCGAAGGGGGGCGACCATTCCGCCTCGAAGCATCCCCCCCGCAGCACGAAGGCCCCGTCCCGCCAGGCCTGCTCGGACAGCTCGTCCATGAGGCGGCTCTTGCCGATGCCCGGCTCGCCCAGGATCATGGCCAACCCGCCGCCGCCGGCCGCCGCTTCGGCCAGGCGCGCCGAGAGGCGGGTGAGCTCGGCTTCCCGTCCCACCAGCGGCAGCTGGGTGGCGATGCCCTCCTCGGTCGCCTCGGCCTCATAGCGCACCTCGTAGGCGGTGACGGGCTTGGGCACGCCCTTCAGCGCCAGCGGGCCCAGGTCGGAGAAGACGAATCCGGGCTGGCCCGCCAGGGAGCCGGCCACCAGGTCGGAGCAGTAGATCTGCCCAGGGCGGGCCCGTTCGCACAGGCGCCGGGCCACCATCACGTGCGTACCGAAGTAGTCGGCGGAGTCCCGCAGCGGCGTGCCCGAGTTGAGGCCCACCCGGATGGACAGACGCTCCCCCTGTACGGGCTGGCGGCTGGCCTGCTGGACGGCGATGGCGGCCTGCAACGCCTCGCTGGCCGACGGGAACGAGACCATCAGCCCTCCGCCCAGCCACTTCACCTCGTTGCTGCCGTGGGCGGCGGCCGCTTCGGCCAGCAGATCATGGTGGGCCCGGGTCAGACCCCGGGTCTCGTCGTCGTCTGTTTCCGGGTCGACGTCAGCCAGGTCGCTGAACAGGATGGTGACGAGACTCACTTTGGAAGTCATGTCTGCTCCATTTCTTCGGGGCCACCCCGGACCCCGGGCTTCCACACGATCTCGTGGACCCGGCGGGGCCCCGAGACACCCTTGAGCTCGACCTCCCGGGGCGGACCGAAGTCGACTTCGCCCGAACTCTCCAGCAGGTCTTTCAGTAGCCCTGACACCAGAATCTGGCCGCCCTGGGCAACCGAGGCGATGCGGGCGGCGAGCGCCACGTTCGTCCCGAAGAAGTCCTCGGCTTCCTTCACCACTTCTCCGGTATGGAGCCCGATGCGGATCCGCACCGCCTCCTCCGGGTGGGCCTCGGCATACTCGCTCAAGGCCCGCTGCACACCCACGGCGCACAGCGCGGCCCGGCGGGCACTGCCGAAGGCGATCATGAACCCGTCGCCCTGGCACTTCACCTCGAACCCCCGCTGGGCCGCCACCTCCCGGCGCACGATCCGGTTGTGCGCCCGCAGGACCTCGAGCCAGCGCCGGTCGCCGAGGCGCTCGTTGGCCGCGGTGGAGCCCTCGATGTCGGAGAAGAGGATGGTCACCGTCCCCTCCGGGGAGGCGTGGGGCCGGAGGTCGGGTCGTTCCATGCTCACGGCCGCAGCCACCAGGTCGATCGACTCGGTCACCGTCGCCCCGCCGATGCCCTGGACGGCCAGCTTGTCGGCCACCACCCGTTCGACCCAGCGCGACCCGGCGCCGGCCCGCCGGTAGGCCTCGAGCGACTGGCTCAGCTTCTCCTGGGCCCCGGCCCGGTCCCCGAGCTGGAGGCGGGCCTGCCCCCAGCGCTGCAGCGCCTCGGCCTCGTCCCACACCAGGTCGAGGCGGTCGAAGATCCCGGCGGCGCCGGCGAAGGCGGCCTCCGCCGTCTCTGGCTCTTTCCCGGCCACCAGCGCCGCCGCCCGGGCGAGCTCGACCCGCCCGGCCACACCCCGCCAGTCCTCGCCTCCGGCCAGGACTTCCTGGGCGCGGGCCAGGTGCGGGTGGGCGTCTTCGGGGCGGCCGGCATCGCACAGCGTCAGGGCCAGCTCGGCCCGGGTGGCAACCTCGTGGAGGACACTTCCGCCTTGGAGGGCGATCTGCAGTGCTTCTTGGAGCCGAGGCTCGGCCGACTCCGTGTCGCCCTCCGTCCGGCGGAGGACCCCGAGCCAGTGGCTCGCCGCCCAGTCGTAGAGGCGGTTGCCCCGGCGCCGGTCGTCCTCCTGCTGATCGGCCCACAGCTCGGCGGCCTCGTCGAAGGATCCCTCGAAGAAAGCCAGGAAGGCGGCGGTGTACTTGACCAGCTCCGCTTCCTCCGCCAGCCGCCGGGCCTCGTCCAGCTCACCGGCCAGGGCGTGGGCCCGGGCCAGCTCACCCTGGAGGGTCCGGAGCGGATTGCGGGCCTGAGCGATCCGCCGGGTGGCCAGCTCCCGGCGGCACCAGGTCATGGCCGTGCGAGGATCGCGGAGATCGAGGGCCAGGTCGGCGGCGATCCACGTGGCGCTGAATGCGGGCATCAGGTGCTCGTCCCGGTCGGCCGCCTCCCAGGCCGTCTCCAGCCCCCGGAACCCGTCATCCAGGCGCCCGGAGCACAGGACATGGTGGCCGCGCAGGGCGATGGCGTTGCGGGCCAGGCCGTCGTTGCCCCGGCGGTCGGCGATTTCCAGCGCCTGTTCGGCCTGGGCCAGACCCTCCTCGGTCCGCATGGCCCACAGGGCCGTTGCCGCCAGCCCGAACACCACGTAGCCCAGCGCCGAGCGGGCCGGTCCCCGGGTCAGGATCGCCCCCGCCGCCCGGTAGTGGTCGAGCGCCCGGGGGATGTCCATGTGGGCCGGAAAGGTGGCCAGATTCCGGCCGAGGCGGGTGTGCATCTCCGCCGCTTGCTGTTCCTGGCCGAGACCCTCGTAGAGCCGGAGGGCCCGGTCCAGGTACTCCACGCTGCCCTCGGGGTCGATCCCGGTGGTGAACTGGAGCTCGCCCACCCGCCCCAGCAGCTGGGCTCGGCCTTCGCTGTCGCCGGCGGCTTCGAGCAGCTCGAGAACGCCTTCCCAGAGCTGCACGGACTTGTCGTAGGAGAAGGCGGCCAGGGCGGCCTCCCCGGCGGCGACGCCGCACTCGATCGCCCGGCGGGCTTCGGTCGGCCCCGCCCGGCGGTAGTGATGGGCCAGCGCCTCCCGGTGAGGCGTGAGGTGGGCGGCATGGAGGGTCTCGATGGCCTCGGCCGCGCTCCGGTGCAGGCGTTGGCGGCGGGGCACGCTCAGCTGCTCGTAGAGGGTCTGGCGCACCACGGGCTGGGCGAAGGCGTAGGCGGCGCGCCCCTGGCTCCCGGTCACCTCGGAGATGAGGCGGGCGTCGACCGCCTCCTCGACCGCCGCCAGCAGGGTGTCGTCGTCGGGCCCGCCCATGCGTCCGAGGACGGCCACGTCGAATTCCCGGCCCAGCACCGCCGCCCGGGCCAGGACCTCTTTGGTCTCCGGCGGCAGGCTGGAAAGGCGCCGGCTGACCACCTCGCGGATCCCCTCGGGGATCTTGAGCCCGTGGAGCGAGCTGGGGTCGATGCTCCACCGGCCCGCCTCCCAACGGGCCCCGCCCGTCTCCAGAAGGTGGCGCACGACCTCCTCCAGGAAGAAGGGGTTGCCCTCGGTCTCCCGCCACATGGCCTGCGCCAGGGGGGCCTCGGACTCGTCGAGGCGCCGCTCGGCCAGCGCCTCCAAAAGCTCGTGGACCTCCGGGGGGGACAGGCCGCCGAGGGCGAGGTGCTCGAAGCCCCGCTCCCGGCGCAGCTCTCCCAGGGCCTCGGTGAGGGGATGCCCCCGGGTGACCTCGACCTCCCGGTAGGTGCCGATCACGAGCAGCCGGCTGTCGGGCAGGCGCCGGGCCAGGTGACACAGAAGCCGGAGCGACGGCGCGTCAGCCCAGTGGAGGTCGTCGAGGATGAGGACGATGGGGTGGACGGCAGCGGCGTTGAGGAGGAAGGACGACACACTCTCCAACAGGTGGTAGCGGGCCTCGTCGCCTTCAGGGCGCCCACTGTCGGGGAGGTCGGGCAGCCGCTGGCGGACCTCGGACACGAGGCTGGCCACGTCAGAGGCGCCGTCTCCGAGCTCCTTGAGCAGGTCGTCGGGGGGCTCCTGGACGACATAGGCCCGGATCGCCTCGGCGAAGGGCAGGAGGGGGACGATGTGCTCCGTCTCGTAGCAGCGCCCCGCCAGCACCTGAGCGGCGCGCAGACGGGCGTACACCCCGGCTTCCTCGGCCAGGCGGCTCTTGCCGATGCCGGGTTCGCCCGAGACCATGAGGAGGCCACCCCGGCCGTCCAGGGCCGATTCGATCGCCGTCTTGAGGACCCCCAGCTCGTCGGCCCGCCCCACGAAACGGCCATGGCGGGCGAAGCGGGCCTGCCGCTGGGCGGCAGGGAGAGAGGCGGCGACCGACATTTCCAGTGTGACGTCGGACGAGCTGGCTGAGATCTCCTCCAAACGGCGGCGTACCCCGGCGGCGCTGGCGGGCCGCTCCTCGGGGTCCTTGGCCAGCAGGTCGAGGACGAGGGTGCCGAGCGGCCGGGGGACGCTGGGGTTGTGCCACCACGGCGCCATGGGCTGGGTGTTGAGGTGCTGGGAGATGATCGACACGGCGTCGCCCCCCATGAAGGGAGGCCGCCCGGTCAGCAGCTCGTAGAGGAGGGCGCCCAGCGAGTACAGGTCGGCGCTGGTCCCGACCTCGCCCCCCAGGGCCTGCTCCGGGGCCATATAGGCGACCGTGCCCACCATCATCCCTTCGCTGGTGATCCGGGAATGGTCGGCGGCCACGGCCAGGCCGAAGTCTCCGAGGCGGGCCGAGCCGTCTTCGGCGAGCCAGACATTGCCCGGCTTGAGGTCGCGGTGGATGACACCGCGGGCGTGGGCGTGTTCGAGGGCGGAGGCGATCTCGCCAGCCACCTGGAGCGCGGCGGGGACGGAAAGGCGATGATCTTCGGCTCGGTCCAGGAGGTCCTCGACCGAGCCACCGGACATGAGCTGGCTCACGATGAACGGCCGGCCGTCCTCGTCTCCGATGTCGTGGATCGAGACGATGTGGGGATGGTCGCCGAGGAGAGCCATGGACTGGGCCTCGCGGCGGACCCGCACCAAGCCGGCCTCGTCGAGGCCCTCGGTCTTGACGGTGGCCAGGGCCACTTCCCGGTGAAGGGCTGTGTCGTAGGCGGCATAGACCCGCTTCCGGCCTCCCTCCCCCAGGAACCGCCGCACCTGGTAGCGGCCGCCGGCGAACGGGCCTGGGAGGCGGGCCGGGCCGCGGGCCGGCTTGTCTGCCGGCAGCGCCGGTGCCGGCTCCGGGGCCTCACGGGCATCGGTGGCGACGGTCAGCGGTTGCCCGCAGCCATCACAGAAGCGGGAGGACGCGACCACCGGCGTCCCGCAGGTGGGACAGGGCAACTGGAGCTCGGCGCCGCAGGCCGGGCAGAAATGCGCCCCCGGACGCGTCGCCTGTCCGCATGCCGGACAAACCACGTGTCCCCCTCTCCCTCGTGCTGACTGTAGCCAAAGCGTCGAGAGCGGGTGACAGTGCCAGATCTGCCAGTGGGCCCTACCCCCGACGGCGGAGCATGGTGATCTGGTAGAGGGAAGCGGCCGCCACCCCGCCGGTGATGGGCCCGACCCAGTAGACCCACTCATCTGCCCAGGAGCCGCTCACCAGCGCCGGGCCGAAGGAGCGGGCCGGATTCATGGCCGCACCCGTGAAGGGGCCGCCCATCATGATGTCCATGAGGACGACAAAGCCGATGGCCAGGCCGGCGATCTTGCCGAAGGCCCCGGCGGGGTCCACGGCGGTGGCGAAGACCACCCAGACGAGGAAGAAGGACAGGACCGCCTCGATGAGGAGGCCCTGGGCCGGGCTGACGCCGTTGCCCAGGAGCGGCGTGCCCAGGCTTGCCTCCCGCCACAGTGACTCGGGCACGGCCAGCCGAAGCAGCCCGGCCGCGGCCGTGGCCCCGGCCAACTGGGTCACGAGGTAGATCCCGGCGTCGGAGAGGCTGATCTTGCCCGTGACCAGGGCACCGACGGTCACGGCCGGGTTGAAGTGGGCCCCGGAGATGTGCCCGACGGCGGAGACCATGGTGGCGATGACCAGGCCGTGGGCGATGGCGATGGTGACCAGGCCGGCGCCGCCCGCGCCGGCACCGGCGGCCCCGGCGGCCACGATGGAGCCGGCCCCGATGAAGATGAGGGCGAAGGTTCCCACGAACTCGGCCAGGGCCTTCTGGGCCACGGTGGAGCTGGCCGGCGCCTCCTCCGCCTGAGCCAGTGTCGGATCAAGGACGATGCTGGGTGGGGCCTCCAAGACAACTTCGGGGATGGTCACGTCGGCCATAGGTGCTCCCATTCCTCGGGTGCCCGGGCGCACCCCACCGCGCGCGGGTGGACAAGCTCACCGGCCAACTGTGCGCTTCGTCCGTCCCGCTGCCCTCCGTACTGGTACGGATCCTCCGAGGAGACCTCAGGCCCGGAAGTCCCGCGACAGGCCCAGCGTCTCCGGGGCGTGGAGGGTGACCATCTTGGCGCCGACGTCGGGCGGTACCCGCCCGGCGGTGAGCCGGGAGACGGCCACCATGGTGAGGAAGGCGGCGGGGACCGACCAGGCGGCGGGCTGGGCCAGCAGGGCCTCCGTCCACCCGGAGGTCTCGTAGCCGGACATGGTGAAGAGGATGGCTCCCGACGCCAGGCCGCCCCCCACCAGGAGGCCGGCGCCGGCGCCCACGTCGGTCAGGCGCCGCCACCAGATCCCCAGGATCAGCAGGGGGCAGAAGGAGGAGGCGGCGATGGCGAAGGCCCAGCCCACCAGCACGTTGATGTCGAAGCGCTCGACCTGGAGCCCGAGGAGGATGGCCACCACCCCGGCCACGGCCGCCGCCCGGCGGAAGTCGACCATCGTGCCCCGGGCCCCGCCCGCCGGCCGTGAAGGCCAGACAAGGTCCTGGGCCAGGGCACCGGCCACCGAGATGAGGAGCCCCGAGGCGGTGGACATGAAGGCGGCGAAGGCGCCCGCCGCCACCAAGCCGGAGAGGAGCTCGCCCGGCAGGCCCCCGAAGACCCGCCCCGGGAGGGCGAGCACGACGGTATCCGTGGCCCCCGTCAGGTACAGCTCGGGGGCGTAGAGGCGGCCGAGCGCGCCGTAGACGGCGGGGAAGACGTAGAAACCGCCGAGCAGGACGAGGACGATGAGAGTGGTCTGGCGGGCGGCCCGCCCGTCGGGGTTGGTGTAGAAGCGGACCAGGATGTGGGGCAGGCCCATCGTTCCCAGGAACGTGGCCAGCATCAGGGAATAGGTGAAGAACAGCGGGTGGCTCTGCTGGCTGCCGATGGGGCCGAACGGGCGGCTCCACGACGTCCCGTCAGCGAGCGGCAACCCCACCTGGTGGGGAGCGGCGGCTCCGGCCGGGAACGTGATCTCGGTTCCTTTTCCCACTTCGTGGCGCCCGGCGGTGAGGCTCACCACCGACACCCCGGTCCGGCGGTGGCCGTCGAGGGTCCCCTTGACCAGCACCTGGGTGGTCTCGGTGACCTCGAAGCGGGCGTCGACCGCCACGTCGACCGTCGTCTCCTGCAGGAAGGTGGGGGGCGCCGGCCGGGTCAGCTTGGGAGCGTCGTCGGACTGCCAGTGGCCGAGAAGCACGATGGCGGGCAGCGAGATGGCGGTGATCTTCAGCCAGTACTGGAAGGCCTGCACGAAGGTGATCCCCTTCATGCCGCCCAGGGCCACGTTGGCGGTGATGACGGCCCCGACCACCACCACCCCCACCCAGTAGGGCGTGCCGATGATGGCCCGGAGGGTGACGCCGGCGCCCTTCATCTGGGGCAGGAGGTAGAACCAACCGATGAGGAGCACGAACCCCGTGGCCAGGCGGCGCAGGAGCAGCGACTCGAGGCGGCCCTCGGCGAAGTCGGGGATGGTGTATGCGCCGAAGCGGCGCAGGGGGGCAGCCACCAGCAGCAGCAGCACCAGGTAGCCGGTGGCGTAGCCCACCGGGTACCAGAGCATGTCCGTGCCGTACTTCATGATCAGGCCCGCCACCCCCAGGAAGGAGGCGGCCGAGAGGTACTCCCCGGAGATGGCCGAGGCGTTCCACATCGGCCCCACGGTGCGGGAGGCGACGAAGAAGTCGGAGGTGGTGCGGGCCACCCGCACGCCGATGGCGCCGATGACGATGGTGGCCACCGTCACCGCCACCACCGCCACCACTGAGATGGGGGAGTCCACGCCGGCCCCTAGCCCCGCTCGACGAGATCGGTGAACTCCCGCTCGTGGCGCTCGGACTGGCGCACGAAGAGCAGGCCCATGAGCACGAGCACGGGGTAGATGGCACCACCCAGGATCACCCACGGCAGCGGGATGCCGAACACCAGGTAGCGGCTGAGGGCGGGGTGGCTGGCGAAGAGGGCGGGCAGGCCGAGCAGCAGGCAGCCGAAGACGGCGAAGATCCGGACGGCCAGGACCAGTTGGGCCCGGGCCAGGGACCGCAGCAGCACCTCGCCAACCTCGGTCTGCTCGGCCAGGTCGGCCAGGGTCCGCTCGTGCCGGCCGGCGGCCCGGCCCCGGGGGTTGCGGACGGCCACCCGCTGGCCCGGGCTCGGGGTATCCCCGGAGAGCGCCGGCCCGCCGCCGTACGGCGGGATGTCGGTCACGCCGGCGGCCTGCGGGCACCGGGGGCGCGGGCGATGAGCTCCCGCAGCTCCCGGGCGTGGCGGCGGCTGACGGGCAGCTCGTGGCCGTCGATGACGAGGACGTAGCCGCCCCCGGAGCGCACCCGGAGCTCGGACAGGTGGCGCAGGGCCACCAGGTAGCGGCGGTGGACGCGGACGAACCCTGCGTCCCGCCAGCTGTCCTCCAGCGCCGAGATCGGTGTCCGCACCAGGTAGTTGGTGTCCTCGGCGTGGAGGCGGACGTAGTCGCCGCTGGCCTCCACGTAGCGGATGGAGTCCCGCTCCACGAACCGGGTCCGGCCCCCCGTCTCCACCGCGATCCGGGTGGGGTCCTCCTTGTCGGCGTCGGCTGCGGGCCGGCCCCGGCCGGCCGTGATCCGCCCGATGGCCTCGGCGAGGCGCTCGGGGCGGACGGGCTTGAGGAGGTAGTCCAGGGCCGCCAGCTCGAAGGCTTCCACGGCGTGGTTCTCGTAGGCGGTGACGAACACGATGGCCGGCGGACGGGCGAAGCGGCCCAGCACCCGGGCGAGGTCCAGCCCGTCGAGGCCGGGCATGCGGATGTCGAGGAAGATGGCGTCGAACCGGTCGTCGCGCAGGCGGCGCAGCGCCTCGGTGGCGTCGCCGGCCGTGGTCACCTTGCCGATGGGGGGCTGCTGGCGGAGCAGGTAGGCGAGGTCTTCGAGCGCCGGGAGCTCGTCGTCGACCACGAGCACGTCGAGCGGGCCCGGGGTCCGGGGTGTCCCCGTGAACGACATCAGGAGGCTCGGACCCCGCTGCGGTACTTGGGCACCCGCAGGCTGACCTTGGTTCCGGCGCCGGGGGCGGTCTCCACCACCAGCCCGAAGTCGGAGCCGAACACCGTCCGCAGCCGCTCGTCCACGTTGGCCAGCCCCACCCCGTTGTCTCGCCCGGCCAGGCTGGAACGGACCCGCTGCGGTTCCATCCCCACGCCGTCGTCCTCCACCGAGATGTGGCACTCGGGCCCGGCGTCGGAGGCCACGATGGTGATGTGGCCCCGGCCCGGCTTCTTCTCCAGGCCGTGGCGCACGGCGTTCTCCACCAGGGGCTGGAGCACGAAGACGGGCACGGCCACGGGCAGGACCTCGGGGGCGACCTGGAGGGTGACCTGGAGGCGCTCGCCGAACCGGGCCCGCTCCAGGGCCAGGTACTTGTCGATGGAGCGGAGCTCCTCGGCCAGGGTGGTGAACTGGCCGTGGCTGCGGAAGCTGTAGCGGGTGAAGTCGGCGAACTCCAGCAGCAGCTCCCGAGCCCGCTCCGGGTCGGAGCGGACGAAGCTGGCGATGGCGGTCAGGGCGTTGAAGATGAAGTGGGGCGAGATCTGGGCCCGGAGCGCCCGGACCTCGGCCTCGGCCAGGCGGGCCCGGGATACGTCGAGCTCGGCCAGCTCCACCTGGGTGGAGATCCAGCGGGCCACCTCGCTGGCGGCCCGGATGAGCCCGGGGCGGGCCTCGGCGCCGAAGGCGCCCAGGGTGCCGACCACGTCGTCGCCCACCACCAGGGGGACGATGACCGCCGACTCGATGGGGCAGTAGGGGTCGCGGCAGGGCAGGAGGTCCTTGGTCACCACCCGGGGCCGGCCGGAGGCGACCACGGCGGCGGCCAGGCTGGCCGCCTGGGCCCCGTGGTGGTCGGCGATACCGTCCCAGGCCAGCAGCTCGGTTTCGTCCGTGAGGGCGACGGCCGGGGCGCCGATGAGGCTGTGGACGCCCTTGACGGCCTTGCTGGCGGCCGACCGGGTGAGGCCCATCCGCAGGGGCGGAGAGGCTTCGTTGGCCTTGTGAAGCACGTCGAAGGTGGCCTGCTCGGCCGGGGTCCCGAACGCCCGCCGGGCCCGCAGGAGGCGCCAGAGGGCCACGGCCGGCACCAGGATGGTGACGAACACCGCACCGGCGAGGACGATCCCGTTCACTGGCACCAATGATACGGGGGGTTAAAACCGCTGGTCAGGCAGGGTGATCGGCTTAGTTTCCGGCCCGGGCCGCCGATGTGGCGAAGCCAATGGCGATGGCGCCCCACCAACCGACCTGGGAGACCAGGGCGCTGACGAGGCCGCGGGGGACGAACCACCAGGGGATGTCGCCACCCCGGACATGGGGCGGCAGCCCCGGGAGCCGCCGGCCCAACCGGTGGGCATTCAGCCCGTTCAGCATGACCACGAGGACGAGGAGCATCTTGATGCGCGGGAGGAGCCGCGACAGGTCGGGGTGGAGCATGGCGCCGGTCACCAGAAGGCCGGTGAGGCCGCCGAGGACGAGCCAGTGTCCCGTCATGGCCAGTCGGCCGACCTCCGCCGCCGATCGCCGGCCGGCCAGCCAGAGCAGGCCGTAGGTGTCCACGACAACGACCCCTCCGAAGCCGACGGCCAGGGACACCAGGTGGCCCAGGTGAGCCACGTTGTGCAGGACCGGGTGCTCGATCGTGATGGCCGTCAGCACCACCACGGTCCCGGCCCAGACGGCGACGACGGCGGCTACTTCCAGCGCCAGGCGAACCCGCGCCGGGAGCGAGGGGAAGCCAGGCGTGCATTCGGGCGCCGTTCCTGCGGTTTGGGTCGCCTCCTCCATAAAGTTAGGAAACCCTAACAGACGGGCTGGACCCGGCTGGTAATCGTCAAGCGGGATGCTGTGCGGTCCAGGCGAGGAGGCGGGCCTCGTCCCAGGTGTTGATGACCGAGTCGGGGGGCGCCCCGCACTCCGCCGCCCGCTCGCAGCCGTAGGGCTGCCACTCCAGCTGTCCGGGGGCGTGGGCGTCGGTGTCGATGGCCAGCTTGCAGCCCAGCTCCAGCGCCCGGGTCAGGAGGCGCCGGGGCGGGTCCAGACGCTCGGGCCGGGAGTTGACCTCCAGGGCCTTGTCGAAGCGCGCCACGGCGGTGAAGACGAGGTCGGCATCGAACTCCGACTCGGGACGGCCCTTGCCCGACCCGCCACCCCGTCCCATGACCATCCGTCCGGTGCAGTGGCCGAGCACGTCGACGTGGGGGTTGGCCACAGCCAGGAGCATGCGGCGGGTCATGGCCTCGCGGTCCATCCGCAGCTTGGAGTGGACGGAGGCCACCACCAGGTCCAGCTCGGCCAGGAGGTCCTCGTCCTGGTCGAGGGTGCCGTCCTCGTTGATGTCGACCTCGATGCCGGTGAGGAGGCGGAAGGGGGCCCCGGGGCCCGGGGTGTCCCCGGAAGCGAGGCGCTCGTTGACCTCCGCCACCACGTCCAGCTGGCGCCGCAGCCGCTCGGGGGAGAGGCCCTTGGCCACGGTGAGCCGGGGAGAGTGGTCGGTGAGCACGGTCCAGGTGTGGCCGAGATCTCGGGCGGCCTCCGCCATCTCGTCGATGGGTGAGCCGCCGTCGGACCAGTCGGAGTGGGTGTGGCAGTCGCCCAGCAGGGCGGCCCGCAGGGCGGCGCCCTCGCCGGTCAGGGTGGGGACGGCGGAGGGTTCCCCCTCCAAGGCCTGCAGGTAGGCCGGGATCTCGCCGTTGGCGGCCTCGGAGATGACCCGCTCCGTCTTCTCGCCGATGCCCGGGAGGTCCTGGAGGGTGCCGGTCCGGACCCGGCGCTCGAGCTCACCGGCGGGCAGCTCGGCGATGACGGCGGCCGCCTTGCGGTAGGCCTTCACCCGGTGGGGCGACTCCAGCTCCCGCTCCAGCAGGTAGGCGATGCGCTTGAGCGCACGAACCGGGTCCACTATTCCCCGCACCCTCCTCCGCCGGTGATCGACCGGACCAGGCCACCGGGATCCACGTTGGTCACGAACCCGAACAGGCCTCCGTCGGCCGTCTGGACGCCGAAGGCGGGTCCGCCCCCTTCCTCCTGGTCGAACAGCTCGAGCCTGTCACCATAGGCCCGCTGCAGGTCGGCCACTGTCGAGGCGATGGTGATGCCCTCGGCCGTGTGGAGGGGTGGCCGGTTGCCCCCGGGATCGGGGCGGGGGGCGTCGAAGTCGGCCGCCCGGTACTCCCAGGTGAAGAAGTGGCGGCGTCCGGCGGGGCCGAAGGGGGTGGGCCCGTCGGAGAAGAACACCCGGAAGCCCTGCCACTCCACGACCCGGACCTGGTTCCCGGGGCAGACGCCGTAGGGCGAGCTTCCCGCCGCCACCCATCCAGAGTCCGTGTCGGGCGGGGCCCAGCGCAGGGTGAGGCCGGCGAGGACCTGGTCGGGGTCGTCCCCGAAGCGGACGGCGCCCAGGCCGTCGCCCTCGAGGACCACCGGGGGACCCTCGTCCTCGGTGGTGGACGTGGTGGGCGCCGAGGAGGTGGGGGCGGTGGTGGTGGGCCGCTGCGTGACGGGAGGCTGGGTCACGGGCTCGGTCTCGGGCGGGAGGGTGGGGAGCTCGGTGTCCAAGCCGGCGCTGGCCTCGGTGGTGCTCGACGCCGTCTCGGTGCCCGAACCGTCGCCAGTACAGGCGCCAGCCAGAACCAGGGTTGCCACCACCATCGAGAGCACCCTTCCGATCCGGCCGGTCATGGCTCCGGTGTTAGCACGCCACCGGTGGTAGACCCGCACCATGCGCGACCCCGACGCCCTCGTCTTCGACCTCTACGGCACCCTGCTCGAGATCGCCTCGGTGGGCCGGGCGGCGGCGGCCGTCACCGACGAACCCGGCCCGTTCGTCGACCTGTGGCGGCAGAAGCAGCTGGAGTACACATGGCTGCGGTCGCTCATGGGCCGCTACGTCGACTTCTGGACGGTGACGGGCGACGCCCTCGACTACACGCTGGAGCGCCGGGGGGTGGAGGTCGACGCCGGCGGACGGGAGCGGCTCCTGGGGGCGTGGCTTGACGTCGCCCCCTATCCGGAGGTGGCCGGCGCCCTGGCCCGCCTCGCCCCCCGGACCCTGGCCGTCCTCTCCAACGGCAGCCCGCCCATGCTCGAGGACGGCCTCGCCGCCGGCGGGCTGACCAAGGTCATCAGCCACGTCATCTCCGTGCACGAGCTGTCGATCTACAAGCCCCATCCCTCGGTCTACGCCCTGGCGGGGCGGGATCTCGGGCTCCCGCCCGAGCGGATGCTCTTCGTGTCCTCCAATCCCTGGGACGTGGCCGGAGCCCGCTCTTTCGGGTTGCCCGTGGCCTGGGTCAACCGCGGCGGGGTGCCCATGGAG
>JBIOYN010000192.1:0-5166 GCA_044870155.1 Acidimicrobiia bacterium | reverse complement strand
CGGTGGAACACTGGCCATGGCCGCGGCCACGTTGAGTCAGATCTCAGGGTCCCGGTTCATCCTCGGCTTCGGGGCGAGCACCCCGCAGCTCGTGGAAGGTCTTCACGACGTCGCCTTCGTCTCGCCGGTGGATCAGATGCGGAGGGTCGTCACCCAGGTACGCGAGCTGCTGGCGGGTCACCGGGTTCCGCTGTCGCGCACCGACCAGGCCCGCCCCCTCCGTTTGGCTGTCAGCGCCGAGTCCATTCCCATCTACCTGGCAGGGCTCGCCCCCGCCTCCGCCCGGCTCAGCGGGGAGATGGCCGACGGGTGGATGCCGACCTTTGTGCCGGTGACTCGAACCGGCGAGATGCTGCGGCTCCTCGAACAGGGAACCGGGATGCGGTCGCAGGCGGAACGGTGCCGCTTCTGCCCGGCCATCGTGACGGCGGTCGCCGCCGACGATGCGAGGGCACGGGAGCTGGCCGCCTGGTGGCTCGGCTTCTATCTGACGTCCATGGGGCCGATCTACCCCCGGATGTTGGACTGGCTCGGCTTCGGCGCCGAGGTGAAGGCGGTGCAGGCGGCCAATCCGACCCGTTCGGCGTTCACGGTGCCGCCGGAGGCCGACGTTCTCCTTGACGAAGTCGTCGTGTTCGGTACCCCGGACGCCGCCCGGCGCCGGCTCGCCCGCTGGTACGAAGTCGGGGCCGAACTGCCCATCCTCTCCCTACCGCCCAATCTCCCACCGGAAGAGATCGATGTGGCCTTGCGCGCCCTGGCGCCAGGGTCATCAGCCGCTCGCCCCCGACCGTGACCGCCCAGGCGTTTGCGCATCGATGGGTTCGCGGGTCAGCTCGGAGGCCCGGCACTCCGGGCTGCCTGGAGTTTGGGGCGGACGGACACCAGATAGATCACGGCCAGGATGATCCCGACGACACCGCCGCCGCACACCACGCTGAGACCGATCAGGAGGATCCACATCGTGCGCTGCTGGCCGATGGCGGCCCACTCGGCGTCGCTGGCCCGCAGGGCGTCGGTCACGGCCCAGATCGGTACGGCGAGAAGCGACACGAGGACCAGGAGGATGACCAGCTCGGTCGGGCCGAGGTTCACACGGCGAACTCTACGGGGAAAGGCCCTCTCTGGCCGCGTCGCTATTCCAGGGGCTGCTCGACCTCGACGGGGCGGGGAGCCAATCCCTCCCGGGTGATGGAGCGGACGCAGGCGTTCCAGCGCAGGATGACGGAGTCGTCGCCCACGGGGCGGATGGCCTCGGCCTGCTCGTAGAGGGCCATGGCGTCCCGGAAGGCGGGGTAGGCGGAGCTGCGGGCCTTGCCCCGTTTGAGGTAGGCGCAGGCCTGGCGCTCCCACACCAGCCCGCCGTAGTAGGCCCGCTGGTACTCGTCGGCCAGCCGGGCGACGAAGGTCCGGGCGTCCTGGGCACCTCTCGTCCGCTCGGTGCCGAACTGGTCGGTGATGGCCAGGATGAGCGTGACCAGCGCCTGCTGATGGTCGGGATCGACCTCGAGGATGTCGAGGCAGATGCTCTCGGCCTGGTTGGGCTCGTTGAGCAGCCGGTAGCGCTCGGCCTTGGCCAGCGCTTCCGGGATGGCGACCGTCGAGATCCGCTTGAGTGCCATCCCCGGGGGTTCGGGGATGCCCCCCGTAACGTCAGCGTCCAATCCCCCACCCCCCTAGTTGGTCTGGCTCAACAGCTTCCGGTTCTTGAACTTCGATCGGATGTAGTCGCGGTTCATGAGCGAGATGAAATCGATGGAGATCTCCTTGGGGCAGGCGGCCTCGCACTCGCCGTGCAGGGTGCAGCTGCCGAAGAACTCCTCCATCCGGTCGACCATGGCCTCCGTCCGCTCCCAGCGCTCGGCCTGGCCCTGGGGCAGGAGGTTGAGATGGGCCAGCTTGGCTGACGTGAACAGCTGGGCGGCTCCGTTGGGGCAGGCGGCCACGCAGGCGCCGCAGCCGATACAGGCCGCCGCCTCGAAGGCGGTGTCGGCCACCGGCTTGGGGACGGGCATGAGGTTGGCCTCGGGCGCCGCCCCGGTGTTCACGCTGATGTAGCCGCCGGCCTCCACGATCCGGTCGAAGGCGCTGCGGTTGACGACGAGGTCCTTCACCACCGGGAAAGCGGCCGCCCGCCACGGCTCGACCTCGATCACCTCACCCGTCTTGAACTGGCGCATGTGGAGCTGGCAGGTGGCGGTCCCGCGCTGGGGGCCGTGGGGCCGGCCGTTGATCATGACCCCACACGAGCCGCAGATACCCTCCCGGCAGTCGTGCTCGAAGGCGACGGGCTCCTCGCCCTCGGCCACCAGGCGCTCGTTGAGGATGTCGAGCATCTCCAGGAACGACATGTCCTCGCTCACGCCGGGCATGTCGTACTCCACCATGGCGCCGGGGACCGACGGGCCGGCCTGGCGCCAGATGCGGAGCTTCAGGTCGAGGGTTTTCACGATGCCCGGGGGTGCGGGGGTGTCCCCCGGGACATCAGCGGTAGCTCCGCTGCGCCAGGTGGACGTGCTCGAACTCGAGCGGCTCGACCAGGACGTCGGGCTGCGCGTCGGGCCCGGCGTAGCGCCAGGCGGCCACGTGGGCGAAGTGCTCGTCGTCGCGGCGCGCCTCGCCGTCCTCGGTCTGGTGCTCGACGCGGAAGTGGCCGCCGCAGGATTCCTCCCGGCGCAGGGCGTCGGTGCACATGAGCTCGGCCAGCTCGAAGAAGTCGGCTACCCGCCCGGCCCGCTCCAGCGACTGGTTGAGCCCCTCGGCGTCGCCCAGCACCCGGAGGTCCTTCTCGAACTCGGCCCGCAGCGCCGGGATCTCCGACAGCGCCTTCTCCAGGCCCTCCCGGCTGCGGGCCATGCCGCAGTTGTCCCACATGATCTTGCCCAGCTCCCGGTGGAACTGGTCGACCGAGCGGGTGCCCCGGCGGGCCAGGAACCCGGCCGTGGCCTTGCGCACCTGGGCCTCGGCCTCGGTGAAGACGGGGTCGTCGGTGGGCACCACCGGGTCGCCCAGGTACCCGGCCAGGTAGTCGGGGATGGTGTAGGGGAGGATGAAGTACCCGTCGGCCAGGCCCTGCATGAGCGCCGAGGCGCCCAGGCGGTTGGCGCCGTGGTCGGAGAAGTTGGCCTCGCCGGAGACGAACAGGCCCGGGATGGTGCTCATCAGGTTGTAATCCACCCACAGGCCGCCCATGGTGTAGTGGGGCGCCGGGTAGATGCGCATGGGCGTCTGGTAGGGGTTCTCGCCCGTGATGCGCTCGTACATCTCGAACAGGTTCCCGTAACGCTCCTCGATGACGTCGGCTCCGTTGCGGCCGATGGCGCCACCGAAGTCGAGGTAGACACCGTTGCGCAGCGGGCCGACGCCCCGACCCCGGTCCACCTCGGTCTTGGCCGCCCGGGAGGCCACGTCGCGGGGCACCAGGTTGCCGAAGGCGGGATAACGCCGCTCCAGGAAGTAGTCCCGCTCGGGGTCGGGGATCTGCTCCGGCGGGCGGGGGTCCTCGTACTCGGCCGGCACCCAGATGCGCCCGTCGTTGCGCAGCGACTCGGACATGAGGGTGAGCTTGGACTGGAACTCGTCGCTGGCCGGGATGCACGTGGGGTGGATCTGGGTGAAGCAGGGGTTGGCGAAGGCGGCGCCCTTCCGGTATGCCCGCCAGATGGCGGTGGCGTTGCAGGCCATGGCGTTGGTGGACAGGAAGAAGACGTTGGAGTACCCGCCGGTGGCCAGCACCACGGCGTGGGCCGAGTGCGACGTCACCTCGCCGGTGTGGAGGTTGCGGACCACGATGCCCACCGCCCGGCCGTCCTTCACCACCACGTCGAGCATCTCGGTGCGGTCGTAGATCTCCACCGTGCCCGCCTCGGCCTGGCGGCACAGGGCCTGGTAGGCGCCCATCAGCAGCTGCTGGCCGGTCTGGCCCCGGGCATAGAAGGTGCGCGACACCTGGGCGCCGCCGAAGGAGCGGTTGTCGAGCAGGCCGCCGTACTCCCGGGCAAAGGGGACCCCCTGGGCCGCGCAGTGGTCGATGATCTGCACCGACAGCTCGGCCAGGCGGTAGACGTTGGCCTCCCGGGCCCGGAAGTCGCCCCCCTTCACCGTGTCGTAGAACAGGCGGTAGATGCTGTCGCCGTCGCCCCGGTAGTTCTTGGCCGCGTTGATGCCCCCCTGGGCAGCGATGGAGTGGGCCCGCCGGGGGCTGTCATGGAAGGTGAAGGCCTTCACCCGGTAGCCGAGCTCGCCCAGGGTGGCGGCCGCCGCCGCGCCGGCCAGCCCGGTGCCGACCACGATGACGTCGAAGCGCCGGCGGTTGTGGGGCGCCACCAGCTTCATCTCGAAGCGGTGGTAGTCCCACTTCTCCTCCAGGGTCCCCGCCGGGATGCGGGCGTCGAGCCCCATTGACCCCGAAGACATGGTCACGAGACCAACCCGGCCTGGACGGCGATGGGGAAGCTCACGTTGCCCACCAGGATGATGCCGGCGAAGGCCACGGCGAAGCGCCGGGTCCAGAGATCGAGCCGGGGGTGGCTGACCCCCAGGCTGCGGAACAGGCTCCAGGCCCCGTGGTACAGGTGGACGGCCAGGGCCACGTTGGCGACGACGTAGGCGATGGCCACGGGGACCCGGGAGAAGCTCGCCACCAGGTTGTGGTACGGGTCGCCTCGCATGAAGTCGGGGTTGGCCGTCCCCCACGTCAGGTCGAGAAGGTGGAAGACGACGAAGAGGGCGACGATGACGCCCGTCCAGCGCATGGTGCGCCCGGCGAAGTCGGCCGCCTCGTAGTCCCGGCGGGTGACGTAGCCCCGGGGGCGGGCCCGGCGGTTCATGACCGTGAGGCCGTAGGCGGCGTGGATGTGGAGCACGAAGGCGCCGGCCAGCACCGTGCGCATCAGCCACAGGGCGACGGTGCGGGGCAGCGCCGGGGTGGCCAGGTCCCGGAGCCATTCGGCGTAGTGGTTGAGCTCCTCCGACCCCAGGTACACCTTGAGGTTGCCCACCATGTGGGCGAAGACGTAGCCCATGAGGATGATGCCGGAGACGGCCATGACCCACTTCTTGCCCACCGCCGACTGGTAGAGGTCGAAGGGCCAGGGCAGGCTCCGGCGGCGAGCGGGCTGGACCCGGGGCGGCGAGGTCGAGGCCATGTCAGCGCCGGCCCCGGAG
>JBIOYN010000191.1:0-22940 GCA_044870155.1 Acidimicrobiia bacterium | reverse complement strand
CAGTGCACGCTCCTGCCCACACGGTAGTCCGGTTCTTCCCGGAGGTACTCAGCGGGAACCATGGCGGGCGCCGATGCCCCAGGCGGGAGCCGGCTCCGACGATGGGATGGGGTGGACACAGGCGCTCGGTCGAGGAGAGGATGCGTTCGTGAAAGAGCAGGCGGCACGCCTCGGTGTTCCGGGTGAGACGGCGCCGATCGATGAGCAGGCAACGGTCGAGGTCGCTCGTCGCAACCTGGAGGCTGCGGTCGAGGCCCTGCGGGACCTCCAGGCGCAGCAGCACCACGCCGAGAGGCTCGTTCGGCAAGCCTTGGACGCGCTGCGCCAGCTGCCACAACCGGCAGCGGCCTCGGCCGACGCTTTTCATGAGTCCCCGTTCCTCTCCGTGGTGGAGGTGGCGGAGATCCTCGGTGTCTCCCGCAGGCAGGCCTGGCGGATGGTGAGGGACGGGACCGTCCCCAGCTGCAAGCTGGGGCAACGGGTGGTGGTGGCGCGAGCGGCGCTGAAGGAGTGGGAGGAGGCGCTCGCCGGACAAGGGCTGGGATGACGGGCGTCGCCGTTCCATTCGGCGACGAGCCACTGGGCCGGTTCCTGGACCTCGTGGCTTCGGAGGAGCCGACTCCGGCCGGAGGCAGTGTCGCCGCCGGCAGTGCCGCCGCCGTGGCGGTGGCACTGGCCGCCGGCCTCGTCGCCCTCGCGGGCCGCCTGTCCGTGCAGCAGCTCGACGACGCTCCCGCCATGGTGGCCGGCGCCGACGACCTCCGCCGCCGGGCCCTGGCGCTGGCCGATGAGGACGCCGCCGTCTACGGGGAGGTGCGGGCCGCTTACGCCCTGCCCAAGGACGGCGACCCCGAAGGGCGGCGGCGGCGGATCCGCGAGGCGCTGGAGCGGGCCACGGCGGTCCCGCTCAGGATCACCCAGGCGGCGTCCGAGACCGCCGTGCTGGCCTGGCGCCTGGTGCAGCACGGGAATCCGAACCTCGAAGGCGACGCAGTGACGGCCGGCCTGCTGGCGCGAGCGGCGGCGCAGGCCGCCGCCACCCTGGTGGAACTCAACGTCCGTACCGGGAAGCTTGAAGGGGACTGGCTCGACCGGTCGGCCGTCTACCTGGCCAGGGCCGAGGCCATTCCTCCTACCGTGCTGCGCCCCCCGGCGCCGCCGAGGACTCCATGATGACCATGCCGGCGAAGGCCTTGGCGTCACCGAAGAGCATCGGGGTCCTGTCCGGCCAAGGCTGGGACCACCGGCGGGGTCAGGGCGACGCGGTGCTCCCCCGGGAATGTCTCCCGCGGCACCCCGACCGTCAGCCGGTGGTCACCACTCATCGACAGCCGATCCCGCCTGAGGGAGGAGGCCCCCGACGATCCCGGCATATCCGATATGGCCCACCCTGAAAGGTTGTAGTGACAATGATCCTTAGGGCTCCCCCGGCAGAGGGAACCCGAGGGTGAATTCACTGATCATGGGTCCTTGGCACCTGAGCCCGGATACCGGCGACGGCCGCGCCCAGCTCCTCGGCGTCGAGGACGTCGGCCATCACGCCGACCTGCTCCTCGTATACGTCGGCGGGCACCGTCCGGCGGATCTCGTCTTCGAGGACGTGGTAGACGTCGAGGCCCAACTGGACCTCAGCCAAGGCTCCTGCGTAGGCCGGATCTCCCAGGGTCACGGTCTCGGCGGCGATCTCGGCGGCCTCGGAGTCGGGGGCTCCGAGGATCACGACGAGATTCTCCGGCCCGTGTTGCCGGGCGAGGCGGGCGATCGCCTCCTGGCTCTGCAGGTCCATGGCTCCGGACGCCGTTCAGACGAAGCACTCGGTGGCATTGAAGATCACTTCGGCGCCGGCGGCATCGGCACAGGCGGCGATGGCCGGGCCCGACACTCCGTCGCGTTCCCCGAGGGCGATGACTTTCTTCCCCTTCAGCACTGGTCACCCCCTCGGGTATCGGCGGACGTCTCGGCCAGCCAGGCGTCGATGCGCCCGGCGGTCAGCTCCGGACCGGCGATGCGGCCCACTTCGTCGCCGTCCTCGAACAACAGGAAGGCGGGGAGGCCCATCAGCTTCAGCTCCATGCAGAGCCGGCGGGCCTTGGGTGCCTCCAGCTTGACCACCCGCAGGTCCGGGCGGCGGGAGGCGAGCTCCTCGACGTAGGGGAAGAGGGCGATGCACTGCGTGCACGACGGCCCCCACACGTCGACGAGGACGCGGCCCTCCGCCACCAGATCCCGGAAGTCATCCCGGGTCGCCTCCACCAGGTTGGTCACGGTCATCCTCCTCCGTCGTTGCGTTCGAGCAGCAGGCTCATCCCGTCCGACAGCTGCGACATCCGCCCCAGGAACAGGCTGCCCTTGGCCAGGAACATGGCCCGCTGGGCGGGACCGGTCGTCAGCCGAGCCAGGGCGTGAGGCAGATAGCACAGGGCCGACGCCAGGTGGCCCTGCGTGGGGGCGAAGCCCGGCATCCCGTGGCCCTCCACGAAGGCGGACATGTCGTCCCGGGTGATATCGCCCCGACGGGCGGCGAGGGCCGCCAGCGTCTTGTAGTTCCGGAGCGCCACATCACCCGAGCCCTGCGGCTCGGTGATCTCCGGGTTGTGCAGCTCGGTGGCGTAGTCGTCGACGTCGGTCATACGCAGGCCGAGGCGGCCGAGGGGCTCAATGGCCAGCGCCTCCATGATCTGGGGGGCGGCACCGCCGGCGCCGACGGGGTGGCGTCCCACGGCATCGAGGCGTAGCCGGGGCGAGTGCCCGTCGTCGGCCTCCACCAGTGCCGCGGCGCCGCCCATGACGTCCTCGAGCACGGGGAGGTCGTGGGCCAGGTGGCCCTCGAACTTCATGCCCAGCTTGGCCAGCGACCCGCCGGCGATCACCGCCACCCGGCCGAACACGCCTGCGGCCACGAGACTGGCCGCCATCACCAGGGCCGGGACGGGGGCGGCGCAGAAGTCCTTCACGTCGGCTCCCGAGGCCCGCAGAAGCCCAGCCGCCTCCGCCACCGCCTTGGCCATGTTCCCGCCGCCCCGCTGATAGCGGTCCCCGATCGCCTCTTCGCCACAGCCGAGGACGTAGTCGACGGAGGCGGGATCGATCCCGTGGCCGTCGAGGAGGCGCAGCAGGGCGAGGGTGGCCGTGGCCTTGCCGGCGAGGTTCTCCAGCAGGACGGGCGCGGCCAGGGCCTCGTCGCGGTCGTGGGCGCGCCGCACCACCGCCGCCGGCGGACCGGACGCGGCGGTGACGGCCAGCGCGCCGGGTTCGGCGGCGGCCGCCTCGGTGTCACCCCGGTGCCCCTCGACCTGATCGATGCCGATCCACTTGGCCAGCGGGTGGCGGCTCAGACCCGCCAGGGCCTCGTCGGCGGTGGCGGGCGCCAGGGTCACGAGGCCGAAACCGTCCACCGCCGCCAGCAGGCCCAGGAACTCGACCTCGGGCATCACCTCGCCGGCGGGGCCGAAGCGGCTGGCACCGGCGTCGCCCCCGGTTCCCACCCACGGCCGGGGCGGGAGCGCCCGGGGATGGAGGACCCCCAGGTACGCCTGGTGCGGCAGGTAGCCGGCGGCGTCCTCGAAGCTCCGCAGCGAGGTGGCGAAGCGCTCCTCGAGTTCCGGCCGGCCGGGCAGGGTCCGGGAGGGCTTGGATCCGAAGCGGGCCAACCGGGGGGTGTGGGCCAGGACCTGGGTGGCGGCCACGACCACCGGGGGGCGAGGCACGGTCATCGGGTGACCACGGGGAAGACGGTGGGCCCGTCGACCGGGGTGGAGACGGCCTCCAGCGCCGTCTCCAGCAGGCGCCGCCGCCACGCCCGCTCCTCCGCCGGGCCGAGGTCGGGGTCACCGGTCGGGTAGGGAATGCCCCGGGTGGGGATGATGCGGGGCGCGCCCACCCGCAGGGCGATGCCGACCAGGTTGCACAGCACCGCCGTGGGGATTCCGGCCCGCTCCAGTTCCTTCGCAAGCGTTGACCCGCAACGCGTTCCTGTCCCTCAGGTGGCGGTGAGGATGGCCGCCCTCACCTCGGAGCGTCGCAGGTCGGCGGCCCACTCCACCCCGAAACGGCGGGCGTTGGCCACGGCCGTCCCGTTGCCCGCCGTGACCAGGAACTCGGCGTGGAGGCTGCCGATGGCACCTTCCCGCTCCAGCTCGCGGGCCACGTCGAGGGGCAGGATGCGGTGCGGGTCCTCGTTGGCCCACGTGGTCGAGAACCCCCCGTGGACGGACCGCCAGTGGCCGGCGGGCAGCGTGTCGACTCCGTCGAGGGGGTAGCGCAGCCAGCGGGTGGCGCGGGCCGACTCCAGCCCGTCGGGGTTGTCATCGGGAACCAGTGCGCCCTCGGTGACGAGCGCCACCAGCGCCTGCCCAGGGTCCTCCACCGGCGGGGCGGGGGTGACCTGATCGAACCTCGGGAGCGGCACCTCGGTGCGTTCCCTGTCGCCGGCCAGGCGAGCCAGCAGGAGGTCGACGGCCCGCTCGGCGGCCGGGGTCTCGGCGGTGACCGACCGGCGGGGGATCCGCCCGGCCCGGCCGTCGTCCCGGGTGATCGGTTCGCCCCGGGCCACCTTGCGGGCCGTGGTGGCCAGGAGCGGCAGGGAGGCCTTCATCTCCCGGGCCGTCGCCCCCACCCCGACCACGGGGGCGACGCCCGCCTCGTCGAGCCCGGGGTTGTCCTCGTGCATCGCCGCCAGGGCCGGGATGCCGGCCTCGGCGGCGGCGGCGGCCACCCGGGCGCAGGCCAGGCCGTAGCGGCCGCTGCCGAAGGCCGGCCCGGCCAGGAGCAGCCCCGGCTTCGCCTCGGCGGCGAGGGCGAGGATCTCCTCGGCGGCCCCGGGGTTGGCCGCCGCGTAGTTGTCGCCGCACCAGACGGTGGCCACGATCTCGAAGCCATCACCGAGCAGGGCCTGCAGCGGCCGGCCCGGGCCGACGGGCCCGTCGATACGGGCGGGGGGCTTCCCGGCCGCCTCCTCGCCGCCGAAGCCGGCGAAGAACTGGTTGAGGTAGTGCACGACTCGGATCACGCCGCCTCCCGGCAGGTGAGGCGCCCCCAGCCCAGGGGGCTGAGCGAGCAGTAGATGACCGCCGTGGGCACCTCGAGGGCGCCGGCCGCCGGCACGCCGAGGAGCGCGAGCTGGTCTCCGCCCAGGGCCCGTTCCATGGCTGGGAGCGCACGGCGCTCGTCGTAGTTGCCGGTGCTGACCATGGCCGTGGCCCGCTCCGGGGGGACCACGAGGGGTGGGGCGGTGCCGTCGGGCCCCGCCATCTCCGCGAACAGGCCCACCGCCGGGATGCCGAGGTCTTCCAGGGCGTCCATCTTGAGGGCCATGTCGGCGTCGGCATTCCCGGCGCCTTCCTTGGTGACGACAGCGGCATCGAACCCGGCAGCGGCGCACAGGCGGGCGGCATGGGCGGAGACCAGCTCCTTACCGGCCTGATCGACCGGCTCGGGGCAGATCACCACCCCGGCGAGGACCAGGTCGCGGCCGTGACGGGCCCGCAGGGCCTCCACCACCGGGTGGTTCTGATGCATGTAGGTGGGGTTCTTGAGGCCGGGGTGACCGAACTGCCCGCTCACCACGACCCCGTCGTCGAGGTCTCCGGGATCGATGAGCGTCGGCAGGCTCCCGCGGAAGCTCCGGCCGTACACGAAAACGTCCTTGAACAGACCCTGGGTCTGGAGGTTGGTGACCGCCACCACCCGGGGGAGGTGGTGGTGGCTTCGTCCGTCGCCCGCGGGCACCTCTTCGGTGGCGTCGGGTGGCGCCTCGAGGGCGGCCTCGGCCACGTGGGAGGCCAGCTTCAGGAGCCCGCGGCGGAGGGCGTCGTCGACGTCCTCCCAGGGCGCTGAAGGAGCGGGTTCGAACTCGACGACGAGGTTGTGGGTGGCGCCGAGCGGCGAGAGCGGCGCCGCCGGGCCGCACATGTCGACGAGCGCCTCCTGGGCCCGGGGCAGGTACCCGGCAGCCACTACGGCGGCGCCCCGCAGCACGTGCGTCTCGCCCCGGCCCTGAGCCCGGGCCGGGCCCACGAAGCCCGGGAAGATGCCGCCACCCCCCGGGCCCTTGGTGCGCGGCTCCACCGCGTCGAGCACCTTCACGATGCGGACGGGTTCCCCCGGAGAGGCCCACGACAGCCGGGTGGCCCCCAGCGCGGGATGGGACAGGAGCGCTTCCGCCTCCCGCCGTCCGACGTGCAGGACGCCTTCGGCGTAACGGGTCTCGGAGCCGAACTCCACTTCCCGCACGGCATGCACAAGGCGCGTGAGCCCCACTCCAGTCATTGCCGCCGATGGTATGGAGGCACCCGGGCCCGAGAATCCCCCTGGGGAGCGAGCGACGGGGGGTTTCCTGTCTGGTCTGCTCAGCCCGCTTCTGATAAGTATTTGTCACGACAAAGGGGGGCGCATGGACGAGCGCACCGAACTGACCCGACGGGACCTTCTTCGGCTCGGTGCGATCGCCGGTGGCGCGCTGGCGGCCGGGGGGCTCGCCGCCTGCTCGAAGGGCGGCACCGCCAAGCCGGAGGCGAGCGCCTCCTCCACCACCGCGAATTCCCCGGCTACGGCCAAGCCGGCTCCCGTCACGTCGGTGAGCATGAAGGGCAGCGCTCCTCCGGTGGTGGATCGGCTGGCGGTGTGGTCGCTGGTCGACAACTCCCACGACATCTTCCTCAAGAGTGGCCCGGTGGGCGACGCGGCGCTGAAGTGCGAGATCCAGCGCAACGGCCTCGGCATCGGCCCCCGGCTCGAGAGCCAGCTCAAGAGCGAGTTCGGGCTCGGCTTCCACCTGGAATCGACGAAGGCGGGCGAGACCCGGACCTACCTGCTCGACTTCGGCAACTCCCAGACGGCCGGGCTCGACAACATGGCGTTCCTCAAGATCGACCCCTCCAAGGTCGACGCGCTCATTCTCAGCCACGGGCACCACGACCACTTCGGCGGGCTCCTGCCGCTGCTCACCCAGCAGCGCAAGAACATGCGTGACGACCTCACGCTCTACGTCGGGGGGGAGGATTCGTTCTGCTACCGGTGGTTCCCCGCCCCCCAGGGCGCGCCCGAGACCGAACGCCAGGGCTTCGGGGTTCTCGACCGGCGGGAGCTGGAGAAGGCGAGCGTGCAGGTGGTCATGGCGCCGGAGCCCTTGGTCATCGGGGACCAGGCTTTCACCACCGGGGCGATCGCGCGCTCAACATTCGAGACGGTCCAGCCTGCGGCCCAGGTGGAGCTCGGCCTGCGGGACGGCGCCGGCTGCGACTCCTCGCATTTCTCCCCCGCCGAGCAGGCCGGCGCCATCGTTCCCGACCAGTTCTGGAACGAGCATGCGACCTGTTTCCACGTCAAGGACCGGGGCCTGGTGGTCATCTCCTCGTGCGGCCACGCCGGGATCGTCAACAGTGTCAAGACCGCTCAGGCGGTCTCGGGCATCGAGAAGGTCCATGCCGTGATCGGTGGCTTCCACCTCGCCCCGGCACCGGACGCCTACGTGATGCAGACGGTGGAGGCCCTCAAGGCCATCAACCCCGACTACCTCGTCCCCATGCACTGCAGCGGGAGAACCTTCACCCGCCTGGCCGATGCAGCCATGCCGGGAAAGATCATCCCGCCGTCAACCGGCAGCCGGTTCACCTTCGGAGCCTGACCTCTCCCGACCGGGCCCGATCCTGTCAGCCGCCGCCGGCCTTCTGCGAGCCCTTGAGGGGCTTGTCGTCCTGGATCGTGCAGACGATGGTCCGCTCGTTCGTGTCCCAGAGCTCCGGGCCCGGGGCGATGACGGACACCTGCAGCTTGCTGTCCTCGAAGGCGCGGCCCACGTAGCCGGCGAAGCGCTCCGCGCAACCGTCCTGGGCCACCTTGGTCATGCCGTCCCCCGGAAAGAGGACGCCGGGCTGGGCGGGGTGCTCAAAGACGGCGAACACCTCTTTGTCGTGGGATTTGCTGCAGGGCAGGCCCGCCACGACGAGCACGTTGCGGTCCTTCTGCTTCCCGCCCTCAGGCGCCCGGGGGCTGCCGTCGAAGCAGTCGCCAGGGCGCAGGTCGTCGACCGACACTTCGACGGTCTTCTTACCGCCGCAGGCGCCGGCGACCGCCATGACCAAGGCGAGGAGGACGGCGATCGGTCGGAGCATGGGCTGTCATTGTGGCGCAAACGCCCGGTCGCCCGGGCGCGGGCTCCCGAATCGCCAGTTGGAGCCGAACCTCAGGAGGAACGCTCCCAACGGGGGGGCTAAAATGATCCCCTTCAGCACGGATACGGCGAACAGCACTCCACGACAGCGGAGGAGATGACGTGAAGTTCGGCCCCCGCTTCACAAGACGATTGGTGATGCTCGCCCTTCCGATCGCACTGGCGGTTGCGGGGTCAGGGATGTCCGCGGCGGGGTCGAGCTCCCTGCAGCCCGACGGACCCGACGACGAACCCTGTAAGAACGAACTCCTCTCACCGGTGCCAATTTCACTCTGTATCAACTAGATCAACGAGCCCTCTAGGAGCGGCGCCCCGCGGCGGCGAGGAGCCGGGCCGCTTTGAGCTCCGTCTCCTCCCACTCGGCGGCCGGGTCGGAGTCGGCCACGATGCCGGCACCCACTCCCAGCTGCGTGCCCCCTCCCGTCACCACGAAGGTGCGGATGGCGACGTTGAGGTCCAGCGCGTCGGCATCGACGTCGATCCATCCCACGGCGCCGCAATAGACACCGCGGCGCGACGCCTCCAGGTCCTCGATGGCCTGGAGCACCCGGGGCTTGGGGGCGCCGGTGATGGAGGCGGGCGGGAAGGTGGCCCGCAGCAGACCGCCCGTCCCCACCTCGGGACGCAACCGACCCACCACCGTGCTCACCAGATGATGCAGGCCCGGGTGCCGCTCGACCGCGCACAACAACGGCACCCGGACCGTGCCGTAGGCGCAGACGCGTCCGAGATCGTTGCGGGCCAGATCGACGATCATCACGTTCTCGGCCCGATCCTTGCTGCTGGCCCCGAGCACACCGGCGTCGACGGCGGTGCCCTTGATGGGCCGGGTCTCGACGTAGTCGCGCCGGCGGGAGAGGAAGCGCTCAGGCGAGGCCGAGACCACCGCCATCGAGCCGAGGCGGACGAGGGCGGCGTGCGGCGCCGGGTTCTCCCGCAGGAGGCGGGCGAAGAGCCCGATCGGATCAGCCCGAAGCGGGCAGCTGAGACGGCGGGTGAGGTTGACCTGGTAGCACTCCCCCGCCTCGATGAGCCCGACGACCTCGCGCACGCCCGCTTCGAACGCCTCCCGGGAGACGTTCGACTCCCAGGCGGCGAGCTCGGGGCCCGGGAGCGCCCGGGGCCGCTGGGCGGCTCGCCGGGCGATGGCTTCGAGCACCGGGCGGGTGGGTCCGTCGCCTTCCACCCGGGCGCCAGCGGCGGTGAGGATCAACCGGGCTTCGAAGCGGGCCAGCGCCAGATCGGGGACGCCGGGATCGGGGACGCCGGGATCGTGGGCGATCCGGGGCGTGACGTGCTCCACGGCCCGACCCATGTCGTAGGACAGGAAGCCCCCCCACCAACCCCGGTGGAGACCGTCGAGGGCGGCGAAGGCCGCTTCTCCCCGGCCGAACACGATCTGCTCGGGCTCCACGGCGATGATCCAGGAAGGCCCGTCACGGACGACGACCACATCGGCGTCGGGAGGAAGGGCGCCGAGCACGGCCAGGACCGACGCCGACGGCAGGACCGGATCCAGCCGCGGCGGGGCGAGGATCTGTCTCATCCCTGGACGTGCGTGAAGCCGAATCGTCCCTTGATGCAGAGGTTCCCTCTGGTGACGAACTGGTCGTGGGGAGAGGTGACCCGGACGATGCGGTTGTCCTGGACGTGGAGACGCAGCGTGCAGCCGACGCCGCAGTAGGGGCAGATGGTGTCGGTCCGGGTCTGGCGGGACGGGTCCCACTCCCCCGCCTCCCGGAGGCTGAACTCGGCGGAGAAGGACAGCGCGCCGGTGGGACACACCTCGACGCAGTTGCCGCAGTAGACGCAGGCGGAGTCGGGCAGGGGCGCGTCCCACTCCGTGGAGATGCGGGAGTCGAAGCCCCGGCCGGCCACGGCGATGGCGAAGGTCTGCTGCCACTGGTCCCCGCAGGCGTCGACGCACTTGTAGCAGAGGATGCAGCGGGCGTAGTCCCGCACGTAGAGGTCGTTGTCGACCTTGGGCGCCTGGGCCACGGTGGCGGCCTCGGGCCCGTAGCGGGTGGGCTCGATGCCGTAGTCGACCATCCACTTCGCCACCTCGGGGCTGACGGCGGAGAGGTCGACTGAGCTGGCCAGGAACTCGAGCACCATGCGCCGGGCCAGGCGGGCCCGGGGGCTGTCGGTGTGGATCACCATGCCCGCCTCCACCTTGCGGGAGCAGGCGGGGGCGAGCACCCGGGCGCCCTCGACCTCGACCATGCACACCCGGCAGGCGTTTTTGGGTGTGAGGGTGTCGCCATAGCACAAGGTGGGGATGTCGGCCCCCATGTCCCGGGCCGCCTCCAAGAGGGTGGCGCCCTCCGGCACCCGCCGGACGTCGCCGTCGATGGTGACCTCGATCATCCGCCGGGGCGGGCCGATGACCACGGGGGCGGGCTCGGTGATGCTCATGCGGAGAACACCTCGAGTCGTTTGATGGCGGAGTCGATGGCGGAAGCCGCGGTCTGACCCAGGCCGCAGATGGAGGCGTCCTTCATGACGGCGGCCACATCGGCCAGCAGGGCCAGCTCGTCTTCCCGGCTGCCGAGCGGCCGGCCGCCGACCAGGCGCTCGAGGATCTCCTCCTGGCGCACGGTCCCCACCCGACAGGGAACGCACTGCCCGCAGGACTCGTCCCGGAAGAAGGCGGCGATGCGCAACAGGAAGCCGGCCAGCTCCACGGAGTCGTCGATCACCATGACGACCCCCGACCCCAGGGTGGCTCCGGCCGCCGCCGCCCCTTCGAAGGTGAGGGGCACCTCGAGGCCGTCGGGGGCGACGAAGGCGCCGGCCGCCCCACCCAGCAGCACGCCTTGCAGCGCCCGGCCCGGAGGCAGGCCGCCGGCCAGCTCCAGCAGGTCGGCCAGCGTGACCCCGAAGGGCACCTCGAAGACGCCGGGCGCCTGCACCGACCCGGAGACGGCGAAGAGCTTCGTGCCGGTCGAGCGCTCGGTGCCGGTGGCGGCGTAGGCCGCGCCGCCCCGCTCCAGGATGGGCAGCACGTTGACCAGCGTCTCGACGTTGTTGACCACCGTGGGCTTCCCGAAGAGTCCCACCTCGACGGGGAAGGGCGGCTTGTTGCGGGGTTCGCCCCGGTAGCCCTCGATGGAGTTGAAGATGGCGGTCTCCTCGCCGCAGATGTAGGCCCCGGCCCCCCGGCGCACCTCGACGTCGAAGGTGAACCCGAGACCCATCACGTCCGGACCGAGGAAGCCCCGGTCGTAGGCGGCGGCGATGGCTCGTTCGAGCGTGTGCAGGGCCCGGGGGTACTCACCCCGCAGGTAGACGTAGCCCCGCTCGCAGCCGGTGGCCCAGCCGGCGATGGTCATGGCCTCGAGGACGGCGAAGGGGTCGCCCTCGAGGAGGAGCCGGTCCTTGAACGTGCCCGGCTCGGACTCGTCGGCGTTGCACACCAGATAGTGGGGCCGGATGGGCTGGGCCGCCACCGCCGCCCACTTCCGTCCTGCCGGGAACGCCGCTCCGCCCCGGCCCACGAGCTTGGAGTCGGTCACCTCCCGGATGACCCCCGTCGGACCCAGGGCCACGGCCTGGCGCAGCGCCCCATAGCCGCCATGGGCCCGGTAGTCATCCAGGCTGCCGGGGTCGACCACCCCCACCCGGCGCAGGAGCACGAGCCCGGGGTCTCCGAGCTGGGGGACGGCGGCCGCCACCTCCGGCTCGGCCGGGGCGGTGGCGCCACCCAGGGCCTCGGACACGGATGCGGCCGTCGCCGGGGCGAGCACGGCCTCGTGTCGCTTCTCGCCATAGTCCACCACGAGGGCGGCGGGGGCACGCTCACACAACCCCAGACACGGACTCTCCTCCCAGACGCTGCCGGCCGAGGCACCCTCCTCCGGCAGGCCACTCACGACGGCGCCGGAGCCGGCCATCTGACAGGCCAGGTCGACGCAGACGTGGACCACCCGGGGCGGCCGGGGCTCCATGGAGAACAGCCCGTAGAACGACGCCACCCCGTAGGCCTCGGACGGGGCCACCCCCAGGCGCCGGCAGATCTCGTCCAGGCCACCGGGGCTGATCCACCCGGTTACGTCGTGGACGGCGTGGAGGGCGGGCAGCAACAGGTGCCGCTGGCCGTGGGGGCCGGGGTCAGCGCCGTCCAGCAGGGCATCGAGGGCGGCCGCCTCGGCCGGGCTGGGGACCTCCCCCCGGAAGCGCAGATCGGTGCTCATGGCTCTTCGCCTTGCGGCTCATCGCGTTGCGCCCGGGGGCCCCAGCCCCAGCCGCCGCGCCGTGCTCCGCACCTCTCCGCGCTCAAGAGGCCGCCGCCTCCGGCACGTCGATCCGCTCCACCCGCACCGCCGCCGCCTTGAACTCGGCCGTCCCCGATTTGGGGTCGGTGGCGTCGATGGTGATCTGGTTGGTGTCCACCTCGTCCGGGAAGTGCAGGGTCATGAACACGAGGCCAGGCGGCAGCCCGGGGTCGATGCGGGCCGGGGCCACCACCGAGCCCCGCCGGGACGTGATCCGCACCCGGGTCCCGTCCACCACGCCGAGGTCGGCGGCATCGGCCGGGCTCAGGTCCAGCGTCTCGCCCCGGCGCAGGGGCGAGGCGTAGCTTCCCGACTGGACCCCGGTGTTGTAGGAGTCGAGCCGGCGCCCGGTCGTCAGGCGCAGCGGGTACTCGTCGCTGAGGGCCTCGACGGGCAGCTCGTGGACCACGGCCGAGAACGGCGCCGGCCGGCCCCGCCGGTCCGGGTCCTCCTCCCACAGCCGTCCGTGGAGGAACGACGGCTCGAGCCTGTCCTCCGAGTAGCAGGGCCACTGGATCCCGCCCAGCTCCTCCAGGCGCCGGTAGGTCATCCCGGCGTGGAGGGGCGAGAGCGAGCGGAGCTCGTCCCACACCTCTTCGGCCGACTTGTAGCACCAGTCCTGTCCCAGGCGCCGGGCGATCTCCAACAGGATCTCGATGTCGTCCCGGGCGTCGCCCGGCGGCTCCAGCGCCTTGCGCACCCGCTGCACCCGGCGCTCCGAGTTGGTGACCGTCCCCTCGGCCTCGCACCATGCCGCGCTGGCAGGCAGGACGACGTCGGCCAGCTGCGCCGTCTTGGTCAGGAAGATGTCCTGGACGACGAGGTGGTCGAGGCCCTCGAGGAGAGCGATGGCGTGGCTGACGTCGGCTTCCGACTGGGCGGGGTTCTCGCCCAGCACGTACAGGGCCCGCAGGTCACCCCGGCCCATGGCCTCGAACATCTGGGTGAGATGCCACCCGTAGACCGGCGGGATGGAGCTGCCCCAGGCGGCGTCGAAGCGGGCCCGGGTGTCGGGGTCGAGGATGTCGGCGAAGCCGGGGAGGCGGTTGGGGATGGCCCCCATGTCGCCGCCGCCCTGGACGTTGTTCTGGCCCCGGAGCGGGTTGAGGCCCGCCCCGTAGCGGCCGACATGGCCGCACAGCAGGGCCAGGTTGATGAGGGCGAGGACGTTGTCGACGGCGTTGTGGTGCTCGGTGATGCCCAGCGTCCAGCACATCTGGGCCCGGTCGGCCCGGCCGTAGGCGTGGGCCAGCTCCCGGATCAGGCCGGCGGGCACCCCGGTCTCCGCCTCCGCCCGGGGCAGCGTCCACTCGTCCACGGCGGCGACGAACTCCTCGAAGCCGGTGGTGGCCTTCTCGATGAAACGACGGTTCTCGAGGCTGGCGGCGAGGATCTCCCGGGCCACGGCATGGGCCAGGGCGATGTCGGTGCCCACGTTGAGGGGCAGATGGGTGTCGGCGAAGCGGGCGGACGAGGTGTGGCGCGGGTCGACCACGAACAGCCTCGCCCCCCGGCGCTTGGCCTGGATGACGTGATGGAAGAAGATCGGATGGGTCTCCCGGGCGTTGGAGCCCCACAGGACGACCACGTCGGCGTCCTCCACCTCCCGGTAGGAACTGGTACCGCCGCCCGCTCCGAACACTGTCGCCAGACCGACGACGCTGGGAGCGTGTCAGGTGCGGTTACAGGAGTCGATGTTGTTGGTGCCGATGGCGACCCGCATGAACTTCTGGGCCACGAAGTTCACTTCGTTGGTCGCCTTCGAGCACGAGAACATCCCCACCGAATCAGGCCCGCCCGTCTCCACCGCCCGGCGGAAACCGGCCGCGGCCACGTCGAGGGCCTCCTCCCACGTCGCCGGGCGCAACCCGGCGCCGTCGCGGACGAGCGGCTCAGTCAGCCTGGGATACGTGGTGGCCTTCATCGCAATCCCTCCTTGTCTTCTCTTCCCCGCAGCCCGTCACGGCGCGAGCCAGGGTGGCTGGGGAAGATCATGCAGCGCGGTCGCCGCCCGGACGGCGTTGTGCACCAACCACACGTCGGTGATGGGACCGACCCCGCCGGGAACGGGCGTGACGGCTTCGGCGCGCTTGGCGACCGCTTCGGTGTCGATGTCACCCACGAGATGGGTCCTGCCCGTGACCGGGTCGGTGACGGGATTGATCCCCACGTCCACGGCGATGACACCGTCCTTCACCATGTCGGCGGTGACGAGGCCGGCCACGCCGGTGGCGACGATCAGGATGTCGGCCTGCCGGGTGAAGTGGGCCAGCATCCCGGCATCGGCGGTGTGCTTGTCGCAGGACACGACGGTCGCATTGCGGCCCAGGGCGAGCCACAGGGCGAGCTTCCCGACGTTGTTGGAGCGGCCCACGATGACGACCGTCTTCCCGTCGTAGAACGTGGACGGCTCGGCGCCGACGGACTGGCAGTACCAGTCCAACAGGTAGAAGCAGGCCGCCGGTGTCGAGGGGACGAAGTGCGGGCTCCCCTGGGCCAGGAGGCCGGCGTTGACAGCGTGGACGGCCTCGATGTCCTTGGCGGGATCGAGGATGTGGTACAGGTCCACCTCGGGGATGTGGGGCGGCAGGGGCCGCATGATGAGGATCCCGGAGATCCGGGGGTCGGCGTTCAGCTTCCCCACCGTGGCCAGGGCATCGGCGACATCGACGTCGGCGGGCAGCCGCTCGGTCACGAAGCGGCACCCGACGGCCTCGGCCAACCGCCGGAGGCGACGTTCGTAGACCGACGAGGCGTAGTCGTCACCGACGAGGACCGTGGCCAGGCCCGGGGTGATGCCGGCGTCCCGGGCGTCGGCGACCTCCTTGGCGATCCGCGCCGTCAGACCGTCGGCCAGCTTGCGCCCGTCGATGACGGTGGCGGTCATCCCTGGACCCTGCTCACGACAACCCCACGATCTCGCCATTCTCGTCGATGTCGATGCCCTCGGCGGCCGGACGCGAACCCAACCCCGGCATGGTGCGCATCTCTCCGCAGATGGGGTAGATGAACCCGGCTCCGACCGACGCCCGCACTTCCCGGACCGGGAGCGTCCAGCCCGTCGGCGCCCCCTTGAGGGTGGGGTCGGAGGAGATGGACAGGTGGGTCTTGGCCACGCACACCGGGAGGCGGCCGAAGCCGTGACGCTCGTAGTTGTCGATCTGGCGGCCGGCGGCCGGGCTGAACTCCACGCCGTCGGCGCCGTAGACCCTGGTGGCGATGGTCTCGATCTTCTCCCGGAGCGACGCCGTGTCCGGATAGAGGAACTTGAAGTCGCTCGGCTCCTCGGCGGCGGCGGCCACCGCCTCGGCCAGCTCGGCGGCGCCCTTGCCCCCCTCGCCGAAGTGGTTGCTGACGGCCACGTGGGCCCCCATCGCCTCGGCGATCTCCCGGATGGCGGCGTGCTCGGAGGCGTGGTCGGTGGGGAAGGCGTTGATGGCCACCACCGGTGACACCCCGTGGAGGCTGACGTTCTCGATCTGCTTGCGGAGATTGGCGGCGCCCGCTTGCACGTCGTCGGGGTTCTCCTCCAGGAGCTCGGGCGGCAGCGGGCGCCCGGCCACGATCCGGTGCCGGCCGGAATGCGCCTTGAGGGCCCGGACGGTGGCGACCAGCACGGCGGCGTCGGGACGCAGGCCCGAGACCCGGGACTTGATGTTGAAGAACTTCTCGGCGCCGATGTCCGCCCCGAAACCGGCTTCGGTGATGAGGAAGTCGGCGGTGTGGATGCCGATGAGGTCCCCCACCACCGACGAGTTGCCGTGGGCGATGTTCCCGAACGGGCCGGCGTGCACGATGGCGGGCGTGTTCTCCAGCGTCTGGAGGAGGTTGGGCTTGATCGCCTCGCGCATGATCACCGTCATGGCGCCGCCGGCCTTGAGCTCCTCGGCGGTGACCGGCTCACCCTGGCGGGTGTACCCGACCACGATCCGTCCGAGCCGTTGGCGCATGTCCTGGAGCGAGGTCGACAGGGCCAGGACCGCCATCACCTCGGAGGCGGCGGTGATGTCGAAGCCGCTCTGGCGGGGAATGCCGTCGTCCTTGGAACCGAGACCGATCACGGCGTTGCGCAGTGCCCGGTCGTTCACGTCCATCACTCGCCGCCAGGTGATGTTGTGGAGGTCGATGCCGAGCCCGTTCCCCTGGTGGAGGTGGTTGTCGATCATCGCCGCCAGAAGGTTGTGGGCGGCGGTGACGGCGTGCATGTCACCGGTCAGATGGAGATTGAAGGTCTCCATGGGCACCACCTGGCTGTAGCCGCCACCGGCGGCGCCGCCCTTGATGCCGAACGTCGGTCCCATGGACGGCTGGCGGATGGCGATCGTGGCCGTCTTCCCGATGTGGCGGAACGCCTGCCCGAGGCCCACCGTGGTCGTGGTCTTGCCTTCTCCCAACGGGGTCGGAGTGATGGCGGTGACGACCACGTAGCGGGCCCGGGGGCGGTCGGCGAGCTCTTCGATGGCGTCGAGCTTGATCTTGGCCACGTTCTCGCCGTAGGGCTCGAGCAACCCTTCCCGGAGTCCCATCTCCTTGGCGATGTCGCCGAGCGGCTTGAGTTGAGCGCCTCGGGCGATCTCGAGATCTGACGGGAAGGACATGTCGCCTCCAACTCGGTTGGACGGGCACGCGGCGGGTCGCACCGGTCGTCATGCGCCCCCCATCCAACCCTGCTCTCGGGTCAGACGTCCGTCAAATAAGGGTTTGCACGGCCTCGTCGCCTATTTGCTTATTTCTCCCTACATTTCAGCACGGCCACGAGGACAGGGCCCAGCCGAGCGGCGCCGGCTTCAGAGCCTCTCTTCGACGACGATCACCTCGGCGGGCTCCTCGAGGGGAATGGCGCCTTCCAGCAGCTGGCGCTCCGCGGCCCGCACGGCCTCGTCGGTGGAGAGGTAGAAGCGCTCCGGACCCAGGTGCTCGTAGAAGCCCGAGCGCCGCATGACATCGAGCAGGAGACCCTTCACGCAGGCCATGTACAGGTCGATGCCCCGGGAGGCGAGATCGTCGGCGATCTCGTGGAGGGCCCGGTCGGCCGAGGAGTCGAGGTCGTTCACGCTGCTGGCATCGAACACCAGCACCCGCATGCCCTCCTGGCCGGCCTCGACCCCGCGCAGCTTGTCCTTCAGGAACTCGGCGTTGGCGAAGTAGAGCGGGGCGTCCACCCGCAGGATGACGATGCCCTGGTGGGTGACGGCGTCCGGGGAACGCTCGATGTTGCGGAACACGGGGGTCCCGGGCAGGCGGCCGAGGATGGCGACGTGGGGCCGGGTCGTGTGCCGCAGCATGACCAACAACGAGGCCACCACCGCCACCACGATCCCCCGTTCGATGCCGAGCGCCAGGGTGGCGACGAAGGCGAGCACGAGGAGGTAGAAGTCACTCCGCTTCACCCGCCACAGGCGCCGGGCCTCACCCACGTCGAACAGGCTGGTGGCGGCCATGAACACCACGGCGGCGAGCACCGCTTTGGGCAGCGGGCGGAACAGCGGGGCGGCGACGACGAGAGTCAGCGCGATCACCGCCGCGGTGATGAGCCCGGCCACGGGCGTGAGAGCCCCGCTGGCGGCATTGACCGCGGTCCGGGAAAAGGATCCCGCCACCGGGTAGCCCTGGAAGAGACCGGCGCTGATGTTGGCCGCCCCGAGCGCCACGAACTCCTGCCCGGCCCGGATCCGGTAGCGGTGCCGGGCGGCGAAGAACTGGGCCATGGCCAGCGACTCCACCATGGCCACCAGGGTGATCGTCACCGACAGGGAGAACAGGCTCTCCACCCGGTCGGCGGAGAGCGATGGAACGCGGGGAGTGGGCAGGTGCTTGGGGATCTCGCCCACCACGCTGAGGCCCTGGGCCTCGAGGTCGAGCCCGCTGACCAGGGCGGTGGCGACGACCACCACCAGCAGCGCCCAGGGAATGGCGGGGCGCCAATGCCGCAGCACCATGAGCACGACGAAGGCGACCGACCCGAAGGCGAGGGTGAGCAGATGGATCTCATCCAGGCGGCGGGCGGCGTCGAGGAAGATGTCGAGGGTGTACTCGCTGCGCACCAGGTCGACGCCGAGAACGTTCCGCAACTGGGTGCCGGCGATGATGACGGCGGCGGCGGAGGTGAACCCGGACAGCACCGGATGGGACAGGAAGTTGGCCACGAACCCGAGCCGGGCGGTGCCCATGGCCACCATCAGGACCCCCACCATGAGGGCCAGGGTGGCGGCCAGGGAGACGTAGAGGCCGGGGTCGCCCCCGGCCAGGGGTTCCAGCCCCGAGGCGGTGAGCAGCGACACGATGGCCACGGGGCCGAGCGCCAGCTGCCGGGAGCGCCCGAACACCGTGTAGGCGAGGATGGGAAAGACGGAGGCGTAGAGGCCCGCCACCGGTGGCAACCCCGCCACCAGGGCGTAGGCCATGCCCTGGGGGATGAGCACCGCCCCCACGGTGGGGCCGGCCGCGAGGTCGGCGGTGAAGGTCCGCCGGCCGTAGCCCGGAAGCCACTCCGTGACGGGAAACACCCGTCGGGCCGTCAGGCGCCGGCGCCACCGGGGGGGCAGGGAGTCGGTTCCGGCGCCGGTCTGGCCCAGCTCCTCCCCGTCGGCCATTCCCGGACGCCCTCCCTGGTCAGAACCCGGTGATCAGTCTGTCGATTCTCGCAACTGGCGAGCTCAGCTGCATAGCCCCACGACCGTCAGGCGGGCACGGTGTCCTTCTCGACCGGCGCAGCCGTCGGTGCGACGGTCGGCGCCGGCTTGCTCCTCCCGATCTGGCGGGCGAAGGCCAGGGCCGCCGGGCGGTACATGGCGTGGGCGAACTTCGAGAACGGGAAGTAGACGAACAGCCCGAACACGAACACCAGGTGGACGGCGTAGCTGGGATAGGCCAGGCGGACACCGGCGAACCGCAGGATCTCGGTGGAGAAGCCAGAGAGGGCGGTGAGCACGAGCAGGCCGGAGAAGAACCAGTCGGAGTAGGTCGACTTGCCGGTGGCCCGAGGCTGGCTCCGCCGCCTGGTCAGGGTCTGGGCCAACCCGATGAGCAGGGCGATCCCGCCCACGTTGCCGACGATCTTGACCGGATCCCAGATGGGCAGGGACAGCTCGTTGTGATGCCAGTCGATCCCGAGGATGGGGAAGATCTCGGTGTAGAGGGCGGCGCCGGTAGTGGCCGCCACCAGGCCCAGGAACCCGTAGAACATGGCCATGTGGGACTTCCGCCGCACATGGCTGGTGGTGCAGTCGTCGAAGCCCTCGTGGCTGAGCACCTCGCCGGCCGTCCCCTTCAGGGCCCCGACGAGGGGCTGGCGGGTCGTGCCCGCCGGCACCGTCGCCTCCAGTGCCTTCCAGAACCGCCGGAGCCCCGTGACCGCCAGGAGGCCGACCACGCCCACCAGGGACATGGTGAAGATGTCGAGCCAGCCGTGGCCGATGAAGTGCTCGAAGAGGATGTCGCCCTCCGGCAGCCCGCCCCCCTCGCCGAAGATGACCTTGGCCGTGAGGATCAGGAGGCCGACGAGCACGACGGGGATGGCGATGGCCACGGGCAGGTAGCGGGCCGAGGTGGGGATCTTCCCCATGAACTGGGGGACGGCGTACGTCTCGATCTGCAGGTCCCGGCTGGCGGCCATGACGTCGCCGGGCCGGGCGTCCACCGGGCAGTAGGTGATGCAGTCGTTGCACTGGTAGCACAGCCAGGCGTCGGCATTGGCGGCCAGCCGGTCGGAGAGCCCCCACTGGGCCCACACCATCTCTTTGCGGGGGAAGGCTTCCTCCAGCGGTGTCCGGGGGCAGACGACCGAGCACGTCCCGCACTGGTAGCAGCGGCGCAGCGTCTCGGCCCCGAAGCCCACCATGCGGTCGACCATGTCGGGATCGGAGATGACGATCCTCGGGGTCCCACCTCCCGGGGTGCGGGGTGTCCCCGGAGAATCTGTGCCTGGATGTGCCTCGACGGCCATCGGCTCTCCTAGAACTTGTACGGGTTGGGTCCGAGCTTGCGGATCACGTCGACGAATTCGCCGACGAGGGTCGGGATGGTGTCGTACTCGCTGATCTCGATCTCGAGGGGGACGACCCGCTCCGGCTCGATGCTGAGCCGGTTGAGGGTCTCCTTGACGTTGACCAGGCGCTTGGCGGCCAGCTCCGAGCCCTGGATGAAGTGGCACTGGTAGTCGTCGCCCGACCGGCAGCCCATGAGCAGGATCCCGTCGATGCCCGACGACAGGGCGTCCGCCACCACGGCGACGTTGAGCGACCCGAGGCAGCGCAGGGGCACGACCCGCACGGCAGCGTCGAAGGCGAGCCGGTTGATGCCGGCCAGGTCGAAGGCCGGATAGGCGTCGTTCTCGCAGGCCAGGGCCACGATGCGGGGCTGGGTCTCGTCGGGCCCGAAGTCGATGGCCTTCATCATGGCCGAGAGCTGCTCCACGCTGTAGTCCTCGAAGGAGATGACCCGGACGGGGCAGGCTCCCATGCAGATGCCGCAGCGCCGGCAGCGCTCGGGGTTGACGGCCGGGAACCCCTTCTCGTCCACCTCGATGGCCGAGAAGGGGCACTCCTCGGAGCAGCGGCCGCACTGGGTGCAGCCGGCGTAGCGGGTGGCGGGGAGCGACAGGTCACCGGCCCGGGGGTGGGTGGCCCGGCCGCTGCTGATGAGCTCGATGCTCTGGATGGCCTTGAGGGCGGCACCGGCCGCGTCCTCGGCGGCGAAGGTCACGTCCATCGGCTCCCGCACGGTGCCGGCGGCGTAGATGCCCGTCCGGCGGGTCTCGTAGGGGAAGCAGATGAAGTTGGAGTCGGAGAAGCCGAACTTGGCCGTGGGCAGGCCGGGACCCTGCTTGTAGAGGAGGCTGAGGACATCGGAGTCGGCCGTGGTCGGCACCATTCCGGCGGCCAGCACCACCAGGTCGACGGGGAGCCCCACGTCGTCGCCCAGCAGCGAGCGTTCGAGGCTCAGCATCAGGCCTCCGCCGTCCGCCGCCGTGATCCCCTTCACCCGGCCCTTGGTGAACGACACCCGGGGCTCCTCCGACACCCGGCGGTAGAAGTTCTCGTACTGCCCGGGTGTCACGATGTCCTCGTACACCAGGTAGACGCGGGCGGAGGGGGCCGCCTCGGTGACGTAGAGGGCGTGCTTGAGCGACGCCATGTCGAGGACGTTGGTGCCGAAGGAGAAGTCGTCCCCGGGGCTGGGCCCGTCCCCGTTCCCGTTCCCGTTCCGGGATCCGCTGGCCATGGGGCGGGTGACGATGGCCACCCGTCTGGGGACCTGGCCGTCGGAGGGGCGGACCAGGCGTCCGGAGGCGACCATCGCCTCGAACTCGACGTTGGTGACCACGTCGGGGAGGTCACGGACGCCGAGCCGCTCCTTCACGCTGTCGTCCGAGGTCCAGCCGGTGGCCATGACCACCGCCCCCGCTCGCAGCTCGATGACCCGGCCCTCCACGTCGAGGTCGATGTACAGGCCGCCGGGCTCCCCCTCGATGGCCCGCACCGTGGCCGAGGTGTACACGGAGATCCGGGGGTGCTCGGTCACCGCCGTGATCAGGCGGTCGACGGTGACCGGCTCGAGACTCCGGTACGGCGGGCGGGTGGGGAAGAGCCGGGCGAAGCGGGCCGTCCAACCCCCCAGGGTGGGCTCCCGTTCCACCAGATGGACGTCGTGGCCGGTGCCGGCCGCCTCCAGGGCGGTGGTCAACCCGGTGACGCCACCGCCGACGACCAGCAGCGAGGTGATGACGTCGCGCTCCTCGCGCTCGGGCTTGCGGGTCCAGCGGGTCTTGGCCACGCCCATGCGCACGTAGTCCTCGGCCAGCCGCTGGGTCTCGTCGGTACCGGGGGGCTTGCTCCAGGCCACCAGCTCGCGCACGTTGACGCGCCCCACCATGTTGACCCCGAGGGCCTCGGACGAGAACACGTCGTAGTTGACCCGCTCCGAGCAGGCGGCGATGACCACCCGCTGCGCCTCGGCTTCGGCCACACCCTGGCGGAGGGCCTCCAGGCCTTCGGGCACGCACAGGGGGCCGTGGACCCGGCCGGGGCGGCCGATCTCGGCTTCGGTCACGCCGGCGAGCGCCCCGGTGTCGAGGGCCTCGCCGATGCCGCAGCCGGTGCACACGAAGAGCTCGGTCCGCTCCTTGGTGGTGGAGGGCGAGATGGCGACGGGCACGGCCGGGCGGGGGTGGCGGGTCGCCTGCAGCGCCACCGCCACCTCCATCGTGGGCGCCGGTGCAGACTCGGTGACGACGCCCCCCGGAGCCGGCGGGGCGCCCTGGCCGGGCGGGGCGGGCGGCGACCACGCCCCGGGAGTCGCCGCCGGGGCGGCGGGGGCCTGGCCCGGCGGAGGCGGAGGGCTCCATCCCCCCGTTGCCGGCGGTGCGCCCGGCGGAGCCGGTGCGGCCGGTGGCGCCTGGCCCGGAGCGGCAGGCGGGGTCCAGGCGCCCGGCGCCTGGGTCGAGGTGGGCCCAGGGACGGTGGGCGGCGCCTGGCCCGGAGCGGCAGGCGGGGTCC
>JBIOYN010000190.1:0-4120 GCA_044870155.1 Acidimicrobiia bacterium | reverse complement strand
CCGTCGGGCTTGGCCACGGCGCTGGCCACCTTGGCCAGGAACTTGGTGGGCGCCACCCCCACGGTGATGGGCAGGCCCACCCGCTCGAGGACGTTGCCGCGCAAGGCGGCGGCGATCTCCACGGGCGTGCCCGAGACCCGTCGCAGCCCACCCACGTCGAGGAACGCCTCGTCGATCGACAGCCCCTCCACCAGGGGGGTCGTGTCGTCGAAGACCTCGAACACCGCCCTGCTCGCCTCCGAGTACGCCGACATCCGGGGCTCGACCACGATCGCTCCGGGACACAGCCGCCGGGCCTGCGCGCCCCCCATGGCCGTCCGCACGCCATAGGCCTTGGCCTCGTAGCTGGCGGCGAGGACGACTCCGCCCCCCACGATCACCGGCCTGCCCCGCAGGCGGGGGTTGTCCCGCTGCTCCACCGACGCGTAGAAGGCGTCGAGGTCAGCGTGGAGGATCGTGGCCTCTCGAGGCACAAACATATGTTTGCACAGGGGTACGACAGCGGGGAAGGGCAGCGAGGAGGGCTGGGGGGAGCGCTCCCGGCCCTCCTCGAACTGCCGGCGCAGCGCGTACCGGCTGGCGCCGTGTCCCGACGGCGGCAGGCCGACGACGATCAGCCCGCCATCTTCGTCATGGACATTATTTGCTATTCTACAACTATTAGTAAAGGCCAAACTACATCGAGTCTGGCACCGGCTCGGGACGCCGTCCTGAACGCTACGCGTGCCTTCGTAGGGCTCGCCGCCCGCTCCCTGGCCGAGATCGGCGAGGACGTCAGCCTTCCCCAGTACCGGGTACTCGTCCTCCTTGACGCCCATGGCCCCCAGGCCATGGGCCACCTGGCCACCAGCCTGGGCGTCAAGCCGTCCACGGTGACGCGGATGTGCGACGTGCTGGTCCACAAGGGCCTGATCCGACGGCAGCAGTCCCCGGACAACCGCCGGACCGTCTGTGCCGAGCTGACGGCCGGGGGCCGGAAGCTCGTGAACCAGGTCATGGCCCGGCGCGGCCGACTCGTCGACGCCGCCTTGACCCGGATGACGCCGGAGGCGCAGGACCGGTTCGCCCGGAGCCTGGCCGAGTTCGCCGAGGCGGCGGGTGACCTGCCCGACCTCGCCTGGACGCTGGGCTGGTCCATCGACTCCTGAAGGAGTTCTGAAGGGCCGGCGAACTCCCGCGTCACGCTTGTCGCCCCATGAAGGACAAGTCCGGCGTATCGATTCCCGGCGGTGGCGGCGCCCCGGCCTCGTGGCCACGATGTTCGAGCCCCATCTGTGCACGGCTCAATGGAGAGAAGGAGGGCGGTCGTGTTCATCCAGGTGATCACCGGAAGCGTCGTCGACGAGGAGGGCCTGCGCCGGCAGGCGGAGCGGTGGCACGAGGAGTTGCGGCCCGGCGCCGTGGGCTACCTCGGCGAAACGGGCGGCATCACTGAGGACGGGCGGTTCGTCTACGTCGTCCGCTTCGCCTCCGAGGACGCCGCCCGGCGCAACAGCGAGCGGGACGAGCAGGGCGCCTGGTGGGCGGAGACCGAGAAATGCGTCGAGAACGTCTTGTTCCAGGACAGTGTTCAGGTGACGACCATGCGCGGCGGCGGTTCGAACGACGCCGGGTTCGTCCAGGTCATGCGGGGCCGGGTGACCGACCCGGCGAAAGTGGCCGAACTGGACCAGCGCCTGGGCGAGGCGGAAGAGGTCCTGAGCCGGCACCGTCCCGACGTCCTGGGTGACGTGGTGGTCACGCACGCCGACGGCTCCTACACCGACGTCGTCTACTTCACCTCGGAGGCCGACGCCCGCCGGGGCGAAGCGGCGGAGATGCCCGCCGAGGCGCAGGCCCTCCTCGCCGAATGGATGTCCGCCACCGCCATCGATGAGTACCTCGACCTGAAGGACCCCTGGCTGCGCTGATCCCGCACACGACGCAAAGGAGCTGTATGGACTCGTTGCAGAAGAAGAGCATCGACAAGCCGGACGAGGTCCGGTCCTTCGAGAAGGGCCATCTGAACGCCCTGACACTGGGCGAGGTGGTTTTCGGACGGGCCACGTTCGAGCCGGGCTGGAAGTGGTCGGAGTGCGTCAAGCCCATCGCCGGCACCGACAGCTGCATGGTCCACCACAACGGCTACATCGTCTCGGGCTCGCTGCACATCGTCATGGACGACGGCACCGAGCAGGACCTCAACCCCGGCGACGTCTTCGTGTGCCCGCCCGGCCATGACGCCTGGGTGACCAGCGACGAGGCCTGCATCGCCTTCGACTTCTCCCCCGCCGCCGCCAACTACGCCAAACCCGCCTGACGCTCGTTCCGGGCCGCCCGCCGGATGGTCATCATCCGGCCGGCGGCCGGACGGCGGTGAAGCAGAACTGGACGCAGGCGAAGAAGAACTGGCCGGCGTCGCCAAGGGCCCGCTGCTCCTCGATCCAGGCTTCGGCCTCATCGGCGCTGACGCCCGCTCGTCCGGGAACGAAGTCCGAGATCAACGACATCATGGCGGTCCCGTAGTTCTCGGGATCGAGGGCGTTGGTGGCGAAAGCGTGGCCTTCGCAACCGATGTCGCCGAAGCCGGCCGAGCAAAGCTGCGCCGTGAGCGTCCGGGGCAGCGACGGGTGGATGAGATGCTCATCCCAGGCCTGGAGTACCCGCGCCATTCGGTGCGGATCGGCCGAGTGCCACGACACCGTGCCCCAGTCGACGTCCCAGATGAGCACCCGGCCGCCGGGCCGGAGCACCCGGTGGAGCTCGCTCAGGGCGGCCCCGATATCGGCCACGTACTCCAGCACCTGCACGCTGATGGCGGCGTCGAAGCCGGCGTCCTCCACCGGCAGGGCGATGGCGTTTCCTTCGTGGAAAGTGACGTTGTCGTGGTCCTGGCTGCGGCGGGTGGCCAGCTCCAGCATCTGGGGGCTGGCGTCGACACCCACCACCGATCCCGCCGGTCCGACCCGGTCGAGGAGCTCGGCCACGTAGAACCCGGGACCGCAGCCCACATCGAGGACCCGCTCCCCGGGCGACGTCGCCAGCGCCTCGTGCACCAGGCGCCGACGGCGACGCGCGTCCCGGGTCAGGTAGATCTTCTCGAGCCGATGGGACATGCCGGCGTCGAACTGGATCTGGGTCATCGAAGGCCCGCCTTGTCTCCGGCCGCCCGGCAGAGCGCGGCCCTCACGTGGTGATGCTAGGCATCGGGGACCATGACGACATCCCGGACCCGAGCCGTGGCGGCCGCCCTGGTGGCCGTCCAGCTCGCCCTCCTCCTCGCATTCTTCACCGCTCCCGCCGGCGACGACTGGACGGTGCCCGGGTGGCTGGCGGTGGGGGCAGCCATCGTGGCCAACGCCGGTGGCGCCGTCCTGATCCTCTCCGCCATCAACCTCGGGCGTTCCCTCACCGCCATGCCCACCCCGGCCGAGCGGGGAACGCTCAAGACCACGGGTCTCTACCGGATCGTGCGCCACCCCCTCTACACCGGGCTCCTGGCCCTGGTCCTGGGCCGGGCCATCACGTCCGGCAGCCTGGCCAAGGCGGGCCTCGGGACCGTCCTGTTCGCCCTGTTGGTGGCCAAGGCCCGCTGGGAGGAGCAGATGCTCGCCCGGCGCTACGCCGACTACGGCGCCTACGCCGCCCGCACCCCGCGCTTCCTCCCGCTGCCGGTCAGACGAGGACGAAAGGCCTCCGACTGACGTTCGGACCTGGCGAGTCGGGCGCAGCGTCTTTCCTTTCTGGGCGTGCGAATTGGCGCTGAGGTGGAAAACGGCATGCCCAGAAGGGGATCGGCGCCGAGTGACCGGGCGGCGGCCGTCAGCGCCCGCGACAAGATGGCGGGCATGATCGATCACGTCGGGATCCAGTGTCAGGACGTCCCGGCCGCCGCTGCCTTCTACGACACCGTGCTCGCCCCGCTGGGCGGCAAGCGCCTGTTCGACTTCGGTTCGTCCGCGGCCCGGAACGTCGGGATGGCCGATCGGCGGAGAGGCCGGGGTCAGAGGCCCAGCTCGGACGGGCGGACGGCGCGGGCCGGGACGACGACTTCGAGGAGACCCGCCGTGAACCGCCGATAGGGAACGGCCTCGGCCTCGAGGTGCTCCAGGAGCTTGGCGATCTCGGGCGAGAACGATGG
>JBIOYN010000189.1:0-5373 GCA_044870155.1 Acidimicrobiia bacterium | reverse complement strand
CTTCCTGGCCCTGGCCGAAGAGAGCGGCCGGTGGGAGGCCCCCACCGCCTGCAGCAACTGGCAGGTCCGTGACGTGGTCGGCCACATGATCGATGCCACCGAGGGCTATTTCCCCGGCTTCGAACTGGCCCGGGCCAGCCAGGAGGCGAGTGACCAGCCCATCGGCCTCAAGCCCATGGCCGAGCGCCTCGACGAGCGGGCCCGGTCCCACCGCAGCGCTTCCCAGGACGAGGCCATCGGCCGGCTGCGCTCCGATCTCGAGAAGGCCATGGGGATCTACGAGTCGCTCAATGACGACGAGTGGATGGGCATGACCGTCTTCCACCCCTACGCCGGGCCGTTGCCCGCCGCCTTCTACCCGTGGTTCCAGCTCGTCGACTACGGCATCCACAGCTGGGACATCCGAGAGCACCGGGGCCAGCCCCACGGTCTGGCCGGCGACACGGCCGACATGCTCGCCCCCCTGGGCCTCATCGTCTGGCAGATCACGGCCGAGACCGACAACGTGGCCGAGCCCTTCAGCATCGGGATCGTCAACACGTCGGGGGCCAACGCCGGCAGCTGGGTCATGAACGCGTCCAAGGAGGGCCTGGCCTACGAGCCGGGGTCCGTGGACGGCCTCGACGCCGTGATCGAGTTCGACCCGGCCACGCTCGTCCTCACCTCCTACGGCCGCATCTCGGCGGGCACGACCCGGGGCGACGTCAACCTGGCCAACCGCTTCCGCTCGCTGTTCTTCAAGCTCTAGAGGAGCGCACCCACGAGGGCGCCGGTCGCCTCGTAGAAGTCCGCGGCCTGTTCGGGTGAGTCGCCGATGGCGGTGAGCCCGAACCGGCCGTCGACGGCCAGACAGGACAGCATGTGGAGCACGACGCCCGTCCCCCGGGCCCGGTCGTAGGTCAGGCCGGCGGCGTCGACAGCCTTGATCACCGCCCCGGGAGCGAGGCCCTGCCAGGCGGGATCGACCATGTTGTCGGAGGCGCAGTAGTACTTGGCCGGACCACCCGGCGCCCGGAGCGCACCCGTGCCCGGCTCGTAGTTGCCTCGCGCCAGGTGACGGAGGACGGCGAAGGGGTGCGTCGTCCCCCCCTTGCGCAGGTTGAGCTCCAGCCCGTAGAGGGACCAGCCGGCGTGTCCCCGGGTGGCCACGAAGTCGACGCTGAGACGGCCCAGGACGCCGCGATGGCGCAGGACCTCGCCCACGGCCACCCCGTAGCGTCCGAGCTCGTCGGCGTAGTCGGAATCGGCTGTCGAGGTACCACGCGGGTACCCCAGCGGCCAGAGCTCCGGAGCCGTGCCGTAGAGGGGCAGGTCCAGCGCCAGGGCGAGCCGGACCTCGTCGGGCCCGACGTTCCACGGCTCGATGTAGGCCAGCCGCTCACCGATCGAGGACCGCAGCGCCTCGAGCAGGTCGGGCCGCTCCAGGAGCTTGCGGGCCACCGCCCGGGGCGTGGGATCGTCCACCACCAGCAGCCGGAACCGCCGGCGGGCCTGGTCCCGCTCCTCGACCGGGAGCAGGTTGAAGTAGTGGTCGAGCACTTCGGGTTCCGGGGCCTGGCAGGTGACGAAGACCATCTCGCAGTTCCGGTACCGGGGCAGGCTCAGGCACGCCACCAGATAGCGATGCTCGAGGGGGGCGATCCGTTCCCCGTAATGCTCCAGCAGGGTCTCGGCGATGCTGTAGGACGGGAGGACCACCATCACGTGGGGCACGTCGGAACCGATCCGGTTCGCCTCCCACGCCACCAGCAGGCGCTGCTGCAAGGCGGCGAAATCCCCGGCGCCCCCGACCCGGCTCATTGACCGATGCTACGCGGCGCTACCGCCCCGTTGCTCCGTACCGGTACGGAATCGGATCGCCGGACGCTGCAATACAGTTCGAGGCGACGGGGAGGGGGGTGACCGTGGACGAGCCGTCTCCGGTCACGATTCTGTTCACCGACGTCGAAGGCTCGACCGACCTGCACACGAGCCGGGGCGACGACGCCGCCCACGAGATCCTGCGCGCCCACGAGGAGCTGGTGCGGGCGTGCGTGACCGAGCACGGCGGCCGGGAGGTCAAAGCCCTGGGCGACGGCTTCATGATCGCCTTCGCCTCGGCCCGGCGGGCTCTGGGGTGCGCCACCGCCATCCAGCAGGCGGTGGAGAAGCAACGGTGGACGGCACCCGGAGGCGGGGTCGGGGTGCGCATCGGCGTGAACACCGGGGAGGTGCTGGAGGAGCAGGGCGATCTCTACGGCCAGGCCGTCAACGCCGCCGCCCGCATCGCGGCCCGGGCCAAGGCGGGCGAGATCCTCGTCGCCGAGGTGACCAAGCAGCTGGTGGGGACGGGACCCGACTTCACCTTCTCCGACCGGGGCCGCCTGCGGCTCAAGGGCTTCCCCGACCGATGGCGTCTCTACGGGCTGGTGTGGGCCCCGGCCGCCGGGTCTGACGCCCCCCCGCCGGCTCCGGGGCGGACGCCGTTCGTGGGCCGGGACCAGGAACGGCAGACGCTACGGCACCTCCTCGACCAGGCCCGGCGGGGGACCGGCGGGCTGGTGATGATCGGTGGCGAGCCGGGGGTGGGGAAGACCCGGCTGGCGGAGGAGCTCATGGCCGATGCGGTGGGACGGGGCATGGCCACCCACGCCGGCCACTGCTACGAGATGGAGGGGGCGGCGCCCTACGTCCCCTTCGTCGAGATCCTGGAGACGGCCCTGGCCCGGGCGCCCAGTCCCGAGGCCTTCGTGGCCGACCTCGGCGAGGAGGCCGCCGAGGTGGCCCGCCTGCTCCCCCGACTGCGGCGCCTGTTCCCCGACCTCCCCACTCCCCTGGAGCTGCCGCCCGAGCAGGAGCGCCGCTACCTGTTCAACAGCATCCGGGAGGTGCTGTCCCGGGCCGCCCGCCGCCAGCCCCTCCTCGTCGTGCTCGACGACCTCCAGTGGGCCGACGATCCGACCATCCTCCTCGTCCTGCATCTCGCCGAGCAGCTGGCGGCGTTGCCGGTGCTGGTCGTCGGCACCTACCGCGACACCGACGTGGGCCGGCCCCTGGCCCATGCCTTCGGGGATCTGCGCCGGCGCCCGGGGACCACCTGGGTCTCACTCCGGCGGCTGTCCAGGGACACCGTGGCGGAACTGGTGCACGCCATGAGCGGCCAGCCGCCGCCCGACCAGCTCGTCGAGGCGCTCTACTCCGAGGCGGAGGGCAACCCGTTCTTCCTGGAGGAGGTGTACCGCCACCTGGTCGAGGAGGGGCGCCTCTTCGACGAGACCGGGCAGTTCCGAACCGACCTGCGGATCAGCGAGCTGGACGTGCCCGAGGGGGTCCGGCTGGTCGTGGGCCGGCGCCTGGAACGCCTGGGGGATCAGACGGTGCAGATCCTGGCGGCGGCGGCGGTGATCGGGCGCACGTTCGGCTTCGAGCTGCTGGCGACCGTCGGCGCCGTCGACAGCGACACGCTGCTCGACGCCGTGGAGGACGCCGAGCGGGCCCATCTCATCGCCGCGGTGGCGGACGTGGCCGGCGAGGACCGGTTCCTCTTCGCCCACGAGCTCGTGCGCCAGACGCTGGTGGCCGGCCTCTCGACGCCCCGCCGCCGCCTTCTCCACGGCCGGGCGGCGGACGCCATGGAACAGCACTACACCGCCAACCTCGACGACCACGCCGCCGCCATCGCCCATCATCTCCAGCAGGCCGGCGCCGACGGGAGCCGGATCTTCAACCATCTGGTACAGGCGGGGAGGCGGGCTCTGGCGGGCGCCGCCTTCGAGGAGGCCCTCCGGCACTACGAGTCGGCATCGGAATTCCAGGGCGCCGTGGACCCTGGCCGGCGGGCAGCGTGGCTCTTCGAGTTGGGCACCGCCCGTCGCCATGCTGGCCGCTGGGATGGCGCCCTCGATGCCTGGCGCCAGTCCCTCGACGGCTACGAGGAACTCGGCGACGTGGAAGCCGTCGGACGGATCTGCCAGTCCGCCGCCTACACCCTGGGCTGGGCGGCGCGATTCGCCGAGGGCGTGGAGATGGCCGGACGCGGACTCACAGCGCTGGGCGACCGTGACAGCGTGGACCGGGGCCGCCTCCTCGGTATGGCGGCGATGGCGGCGGCCTACGGGGGTCGGTACGAGGAGAGCCAACGGCTCCTGGGTGAATCGCTGGCCATCGCCTCCCGGCTGGAGGACGAGACGCTCCAGGGCTACACGGCGATGTACGAGGCGATGGTGAACGTGGCGTTCGCCGAGTTCTCGACGGCGGCGGATGCCGGGCTGCGGGCCGCCGAGTTTCTCAGGGCCACGGGTGACCTGTGGAGCGTGTCCAGCGTGCTCGGCTTCGTGCTCGACGCCCTGCGCTACCAGGGCCGCCTCGATGACGCCCGCCGGGTCAGTGACGAGCTCGAGCCGCTGGCCGAGCGGCTGGGGAACCACGGCGCCCAGCTCATGGTGGGACGCACGAAGCTCGTCACGGGCTTCTTCGCCACCGCCGACCTGGACGAGCTCGCCACCTGCGCCGAACACGACCGCCAGCTCGGCGAGGCCACCGGTGTCGAATGGTTGACCAGCGTCAGCTGGACCTGGCTCGGGCTGGCCCAGTTCCTGCGGGGACATTGGGAGGACGCCCGGGGCCTCTACGAGAAGGGCGCCCGGCTGGAACCACCCGGCGCCCCCGACGGCTGGAGCGCCGCCCTCCTCTTCGAGTGCCTCGCCTATCTCGGAGATCACCGTCAGGCGATGGCGATCCTGGAGAGCAAGTACATCCCCGGGCCGGGACAGCCCATGCTGACCGGTGGGGTGGCCATGCTGCTGGCCGCCGCCGAAGGTCTGAGCATCCTCGGGGTCCGTGACGAGTCGGCGGCGCTCTACCCGGCGATCCTGGACTGCGGCGCCCGCACCGGCGCCGTGTGCCCGTCCTTCATCGACGGCCGGCTCCTGGAGCGGGCGGCTGGGATCTCGGCCCTGGCTGGACGCCGGTTCGAGGACGCCGAGGCCCACTTCCTCCGGGCCCGGGAGCAGGCCCGGTCGATCCCCCATCGGCCCGAGGAGGCCCACACCTCACGCTTCTACGGTCAGATGCTCCGGGAGCGGGACGGTCCCGGCGACCGGGAGCGGGCGGCCACGGTCCTCGGTGAGGCGGCGGCCGCCTACCGGCGCATGGGCATGCCCCGTCACGCCGAGATGGCGGAGAGGAACACCACGATCGGCCGGTAGGGCTCCATGATGGGGGCGCTGGCGTCCACGGCCCGGCGGCGGACGTCGTCTGCCTGCTGGGGGCCGATCTGGTCCAGCCAGGCGGCGAACTGGGCCTGCCCGAAGCGGTACCGCACCAGCTGGTCCGGCTCCGTGATCCCCACGTCCACGGGCCGCTCGTCCACGGCCACGTCGACCAGCCCGGCGC
>JBIOYN010000188.1:0-15408 GCA_044870155.1 Acidimicrobiia bacterium | reverse complement strand
CAACGAGAACGGGCGCATCACGGGGCTGTCCAAGCTGGCCCGGCTGGTGGAGTCGTACTCCCGCCGGCCCCAGGTCCAGGAGCGCCTCACCAGCCAGATCGCCGACGAGATCGAGCGCAGCCTCAGTCCCCGGGGTGTCCTCGTCGTCATCGAGGCGGAGCACCTGTGCATGTCGATGCGCGGCGTCCAGAAGCCGGGGACGACGACGGTGACGTCCGCCGTCCGGGGCCTGTTCCGGAGGAACGCGGCCACCCGCGCCGAGGCCTTGCAGTTCATCCACGGCCGGGGCTGAACCCCGGCCGTCGATTTCAGCTCGTCGCCCGCTTGTAGACGTCCGGGGTGTAGAAGCCGGCGGCGATGCAGGCGGCCGACCAGGTGTCGAGCGAGGCGACGGTGGCGTCGAGGTCATCCCCGATGGCGTCGATCACGGGCTGCTGCATGGCGTCGGTGCGGTCCTCGATGTCGTCCCGGAGGCTCCGGCCGTCGGCCGTCAGCTGACCGGCGGCCACCAGGCCCCGGCGTTCCAGGTCGGCCACGGCGGCGGCCACGCCTTCGGGGGAGCACCCCCGCTGACCGATGGTGAGCTGGCCCAGCGGCATGCCCATCCACAGCTCGGTCACGATGTTCATGGCCACGGGGCCGAGCCCGGCCGAGACGCAGGCGGCCACGTGGCCGTCCCCCCGGTGCTCACGCACGAGCTCACACGCCCGCCACAGCTGCCCGACGGGGTGGTCGGGCCAGCCCAGGGAGCGCAGACCGGAGAACAGCGGCCGGCCGGTCCCGTCGGCCGCCTCCACCCCCCGGCGGAGGACGGCCACCACCCCGGTGACGTCGGCACCCTCGAGGACCTCGGCCAGGCTCTCGATGGTGGCCTCCTCCCGGGCCGCCAGCATCCCCGCCCGCCCGCACTGCCGGCGCGCCTCCTCGTAAGCGGCGATGATGAGGGCGGGCTCGTAGCTGGCGAAGGTGGAGGCGACGACCTCGGCCGGCGGCTCGCCGAGGGCAGCCGCCTTCCCCCACACGTAACCGGTGAACAGGGTGAGGCCCAGCTTGCCCAGGACCTCGTTGGTCCGCCGGGACCACACCGCATGGGAGGCGATGGGCTCCAGAGCGTCGCGCAGGCGCCGGGCGGGGCCGGCGTCGGTCACCGGCGGCGGGGGCGGCGTCCCGTCGGGATTGGCGACGAAGATCAGCTCGATCGCCGTGTCGTAGTCGACGGTGAGGAACGGGTGGGTCGCCTGATCCCTTCCTACCTCCAGCACGCTCATCAGTTGACGTCCGACCGGATTGAGCGGGGGGGCTCTCCGGCGGCCATCGCCGCGAAGCGCCGCAGCACGCCCAGATGGAGGCCGAAGGTGCCCCCCTCGTAGAACTTGACGTCGCCGTGCTCGTCCCACTCGAAAGAATCGGAAGTCTGCTGGCTTTCGGTCACCGCCATCACCGTCTCCCTTCTCGTGGAGACCTTTTTGGGTCTCTCACCCTGGAGGCGTGACATCGGGACGGAACAATGTTCCCTCAAAGGGACCAGATGACGGGCAGGCGCGGATCGGGAGCGTAACTGCAGTAACTCCCCGTCTTCACCGTGGTGGACAGGAGCAGGCCGAGGTCGGCATCGTGCTCGGCGATGCGGGCGATGGCATTGGTGACGGCCTTGCGGACGCTGACCCGGGCTCGCTCGGCCGACGAGCCCGCGGCACGGTCCCGGCCCCCCAGGCCGACGGCGGCGGCCAGCTGGCGGGTGAGGGCCTCGAGCTCGAGCTGGGCCCGGGTGACCCGCTCGGGATCGTGCCATGACTCCGCTTCCTCGATCTCGCCCTGGAGCTCCCGCACGCGCCGGCGGTACTCCCGCTTGGCCTGGTCGTCGAGCAGGGGCCCGGCGCCGGCATCGCCCGGAGACCCGCCGGTGAGGTCCAGGACATGGAGCTCGCGCCCCGGCTGAGCCAGGAGGGCGGCCAGGTACTGGAGCCCCTTCATGTCGGGGAGCTCGAAGGTCGCCTCGCCGGAGCCGACGATCCAGCCCTTGTCCGCCCGGCGGAGCATGGCCGGCTTGGCCACAGTGGCCTGGGAATCGCGAGGAGCGGAACCAGCGTCGAGCTCTTGGAGGGTGTGGGCGACGGCCTCCGCCGGCGACATCCGGACGCCGCGTGCCCATTCGTCCCCGAAGCCGGGGAGGGATCGTTCGAGCTCGGAGCGGCACCGCTCGAGCTCGGGCGAGATTGGCCGCACGTCGGCCGATTCCCCCACCGCCTGCCGGACCCCGTGGCTCGCTCCGAGCAGTCGGGCGGCCGCCGGCGCCGCCCCGCCCGCCTGCCGCAGCAGGGCCGCCATCTCCAGCGAGTCGGCCAGAAATGCGTGCGCGCCGGTCTCCCGCAGGAGCGTGAGTGATTCGCGCAGCGCCGCCTCGGCGCTCCGCCAGCGTCGGGTGAGAATGCTGACCTCGGTCGCCCGGGTCAGGGCCATGACGACCAGGGTGAACAGGCCGAACTGCCGCGCCGTGGCCACGCCCTCCTGGGCCAGGGCCAGCGCCGTGTCGGGGTCGCCGGCCTGGGCTTCGAGGGTGGCCAGGGTGCCGAGGGCGTGCGTCGACAGGGTGTCCGCCTGGCCCCGGCGGCCGTGCTCCAGCGCCGCTCGGAAATGGTGGGTGACGTCCTCGCCCCGGGCGAAGCGGATCCAGCCGAGGACGTACTCGCACCAGCCCATTCCCACCGCGGAACCGGCGGTCCGGAAGTCCTCCTTGGCCTGCAGGATCACGCGCTCGGCCCGATCGACGTCACCCTCGTGGTGCAGCCGCATGGCCAGGAACCATCCGGCGTGCCCTGCGTCCATGAAGTGGGGCCCGCCGGCGGTGAGAGCCACCGCCTCCTCGTGGCACGCCAGCGAGCCGTCCAGATCACCCTGGGTGGCGAGAACCCAACCCAGCAGTGTCAGGAGCTGCGCCCGGCCCAACGCCCGCCCAGGCGGCCCCTGGTCACCCTTCGACCGCCCCGGCGGAGACAGCGCCAGCAGCTGCTCGGCCCGGCTCCTGGCCTGGGCGAGGTAGCCCGACATCGCCAGGTAGTACCCGACCGGTAGACCGAGCGGGAGGACGGCATCGATGTCGCCGCGGGCGACCGACCAGTCCAGCGCGGCCCGGACGTTGTCGTAATCCCGTTGCATCGGCCGCTGCCACCGACCCTCGCCCATCGGATCGGCCCAGAAGAAGCTGTCCGTGAGCTCGAGGAAGTGGTCCCGGTGCCGGAGGCGCATGATCTCCTCGGTGCCCGCGGCGGCGAGCTTGGCGCCGCCGTAGTCCCGGACGGTCTCCAACAGGCGGTAGCGCGCCTCCCGACCCCGCCCGTCCACGACGACGAGCGACTTGTCCACGAGATGGGCGAGGACGTCGAGCACTTCGGCGGACGGGAGATCGGCGCTGTCCGCCGCCACCGCCTCGGCCGCCTCCAGGTCGAAGCCGGCGGGGAACACCGAGATCCTCTGGAGCAGCAGGCGCTCGGGTTCGGACAGCAGGTCGTAGCTCCAGTCCATGGTGGCGAGCAGCGTCTGCTGACGGGCGGAGGCGGTGCGGGGCCCGGCGGAGAGGAAGCGGAACCGGTGGTCGAGACGGTCGGCGATCTGGTCGGGGCTGAGCACCGGCACCCGGGCGGCGGCCAGCTCGATGGCGAGCGGAATGCCGTCGAGGCGCCGGCAGATGCGAGCCACGCCTCCCGCGCAGTCAGGTGTCAGCCCGAATCCGGCGTCGGCGGCGCGGGCCCGCTCGCAGAACAGGGTGACGGCGTCCGACGTCGACAGGGCCTCGAGCCGCTCATCGGGAGCGGGCAGCCCGAGCGGCGGCACGCGCCACACCACTTCACCTCCGACGGCCAGCGGCTCCCGGCTGGTGGTGAGGACGACGACATCGGGACAGCGGCGCAGGACCGACTCGCAGACGGCGGCCGCGACGTCGATCACGTGCTCGCAGTTGTCCAGGAGCAGGAGCATGCGCCGGGGCCGGAGATAGGTGCACAGCCGGTCGAGGGCGGCGTCAGCGCCATCGGCGGTCTCGACCAGCTGGAGGGTCTTCGACACCTCGCCGGCGACGAGGGCGGGGTCGCTCAGCGCCGCCAGCTCGACCATGAAGACCCCGTCCGGATAGGCCGCCAACAGCCCCGCCGCCACCTGGAGGCCGAGGCGGGTCTTGCCCACCCCGCCGACGCCCGACAGTGTGACCAACCGGCTGCTGCGCAGCAGGTCGGTGACGGCCTCGAGCTCGCCGTTCCGGCCGATGAACGTGCTGGGGGCGACGGGCAGGTTGTGGCGGTGGGCCCCCAGCGAGCGCAGCGGCGGGAAGGATCCGGCCAGGCCGGGCTGGGCGATCTGGAAGACGTGCTCGGGACGGGCCAGGTCGGCCAGGCGGTGCTCGCCCAGATCGAGAAGGTCGACGCCGGGCGGCAGCTCGTCCCGGATGAGCTCGGCGGTGACCAGCGACACCACCACCTGTTCGCCGTGGGCGGTGTCGAGGAGGCGGGCGGTGCGGTTCAGCGCCGGCCCGAAGTAGTCACCCCCGCGACGCTCGGCAGCGCCGCTGTGGAGCGCCATGCGCACGCGGAGCGGCTCCGATCGCCATTCGCTGTCCTGGAGCGCCTGCTGGGCTTCGAGGGCGGCACCCAACGCCCCCGAGGCGGTGGCGAACACGGCGCAGATTCCGTCCCCCGTGTGCTTGAACACCCGGCCGCCGGCGCCTTTGACCGCCTGCTGGATGACCTCGTCATGGCGGGCCAACGCCACCGACATGTCCTCCGGGTCGCGCTCCCACGCCCGCGTGCTGGCCTCGATGTCGGTGAAGAGGAAGGTCAGCTGCGCCGTCGACATCCACGCCGTCCCCCGTCGCCCAGCGGCGGGGGCAAGCGTACAAGCGCCGGAGTCAGACCGCTTCGGGGGGCGGGCTGGCCGCCGCCGACGGGGACGACGCGGGCGGCGCCGAGGCTCGGGGTACCGCCGCCCGGCCGGCGCCGTTGGAGCCCGGCACGATCCACTTGGGGACCGGATTCAGGATGGCCATGACCTCGTCGGTCTCGAGGGTTTCCTTCTCCATGAGGGCATTGGCCAGGTTGTCGAGCACGCTGCGGTAGTGGGTGAGGATGTCGAGGGCCACGGTGTGGGCGTTGTCGATCAGCCAGCGGACCTCGGCATCGATGCGGGCCGCCACCTCGTCGGAGTAGTCGGGCTGGGAGGCGAAGTCCCGCCCCAGGAACACCTCGCCGTGGTGTTGGCCGAATTGCATGGGGCCGAGGGCGTCGCTCATGCCGTATTCGGTGACCATGGCCCGGGCCACCTTGGTGGCGCGTTCGATGTCGTTCTGGGCCCCGGTGGTGGGATCGGAGAAGATCAGTTCCTCGGCCGTGCGCCCCCCGAGCAGCATGGCCAGGTCGTCGTTCAGCTCTGACCGGGTGACCAGGTACTTGTCCTCGATGGGCAGCGTGAGGGTGTAACCCAGCGCCCGGCCCCGGGGAATGATCGACACCTTGTGCACGGGGTCGGCGTTGGGGAGGGCGTGGGACACCAGCGCATGGCCGCCCTCGTGATAGGCGATGACCAGCTTCTCCTTGTCGGAGATGATCCTGGTCTTGCGCTCGGGGCCGGCCACCACCCGGTCGACGGCCTCCTCCAGGTCGCGGTTGGTGACGGTGTCCCGGCCCTTGCGGGTGGCCAGCAGGGTGGCCTCGTTCATGAGGTTGGCCAGGTCGGCGCCCGTGAAGCCGGGAGTACGGCGGGCCAGGACGTCGAGCTTGACCTCGGAGTCGAGTGGCTTGCCCTTGGCGTGGACGTTGAGGATGGCCTTGCGTCCCTCCAGGTCGGGACGGTCGACCACGATCTGACGGTCGAAGCGGCCCGGGCGCAGGAGCGCGGGGTCGAGGATGTCGGGCCGGTTGGTGGCGGCGATGAGGATGACACCCTGGCGCATGTCGAAGCCGTCCATCTCCACCAGCAGCTGGTTGAGCGTCTGCTCCCGCTCGTCGTGACCACCGCCCAGGCCGGCACCCCGGTGGCGCCCCACGGCGTCGATCTCGTCCACGAAGACGATGGCCGGCGCCGAGTTCTTGGCCTGCTCGAACAGGTCCCGGACCCGGGAGGCGCCCACGCCCACGAACATCTCCACGAAATCGGACCCGGAGATGGAGAAGAACGGCACCCCGGCCTCACCCGCCACCGCCCGGGCCAGGAGCGTCTTGCCCGTGCCCGGGGGGCCGAAGAGGAGCACACCCTTGGGGATCTTGGCCCCCATCTGGCGGAACTTCTGCGGGGCCTCGAGGAAGTCCTTGATCTCCTGGAGCTCCTCGATGGCCTCGTCGACCCCGGCCACGTCGGCGAAGGTGACCTTGGGGGTGTCCTTGGTCACCATCTTGGGCTTGGCCTTGCCGAAGCTCATCACCCGGTTGCCGCCACCCTGGGCCTGGTTCATGAAGAAGGCGATGACGGCGATGATGAGGACGAAGGGGGCGAAGTTGAACAGCAGGGTGAGCCAGAGGCTCTCCTTCTGGTTGTCCACCGGCAGCTTGACCCCGGCGTCGAGGGTCAGCTGGGTGATCTCGTCGGTGAACTCCGCCGGGTACTTGACCTCGAACTTGTCGCCGTTCTCGAGCTCGCCCTTGATCAGGTGGTCCTGGTCGTAGAGCTTGGCCGAGGAGATCTGATCCCGTTCCAGCAGGCGGGTGTACTCGCTGAGCTCGATCCGCTTGTGCTTCTCGCCACCGCCGAACGCCTGGGTCAGGAAGAAGAGGCCGATCAGGGCCACGACGACGTAGACGATGGTCGTACGGACGGCGCGGTTCACAGCTGCATGACTCCGATCAACATGGGGTCACTAGAGGTTACAGGGGGCCGGCGTATTCGCAGACATACGGCAGGTTGCGATACCGCTCGTCGACGTCGAGGCCGTAGCCGACGACGAAGGCGGGCGGGATGCGGAACCCGACATAGCGGAGGTCGGGGTCGACCTTCTGGAGCCCCTCCTTGACCAGCAGCGAACAGACCTCGAGCGTGGCCGGCGCCCGGGCGGCGAGGTTCTTGCGCAGGTAGGCCAGGGTGAGCCCGGAGTCGACGATGTCCTCCACGATGAGCACGTCGCGCCCGGACAGGTCGGCGTCGAGGTCCTTGATGATCCGTACCACACCCGATGTCTTGGTGGCCGACCCGTAGGAGGACACGGCCATGAAGTCGAGTTCGAGGGGCAGGTCCACGGCCCGGGCCAGGTCGCTCATGAACATGAAGGCGCCCTTGAGCACGCCGACCAGGAGCGGCGGGCGGTCCTGGTAGTCGGCTGTGATCTCCTTGCCCAGCTCGCCCACCCGGCTGAGGAGCTCGTCCGTGGAGACGACGAGGGGCCCGAGGTTGGGATCGTTCATCCCCGGCTGTCTCCCCCCTCCGTCGCCTCGACCGTCAGCCACAGGAAGCGCCGGGTGTCACCTGACACCCGGACGCGGTCGTCGACACGGTACCCGACCAGCCAGATCACCTCGCCACCGGGCGTGGCCAGCAGCGGATGACGGGCGCGGGTCTCGGCCGGGACTCCGGCTTCGGCCAGGGCGTCAGCCACCGACTTGTGGCCCTCCAGACCGAGGGGCACGAACCGCTCTCCGGCCCGGGGGAGGCGCAGAATAGCGCTGGTTCCGGCCCGCTCGGCGTCGAGGACGGCCGTCCAGCGCCCGTCCGGCCAGCGGACGGGCGCGCTGCGCTCCACCCACGACTCCAGATGGAGCCCGTGGCCCTCGGCGGTGCCGGGCAGGTCGACGAAGACCGGTTCGGCGGCCCCGTCCCCACCCTCGGGCGCCACCTTGTGGAGCCGCCCGCCGCTGCGCGCCACCCGCACGCCACCGGGGAGATCGGCGGCTCGACGATGCCCGAAGAGGATCCCCAGCACCGTCTCGATGTGGCCGGCGGCGGGGGCGGGCGGGCCCAGCCACAGCCGCAGGACCCGGCGGGCCAGGGCCTCGGGCAGGGCGGCCAGGGCGTCGACGGCCGGCGGGTCGCCGGCGGCGGCCAGCGCCTCGGTCGCCATCTCGTCGAGGAGCTCGGACTCGCCCCGGGCCAGGGTCGCCTGCCGGGCGAGGACGGACCGCAGGTCCCGGTCGAGACCGGCCTCGAGGGCGGGAATCATCTCGCGGCGCAGCCAGACCCGCCGGTGGGCGGGGTCGGCGTTCATGGGGTCGACCAGGGGGTCGATCCCCAGGCGGGCGCACAGGCCCGCCAGCTCGGCCCGGGGGATGTCGAGGAGGGGGCGGACGATGCCGTCGCGCCGGCGGGGGATCCCGGCCAGGCCGGTGGTGGCCCCGCCCCGCAGCAGGTTGAGGAGCACCGTCTCGGCCTGGTCGTCGCGGGTGTGGCCGGTGAGGACGGCGGTGGCCCCCACGGCGTGGCGGGCCCGTTCCAGCGCCGCGTACCGGCCCTCCCGAGCCCGGGCCTCGAACCCCGGCCCCGGCGGTGTCGGTGCCCGCTCGGCCCGAAAGCCGGCCCCCAGGCGGCCGGCGAGCCCCTCCACCACCGCCGCCTCGGCGTCACTGCCCGGCCGGGCGCAGTGATCGACATGGACAGCCGTGGGCCGGAGGCCGGCATCGACGGCCAGGGCCAGGAGGGCGGTGGAGTCCGGTCCGCCCGAGCACGCCACCCCCACCGGCGCCTCCACGCCGGCGAAGTCGGCCCGGATCAGCCGGTCTTGGCGCTCACCCGGTCGAGCCACAGGTCAGCGTCCTCCAGCTCGGGAAGGGTGGGCAGGTGCTCGGGGCTGCGCCAGGCGGCGTCCAGGGCGGAGATGCCCTGGCGCTCCTCCACGGCGGTGATGAAGCGCTCGCCCACCTCGTACTGGCGCATCTTCATCTCGATCCCGAACAGCTTGCGCATCTGCTTGGCCATCCCACCGGTTTCCCGCCGGGCCTTGAGCACGGCCGACATCCGCTCCACGCCCCGCACATGGGCTTCACCCAGGCGGTCCATGACCACATTGCCGTGACCCTCCAGCAGCGACATGAGCGCCTGGACCTGGTCGATCACGACCTTCTGCTCGTCGGTGGCGAACAGGCCCACCAGACCGCCGTCGTCCAGCGGGTTGCGACCCCGCCGGGCTGACTCGGCGGCCCGCTCCAGGGCCCGCACCAGGCGCTTGGGGTCCGGCTCGATGAGGGACAGCGAACCCTCGACGAGGGACAGGAAGTAGCCCTTCATCCACGGCACCGCCCGGAACTGGGCCCGGTGCGTGACCTCATGGAGGGCGATCCACAAGCGGAAGTCCCCGGGGCGGAACCCGAAGCGCTTCTCCAGGGACAGGATGTTGGGGCCGACGTAGTACACGGCGTCGGAGTTCTCGCCCTCCTCGGGCACCAGCAGGTCGTACTGGCCGAGCACCCGCTGGGCCAGGAAGCCCAACAGAACCCCCATCTCGGCGCCGGCCACGCTGCGGCCCACGGGGGCGAAGGCGCTGTTGGCCATCCGCTCGCCGACCCGGCGGGTGAAAGGCTCGAGCGTGCGCCGGAACGAGGCCACGTTGGCGTCGACCCACCCCTGACGGTCCAGCACCAGGGCCCGGGCCGGGTCCTCCGGAGCCATGAGCCCGGTGAACTCACCCACCAGGACCTCGGCCCGGGTGGTGGCGTGCTCGAAGTCGGCTTGCAGCGAGGAGGCCAGGTAGGACCGCTCGAGCGGGTCGCGTCCCGCCACCCGGCGGGCCAGACGCTCGGCGAGATGCCAGTCGACCGGTTCGGGGGCCGCGCCGCCGTTCGTACCGGCGGTCACCCCTCCGACCGCCTCCCCACCCGGATGCCGTACTTGGCCATGGTCACCCGCACCAGGTAGCCGACGCCGAGGAGAAAGGCGATGCCGAGGAAGCTCAGCATGAGCACCGGGGCGAGCCAGTAGTGCCAGGGGCGCTTCACCGCCGCCAGCACGGGAGCGGCCGCCGCCGGGGCGGCCCCAGCGACCAGAAGGAACAACGACAACAGAGCGACGCGTCCGGCCTTCACGGCGAGATCCTCCGAGCGATGGGGTGGCTCCCCATGGTACCGGCGGAGTGGGATCGGAAGGCTACGGAGGAGGCTCGTGGCCGATGGCGTCGGCGATGCGCCGGCGCAGCTCGGGCGGCACGTCGTCCCGGCACTTGCGGGCGATGAGGGCCCGCAGCTCGGTCTCGAAGTCGAACCCGTCGGCACACGGCGGGCACAGGTCGAGGTGCTTGGCGATGACCGTCCGCTTCTCCTCGGTCAGCTCGCCGTCGAGGTAGTGGTAGATCTGATGTATGGCGTCGCTGCAATCCATCATCGGTCGATGCTCTGTCCCCTCAACGCGCCGGACCTGTTCCGGTGGCGAGTCCTCGTTCGACGGCGTACTCCCATAACCGTTTTTGCAGCTGCTTTCTTCCACGATGCAGCCGGCTCATGACCGTTCCGATGGGAATCTCGAGGATTTCGGCGATCTCTTTGTACGCGAATCCTTCGACGTCGGCCAGCAGGACCGCCATGCGGAACTGCTCGGGCAGCGATTCCAGCGCCTCTTTGACCTCGGCATCGGGAATGCCCTCCAACACCTCGGCCTCGGGGCTGCGGCCGGCCACGGCCGCCTCCAGGCCCCCCAGGCGCCGATAGAGGTAGAGGTCTTCGACATCTTCGATGTCGCTCTGCTCGGGCCGGCGCTTGGCCGCCCGGTACTGGTTGATGAAGGTGTTGGTGAGGATGCGGTACAGCCAGGCCTTGAGGTTGGTTCCCTCCTGGAAGGAGTCGAAGGCGCGGTAGGCCCGCAGGTACGTCTCCTGGACCAGGTCCTCGGCGTCGGCGGGGTTGCGGGTCATCCGCAGGGCAGCCGAGTACAGCGGCCCCATGAAGGGCATGGCGAGCTCGGTGAAGGTCGCCGGGTCAGCCATGGCGGCGCAGCCTACCGGGACGGCGTGATCGCCGAGCGAGCCCGCAATCTGACCTGAGAGCCCGTGGCCACCGCGACGTTCGTGCCATAACCTGGGAGGGGGAGAGGGGGTCGCCATGGGTTTCATGGGCCGGCGCACCGGGCTGACGTTGCTCCTCACCCTCGCCGCCTCCCTGGTCGGGCCGGCCCTGCCTCCAGCCGGTGGTGATTCCGGGGCGCCGGAGGTCGTCACCGACCCCGTGTCCTTCCAGGTCGAGAACCCGGCCGTGCCCGGTGAGACGTACACCGTCCGGGGCACGCTCTCCCGGCCGGGGCCGATGGCCGGCTGCTCGTCCTCCGTCCTCCTGCTCCTTCACGGCACGGCCGGAGGAGCCTTCGCCTGGGACTTCCCCGTCCGGCCCGAGAAGTACTCCGTGACCCGGGCCCTGGCCCGGGCCGGCTACCCCACGGTCGCCATCGACGAACTGGGCTACGCCAGCTCCGACCATCCGAACGGCCACACCCTGACGATTCCGTCCTACGCCGACATCACCCACCAGATCGTCGGGCAACTCCGCCAGGGCACCTACACGGCCCCGGTGCCGGTCCGCTTCGGACGGGTCGGCCTCATCGGCCATTCTGCCGGCGGTGAGATGGCGGAGCTGTCGGCCGGCACCTACGGCGGGATCGACCTGCTGGTGGTCATGGCGTTCATCCACTCCGTCACCGACGAGGTCGTCCGGGTCTTCACCACCGAGGAGATCCCCCGGGCCCTGGCCCACGACTACGTCTTCTTCTGGGGGACCAGGGAGCGGGTGCACCACTTCCACCACAACCCCGACTACATCGACCCCGACGTGCTGGCCAAGGTCGACGAGCTCACCACGTTGACCCCCTCGGGGCTGGTCCTGACCATCGGCCCGTTCCCGTCCCGGGCCGTCATGGGGTCAATCCGCGTGCCCCTGCTCCTGATGGTGAGCGAGAACGACGCCATCTTCCCGGTGGAGAAGGCCGACGAGGAGATGGACCTGTTCGTCGCCGCGGCCGACAAGAGCCTCCACGTCGTCCCCAACGCCGGGCATACGTTCCACCTCGAGCCGAACGCGCCCGACACCATGGCCGCGCTGGTCAACTGGCTGGGCGGCCGCCCGGAGGCGCTGCCCGCCTGCCAGGGGTGAAGGTCGGGGCCGCACCCGGCCCCGACCTTCACGTTCAGGGCCGGGCCTCCAGCACGAGGTTCATCGGCGTCTCGGTCGCCCGCCGGAACCGGCGGTAGCCGGCTTCCTCGAAGATCGCCCGGAGCCGGGCTTCACCGGCGCAGGTACCCAGGGCCAGACCCACCTCCTGGGCCAGCGAGGCCGGCGTGCACACGAGCGTGGAGAACCCGTAGAAGGCCCGCCCCAGCGGGTGGAAGTTCTCTTCCGGCCGGTCGCCGGCGTGAGGTTCGACCAGTAGGACGGTGCCGTCGGAAGCAAGCGACTGGCGGATGTGGCGGGCGGCCCCCACGGGGTCGCCCATGTCGTGGAGGCAGTCGAAGAGGCAGACGAGATCGAAGGTGCCCGGGTAGTCCTTGGCTCCGGCCACCTCGAAGCTGACCCGCTCGGCGACGCCGGCTTCGGCGGCCGCCTTTCGGGCCGCGGCGATGGAAGCGTCGTGGTAGTCGAAGCCCACGAAGCGGGAAGCCGGGAAGGCCCGGGCCATCACGATGGTGGAGGCACCGTGGCCGCACCCCACGTCGGCCACGGTGGCGCCCCCCGTCAGCTTGTCGGTGACGCCGTCGAGGGCGGGCAGCCACGATCCCACCAGGTTGGCCTGGTATCCGGGGCGGAACAGTCGCTCGGTGCCCCGGAAGAGCCGGGCGTCGTGCTCGTGCCAGCCGACTCCCGCCCCGGTGCGGAAGGCGGCGGTGATGCGCGGCTCGTCGACGAAGGTGGCGGCCACGGATTCGAATCCCCCCACCACGAACGTCGGGCTGTCCTCGTCGGCCAGGCAGGCGGCCTGCTCGGGGGCCAGCTCGTAGCGCCCGACGAGTGGAACAACCTCGCCCAGAGAGATGTGGACCGGGGCGGGTGCGCTCTCGGGAAGGGGCGCCAGCACCGGAGCGGAGTCCTTCCACTCGGCCTGGCAGACGGCGACGGGGTGGGGGAGACCTTTCAGGTCCAGCAGGCCGAGGTCGGTGAAGCGAGTCGGGGCCCGGGAACCGGCCATGGTCCGGACCACGGCCGTGGCCAGGATCTGCCCACTCCCGGCCGCCGCCACCAGGCGGGCCGCCTCCACCACCGGCGTCCCGAACACATCACCGTCCTCGAAGGCCACTTCCCCGATGGCGAGACCGACCCGCAGTGACATGGGACCGGGGGCCGAGCGGGACTGGTGCTCAGTCGTCTCCTGGGCGGCCACCGCCGCGGCCAGGGCGGCAACTGCCGACGGGAAGGTGGCCATGACGCCGTCACCGGTGTTCTTCACTTCGGACCCACCGTGGTCGGCGACTACTTCCCGCAGGCGGGCGAAGTGGTCGCCCCGAAGCACGTCGAAGGCGGCATCCCCGAGGTGGACCATCAGTTCGGTGGAGCCGACGAGGTCGGTGAAGAGCACCGCCAGCACACCGCTGGCGCGCCTTTGGCTCATGAAGGCTCCTCCGTGCCAGAGCCCGAGGTCGGGATTGAACCGACGGCCTGTGCTTTACGAGAGCGATTCTGGGTGTCCACGCCGTCCATGGACGTCCATCGTCGCAGGTCAGAGGGGTTGTCGCCGCTGGCAGGACGGATCTGGATCATGGCGGATGGCACCGGATGTGCCATGGATGTGCCATCGCGGACTAAGGGAACCGGTGCTCGATTAACTGTCCACTCGAGCGGCGGGCCGGCGTGCAACGAGGTCTCTTCGCAGGGCACGCCGCCACCCATAGACCTCCGCCTTCCGAGCCAGCAGACGCGGGATGAGCGCGGGATGGGATTAGCGAGAGAGGAGCGCGGCTGCGAGCTCGCGGTGCTTGGGCATGCCCATCCGCTGGTAATCCTCGATCGCGGCCCCGAGCTGCTGTTGGGCCTGTTCCCGGTCGCCGGGGCCGTTCCGATCGAGGAGCATCTGTCCGTACCAGCGGCGTGTGTGGGCCTGCTCGGGACGGTGGGGGAGGCTCTCGGCCTGTCCGAGAGCCTTCCGGAAATGGGCCTCTGACTCCTCCCAGTGCTGGCCCGCCAAGGCGGCGATACCGGCCACCCGCTCGAGGAGTCGCCCGTCGTAATAGCTTCCAATCACCGACTTCGTTCGCCTGATCCCCTCGACGACATGTAGGTAGAGCTGGGCCGCTCGGTCAAGCTCACCGAGGAGGGTCAGGGACTCGATAGCGGTAAAGATGACGATCTGCGGTCCCCAACCGATCGGTGAGCCGGGTTCGGGCAGTTGGGACAGCGCCTCGTCGAGCAGAGCCAGGGCCTCGTGCCGTTTGCCCAGATAGGCCAGGCATTCGAACAGTGGGCCGGTGTCCCAGCCGTTCAGCGTGCCGGGCATCTCGAGGCGCTTCCCTTCCTCACGCCGGGTCCGGGCCACCTCCCAGTCCCCCCGCAGGAACGCCGCCACCCCTAGGAAACCCCAGCTGTGGTTGACCCAGGGCAGCCCCTGACGCAGGGCGGTTTCCAGGTCGGCCCGACCGAAAGCCTCGAGCCGGTCGACGTCCCCGGTCTCGTAGAAGTCCGCCATGGCGGCGGCCCGGTGCCCCTGCAAGAGGGCGGGATAGTTCCCGAGCCGCTCGGCCAGCGGCTCCAGCTCCTGATTCACCTCGCGGACATCGTCGAGACGGCCGAGGTGGACGAAGGAGAGAACGACGAATCCGAGGACAGTGGCGACATTGAACAGATCGCTCGCCGACCGTAAGAGCTCGGCCGCCTGCAGGCCGGCGGAGACGGCGTCCTCGTGCTCGAGCCATGCCCAGCGGTGCAAGGACTTGCTGAGCAAGGCGTGCCCGAGCACGGCGTCGTCGCCCAGCTCGACAGCGAGTGCCATCGCCTGGTCGATCATGGCGGCACCAGCCTCGTAGTCGCCGGCGTAGCCAAGGATAAAGCCGTGCGTGTCAAGCAAGCGGGCCCGGTCAGCACTCACCCGGTCACCGAGGGCACCAAGGCCGCGCTGACACATCTCTACGGCCTCGGCCCAGCGGATGCCGAACGCCAAGCTGTAGGCGGCGTTGACGCAGGTCCCGCCAAGGACCTCCACGTTCCCCATATGCTCGTAGGCGTCGACCGACTGGCGCCAGGCGTCGATGGCCGTATCCCAATGGCCAGTGCTGCGGCGGGCCAGAGCGAGCTCGACGAGCAAAGCCGCCCACTCAGCGGGCTGGGCGGCGTCTTGGAGCGTGGATGCTCTCTCGAAGTGCTCGAGGGCATCCTCGAAGGCGGCGGCCTCCATGGCCCACCGGCCGGCCATCACCAGGTAGCGGAAAATGCGCTCGGGATTGTCGGTGGTACCCGCCTCGAGGAGGTGGTGGGCGATCCCGGCGGCGTGCTGGTCGAGGCTGGCGGCGTAGTGCCGCTCCATGGCGTCGGCGGCATGGGC
>JBIOYN010000187.1:0-11378 GCA_044870155.1 Acidimicrobiia bacterium | reverse complement strand
GACCCCGCCAACCCGGCGGTGGCCGGCGTCCGGGAGTCGGGGAAGCTGTGCCATTCGTCGGCCGACCGGGCCGTGGCCGCCCTCGCCGCCCTGGAGCGCCACGCCCGCTGGCGCCGCCGGCGGGGCCTGTGACGGACCCGGGCCGCCGGCTGGTGGGAGGGGCGCTGGCCCTCCTGGCGCTGGGCTCCGCCTGGCTGGCGCTGCGGCCGGAACCGGCCCCCGCCGCCGGACCGGCCCGGGCCCGCGTCCCGCTGTGGTCGCCCACCCGCATCCCGGCGGCGCTGGCCGAGGCCGAGGGCGCGGTGGCGCTGGAGACGTCGCTGGACGGACTGCTGGCGGGGGTGTCGGCCTGCGTGGTGGTCCGCGAGGGGGACCGCGACATCGTCGTCCGCCGGCCCGAGGTTCCCTTCACGCCCGCCTCCACCCAGAAGATCCTGACGGCGGCGGCCGCCCTGTCGGTGCTCGGACCCGACTTCCGTTACGAGACGAGGGTCGTGGCCGAGCGCCCGCCCGCCGACGGGGTGGTGGGCAGCCTGTGGCTGGTCGGCTCAGGCGATCCCCACCTGGCCACCCCCGAGTATGCCGCCTTCCTGGCCGAGAGCCCCCGGAACCTCGGCCATCAGGTGACCCCCCTCGCCGCCCTGGCCGACCAGCTGGTGAACGCCGGCGTGCGGACCGTCACCGGCGGCATCCACGGCGACGACTCCCGCTACGACCGCACCCGCGTCGTCCCCACCTGGAAGCCGAACTACGTCGCCGACAACGAGGTCGGCCCCCTCGGAGCCCTGGTCGTCGATTCCGGCTTCCCGGTGTTCCGGTGGCCCGAGACCCGCGCCGCCGACCCTGCCGCCCATGCCGCCTCCGAACTGGCCGGCCTCCTCGCCGCCCGGGGCGTGGCCGTCTCGGCGGTGGGGGACGCCGCCGTCGCCCCCGAGGGCGCCGTACCCGTGGCCACCATCCGCTCGGCGCCGTTCTCGGAGGTGGTGGCGTCCATGGTGCGGGAGAGTGACAACACCGCCGCCGAGCTGATCGCGCGGGAGGTGGGACAGCGGACGGGGGCGGGCGGATCCACCCCGGCGGGAGTGGCCGCGGTGGTGGCCGAACTGCAGCGCCTGGGCCTGCCCACGGCCGGGGTCCGCCTCGGTGACGGCTCGGGGCTGGAGGCCACCAACACCGTCACGTGCGGGATCCTGGAGACGGCGGTGCGGACGGTGAAGGGCCTGCGCGCCACCTTGGCCGTCGCCGGACGTTCGGGCACGCTGGCCCGGCGGCTGGTCGACACCACGCTGGAAGGGAAGCTCGAGGCCAAGACGGGCACCCTCAAGGGCGTCGCCGGCCTGACCGGTTTCGTGGATGGCCGCCGCCGGTTGTCGTTCGCGCTGCTCACCGCCGGCACGTTCAGCGACGCCGAGGGCCGGGTCCTCCAGGATCGGGTCGTCGCCGTCCTCGCCGACTACCCCGGCCCGCAGCCCGGAACGGACGAATAGGGCGTTTCCGGTCGACTAACCTCCCGGCCCGTGGCGAAGGCGGAATCGGTCCCCACAGAGGCCAAAGAGCTCGTCGATCTCGTCGTCGGCTACGCCAAGCAGGAGACGCTCGATCCCCTCAAGCGGCTGGGCAAGAACGTCGCCTTCGGTGTGGTCGGCGCCGTGCTGGTGGGAACGGGCACGCTGTTCCTGGCCCTCTCGGCCCTGCGCGCCCTCCAGACCGAGGTCGACACGTTCGACGGCAACCTCTCGTGGGCGCCCTATGGCATCGTGGCCGTCATCGTGCTGATCATGGCCATCGTGAGCTGGTCCGCCCTGGGGCCGGGCGGCGACGACGGCAAGGGGGGTGCCAAGTGAAGGGGAAGACCAACGGGTCGGGCACCATCACCCGGGCCGACATCGAGGCCAAGCTGCGGGCCATCCGCGACGGCCTCGAGCCCGTGGGCGACCAGGCCAAGTCCGGCGCCATGGCCCTCCTACCCGTGATCGTGGCCGTCGTCGTGCTGGGCGCCTACCTGGCGGGGAAGCGCAAGGGCCTCAAGCGCCGAGCCGTCATCGAGATCCGGCGCATATGACCAAGCTGCTGCGCAGCCTGTCCCGCCTCGCCTTCCGCCGGGGCGTCGTGGGCGGTTCCCGGGAGTGGGCCGCCGTGTGGGTGCTGGCCGCGCTGTGGGCCAAATCCCGGCAGAGGTCCGGGGAACCGCCGCCGGTCATCCACCGGGAGGTCCTGGGCCCGGGCGAGTCCATCCGGATCTCCCTCTTCGACCCGCGGTCGATCAGGTAACGACCAGGGCGCCGCGGCCCGGGGCGGTAGCCTCTAGAGCGGTGAAAGTCCTGCTGCGGAACCCGAAACGGGAGTTGGACATGCCCGGCCCCGTCCGGGTCTCCAAGCTGCTCGAGCACCTCGGGATCAATCCCGAGTCGGTGCTCGTCATCTGCAACGACACCCTGGTCACCCACGACGCGCACCTCGACGAGCCCGACGTCGTCGAGATCCGGCCGGTCATCTCCGGAGGCTGACATCCACCCATGAAGTGCCGGCGCTGCAAAGCCCCCGCCGTGATCGAGGTGCGCCGCCACAACGCCGCCTTCTGCCGCCACTGCTTCCTCCGGCACTGCACCGAGCAGGTGCGCCGGGCCATCGACCACTTCGGGATGATCCATCCCGGCGAGCGGGTCCTGGTGGCCGTCTCGGGCGGCAAGGACTCCCTCGCCGCCTGGGATCTGCTCACCGGGCTGGGCTACGAGTGCGACGGCCTGTACCTCGGCCTCGGCATCGGGGAGTACTCGGAGTCATCGCACCGCTACGCCTGCGACTTCGCCACCGCCCGGAGCCTGCGCCTGGTTGAGGTCGACATCCCCGCCGAGTTCGGCTTCGACATCCCGGCCGCCGCCACCGGCGCCGGCCGCTCGCCGTGCGGCGCGTGCGGGCTGTCCAAGCGGCACCTGTTCAACCGGGCCGCGCTGGACGGCGGCTACGACGTGGTGGCCACCGGTCACAACCTCGACGACGAGGCCGCCGTCCTGCTCGGCAACACGCTGCGCTGGGACGCGCCCTACCTCGGCCGGCAGTATCCGGTCCTGCCCGCCGCCCCGGGGTTCGTCCGCAAGGTCAAGCCTCTGGTCCGCCTGTCGGAGCGGGAGATGGCGGCCTACTGCGTGCTGTCCGGCATCGACTACATCGTCGAGGAGTGCCCGATGGCCGAGGGCAACCGGCACCTGGCCTACAAGGAGATGCTCAACGGCCTGGAGGCCACGTCCCCCGGCGCCAAGGCGTCGTTCCTGTTCAGCTTCTGGGAGCGGGGCCACGACCACTTCGTAGCCGACGCCGAGACGGAGCGCGGCGAGCTCACCCCCTGCGCCGAGTGCGGGTCGCCCACCACCGGGGAGGTGTGCGCCTTCTGCCGCCTGGGAGCCAGAGTTCGCAGCCGCCACCCCCGGAGCGCCTGAGTGGGGCGGCCGTTCTCGGAGGGTGAGCGGGTCCTGCTGGTCGACTCCAAGAGCCGGCGCTACCTGATCGTGCTCAAGGAGGGCGGCGTCTTCGCCACCCACGCCGGAACGCTGGGTCACGACGAGATCCTCGGCTCCGAAGAGGGCGTGACCCTGCGGACCAGCCACGGCGCCCGCCTCCTGGCCGTGCGCCCCACCCTCTCGGAGTTCATCCTCAAGATGCCCCGGGGCGCCCAGGTCATCTATCCCAAGGACATCGGCCCCATCCTGGTGCTGGCCGACATCTTTCCCGGCGCCCGGGTGCTGGAAGCCGGCGTCGGCTCCGGGGCCCTGACCATGGCCCTGCTGCGGGCCGTGGGCCCGGCGGGAGCGGTGGTGGGCTACGAGCTCCGGGAGGATTTCGCCGCCCGGGCCCGGGCCAATGTCGAGTCCTTCGTCGGTCCCGAGGCGCCCCTCACCGTCGAGATCCGCGACGTCTACGAGGGCATCGACGAGACCGGCCTCGACCGGGTGGTGCTCGACCTGCCCGAGCCCTGGCGCGTGGTCAAGCACGCCGAGCACGCCCTCCACCCCGGCGGGATCCTGTGCGCCTACCTGCCCACCATCGGACAGGTGGCCCGGCTCCGGGAAGAGCTCGACGGCTCCTCCTTCGGCATGGCCGAGACGCTGGAGGTGCTCCAGCGCACCTGGCACGTCGAGGGCCCGTCGGTGCGCCCGGACCACCGGATGGTGGCCCACACCGGCTTCCTCACCACCGCCCGCCTGCTGGGCCCGCGGACCCCGCCGCCGTCGCCTCCGACCGCCCCGTGAACCTGCTCGACGCCATCATCGTGGGCAGCCTGGCCATGGCCGCCTACGGCGGCTACCGGCTCGGGTTCCTGGCCCGCATCTTCTCCTGGGCGGGCCTGGCCGTGGGTGCCCTGGTGGCCGACCGCTTCCTGCCTGACGTGGTCGGGTTCTTCTCGTCGTCCGACCCCCAGATCCGTCTCCTGGCCGCCGTCTCCTTCCTGATCGGGGCGGCCATGCTGGGCCAGGGCCTGGGGCTGGCGGTGGGGAGCCTCCTCCACGCCGCCCTGCCCATCGGAGCGGGGCTGCGTCAGAGCGACCGGGTGGCGGGCAGCGCCGTGGGCGCCGTGGGGGTGCTCGCCGCCGTGTGGGTGCTCACGCCGGCCCTCGCCGCCGTGCCGGGCTGGACGGCCCGGGAAACCCGCGACTCAGCCGTGGTGCGGACCATCGGCTCCATCGCCCCCGATCCCCCCGACACCATGCAGGCCCTGCGCCGGTTCGTGGCCGACGGCACCTTCCCGTCGGTGTTCAACGAGCTGCGGGCCTCGCCCGATCCCGGGCCGCCGCCCATCGAAGGCCTGCCCGCCGAGGTGCACCAACGGGTGGTCCGCTCCACCGTCAAGGTGACCGGCGAAGCCTGCCGCCGCATCCAGGAGGGCAGCGGCTTCACCGCCCTCCCCGACATGGTGGTGACCAACGCCCACGTGGTGGCGGGGGAGAAGGCCCCCCGGGTGATCACGCTGGAGGGCAAGCGCATGGACGCCACCGTCATCATCTTCGACCCCCGGCGCGACCTGGCCGTCCTCAAGGTCCCGGGGCTGGGTCAGGAGCCCCTCAAGGTGGGAAAGGGCAAGGAGGGCGACACCGGGGCCGTGTACGGCCACCCGGGGGGCGCCGACCTGCGGGCCGCGCCCGCCGTCATCAGCCAGAAGCTCATCGCCGTGGGCCGGGACATCTACGACCGGGAGGAGACGCGCCGCAACATCTTCGTGCTCGGGTCCAACCTTCGGCCCGGCGACTCCGGCGGCGCCCTCATCGACAAGGCGGGCTCCGTGGTGGGCGTGGCCTTCGCCATCGCCCCCGACAAGCCCGGGACGAGCTACGCCCTCACCGACGAGGAGCTCCGGCCCGTGCTCACCGCCGCCGGCGTCGCCACCGCCGCCGTGGGCACCGGCCGCTGCCTGGACGCCTAGGCCGGACGCGACGACGGGTCCCGGTGCGGGACCCGTCGAAGGCTGCGGCAGCGCCGGGGGCTACTCCTCGATGAAGATGCACTCCCCGGGGCACTCCTCGGCCGATTCGATCACGGCTTCGAGCAGGCTGTCCGGGAAATTGGCCAGCCCCTCCGCTCCGCCGGGGTTGTTGAAGATCTTGCCGCCTTCCTTGACGTAGGCGAGCCCATCGTCGAGCAGGGTGAAGACGTCGGGCGCGATCTCCTCGCAGAGCCCATCACCCGTGCACAGGTCCTGGTCGATCCATACCTTCATTTGGCAGTCTTCCCCGCGTAGGTTCGGGCCGGTACGTCGCCCAGTTTAACCGGTCTCGGCCGGTGAAATGGAACCGAGCCACCCGAGAGCGACGGCGCCCCTGTATTCTCGACCAACGGGCCTCACTCTAGGGCCACACGACCGAGGGGGTGGTCCCCGCTGGCTTCCGAGCACGAGAAGCGTCTTGAGGAGTACGAGCGGGAGGTGACCGACCTCCAGACCCAGCTCAAGAGTCTGGAGGAGGAGGTCGTCGGCCTGCGCCGCCGGCTCCAGGATGCCCCCAAGCGCGTCCGCACGCTGGAAGAGCGCCTCCTTGAGACCAAAGGGCAGCTGGCCCAGGCGCTGTCGCAGAACGAGAAGCTGTCCGCCACCCTCCGGGAGGCGCGCGAGCACATCGCCGCGCTCCGGGAGGAGGTCGAGAAGCTGACCATGCCGCCGTCGGGCTACGGCACCTATCTCGGCCCCAACGACGACGGCAGCATCGACGTGTTCACCGCCGGGCGGAAGATGCGCGTCTCTCTCCACCCCCAGATCGAGATCACCGAGCTGCGCAAGGGCCAGGAGGTCGTCCTCAACGAGTCCTTCAACGTGGTGCTGGCCCGGGCCGTCGACCTGAACGGCGAGGTCGTCACGCTCAAAGAGGTGCTGGAGGACGGGCGGCGGGCGCTGGTGGTCGGGCGGGCCGACGAGGAGCGCGTGGTCGAGCTCTCCGAGGAGCTCATGGGCGAGAAGCTCCGTGCCGGCGACACCATCCTCATGGAGGGCCGGTCCGGCCTCCTGATCGAGAAGCTGCCCCGGCCCGAGGTGGAGGAGCTCATCCTCGAAGAGGTCCCCGACATTTCCTACGACGACATCGGCGGGCTCAACGACCAGATCGAGATGATCCAGGACGCCGTCGAGCTGCCCTACCTCTACGGCGAGCTGTTCACGGAGCACAAGCTGCCGCCCCCCAAGGGCATCCTCCTCTACGGCCCGCCCGGCTGCGGGAAGACGCTCATCGCCAAGGCGGTGGCCAACTCGCTGGCCAAGCGGGTGTCGGAGAAGACCGGGAACCGCAACACCCGGTCGTACTTCCTCAACATCAAGGGCCCCGAGCTGCTCAACAAGTACGTGGGGGAGACGGAGCGCCAGATCCGGCTCATCTTCCAGCGGGCCCGGGAGAAGAGCGAGGAGGGTGTCCCCGTCATCGTCTTCTTCGACGAGATGGACTCCCTGTTCCGCACCCGGGGGTCGGGCATCTCCTCCGACATCGAGTCGACCATCGTCCCGCAGCTCCTGGCCGAGATCGACGGCGTCGAGAGCCTGAAGAACGTCATCGTGATCGGCGCCTCCAACCGGGAGGACCTGATCGACCCGGCCATCCTCCGCCCCGGCCGCCTCGACGTGAAGATCAAGATCGAGCGCCCGGACGAGAAGGGCGCCGCCCACATCTTCGCCTGCTACCTCACCGAGGACCTGCCCCTGTCGGAGGAAGAGGTGGGCAAGTCCAAGGGCGACCGCAGCGCCGCCATCGAGAAGATGATCAACGCCACCGTCGACTACATGTACTCGATCGAGGACGACAACCGCTTCCTCGAGGTCACGTACCAGAACGGCGACAAGGAAGTCATGTACTTCAAGGACTTCTCCTCCGGCGCCATGATCGAGAACATCGTCCGGCGGGCCAAGAAGCTCTCCATCAAGCGCCTCATCGCCGGGGGGAAGAAGGGCATCAGCACCCAGGACCTCGTCGACTCCACGCGCCAGGAGTTCAAGGAGCACGAGGACCTGCCCAACACCACCAACCCCGACGACTGGGCCAAGATCTCGGGCAAGAAGGGGGAGCGGATCGTCTACGTCCGAACCCTCATCGCCAAGGGCAAGGAGGCGGAAGGCGGCCGTTCCATCGAGCGGGTCGCCACCGGCCAGTACCTGTAGAACGTGCGCTGGGCGGCGGGCCTGCTGTCCGCTCTGCTTGTCGTGGGCCAGAGCGGCGCCGCGCCCGTTCCCGAGGAGGCGGACCCGGCCGCGGTGGCCGCCTTCGTGGCCGTGCCCGGCGCCCGCACCGGCTGCGTCAAGCTCGACGTCCCCGAGGCGGCCGGGCTGGCCTGCTTCGACGTCCAGGTCACCGACGGCCGCGACCCCACCCACGACGTGTTCACGTGGCGGCTGCGGGCCTGGGCCACGGCCACCGCGGGGCGCCGGCTGGTCCGCCTCAAGGTCCGCCTGGCCGGGCCCAAGGACTCCCTCTCGGACTGGGAGCCCCAGGGGCGCCGGAACGTCCCCGGTGAGCCGGTCACCGCCGGGCTGCCGGGGACTGGGGGCCCGGTCCGCTTCCAGCCGCCCGCCGGCCGTCTCATCACTTACGCCGACGACGACCTCTACCACGTCGCCTGGGCCCGGACGGAGGCGTCGGGCGGCGACTGCTGCCACCGGGCCGCGGTCGGGGGCATCACCGCCTGGTCCGTCCCCCGGGGGACGGGGATGCGGGGCTTCCTCCGCATCGAGGCGTGGGTCCGCTAGCCGTGCGTTCCCGACCGCGCCCGGTCCTGGTGGGCCTGATCGGCATGCTGGCGGCCGGAGCCGTGGCCTGCCAGGGCAACACGGGTCCGGAGAAGACAGACGCCGACCGCAGCTTCCCCCTGCCCACCGAGACCGACTTCGTGGTCCGGCTGGGTGCGGCCACTCCCCGTCCCGACGTGCGCCGCCTGACCATCGACCTGGCGCAGCGTGACGGGGTGCTGGCGACCGAGGCGAACTACGACGGCGGCGAGGTCCGGATGGTCGTCAGCCGGGACATGTCCGTCGAGAACCGGCGCCGTCTCCGGTCCGAGCTCCTGGAGTCCCCGGCGGTGGTGGCCGTCGATGTGGAGCCCCCCAAGGACTAGCTCCGCAGCCCGGCCTTGAGCGAGCGCCGGTCCATTGCCATACCTGTAGTCTGACCGCCGTGGCCCTGCCCAAGGTGTTCGGGATCGAGACCGAGTACGGAATCGCCTTCCGGGGCAGCGCCGACGGCAACCCGGTGGTCGCCTCCTCGATGCTGGTCAACGCCTACGTCGAGCACCGCAAGGTGGGGTGGGATTTCGAGGACGAGTCGCCCGGGCGCGACGCCCGGGGCTTCGCCCGGGAGGACGCTTCGCCCCCCGAGGTGGAGACGCATCTGGTCAACACGGTGCTCACCAACGGGGCCCGGTACTACGTTGACCACGCCCACCCGGAGTTCTCCACGCCCGAATGCACGGGCGCCCTCCAGCTGACCCGCTATGACAAGGCGGGGGAGCGGATCCTGGCCCGGTCCATGCAGGCGGCCGGGCGCCTCCTGCCCCCCGGCCAGGAGATCGTCGTCTACAAGAACAACTCCGACGGCAAGGGCAACTCGTACGGCTGCCACGAGAACTACCTGCTCGACCGGGGCGTCCCCTTCTCCACGCTGGTGCGCCACCTCATCCCCTGGTTCGTGACCCGCCAGGTGTTCACCGGGGCGGGCAAGGTGGGCTCGGAACACGGCGCCGGCGAGGTGATGTTCCAGCTGTCGCAGCGGGCCGATTTCTTCGAGGAAGAGGTCGGCCTCGAGACCACGCTGAAGCGTCCCATCGTCAACACCCGTGACGAGCCGCACGCCGACCCGCAGAAGTACCGGCGCCTGCACGTCATCGTGGGCGACGCCAACCTGTGCGAGGTGGCGACCTACCTCAAAACGGCCACCACCGCCGTGGTGCTCTCCATGATCGAGGACGGCTTCATCGACAAGGACCTGTCGCTCGCCACCCCGGTTCCCACCATCCGCAAGGTGTCGCACGACCCCGAGTGCCGGTCCACGTTCTCCCTGGCTGACGGCTCGTCGGTGACGGCTGTCGAACTGCAGTGGGAGTTCTTCCGCATGGCGGAGAAGTACGCCGACGAGACCGGCCTGGAGTGCTGCGGCGAGGAGGACGGAGGCGAGGCCCTGCTGGCCCGCTGGGAGAGCGTGCTCACCGCCCTGGAGGAGGAGCCCAGGCGCCTCGACGGCGTGCTCGACTGGGTGACCAAGTACAACCTGCTCGACGCCTACGCGGCCAAGAACGGTTTGGAGTGGGGTGACCCCAAGCTGGCTCTGATGGACCTGCAGTACCACGACGTCCGCCCCGAGCGCTCCCTCTACGAGCGGCTGGTGAAGGCCGGGAAGGTGGAGCGCCTACTGGAGGAGGACGACGTCCTGGCGGCCATGACCGACCCACCGGAGACAACCCGGGCATACTTCAGGGGTCGGTGTCTTTCGCTATGGTCCAATTCGGTCGTAGCCGCCAACTGGGACAGTTTGATCTTCGACTTGGGCGCAGATCCCCTCAAAAGAATCCCAATGATGGAGCCCCTCAGAGGGACCAAGGCCCACGTCGATGAACTTCTAGAAGACTGCGCCTCGCCGGCTGAACTGGTAGCCCGGCTGTCGGCGTAGCAGGATAGGGACGAGATGCCAGAGCGGGAGCGAAAGCAGAAGCCGGCCCCCAAGGCGAGGGAGCAGGAGACCGCCGAGGTCGACGCCCCCGTCAAGCAGGGGGAGAAGATCAAGGAGGAGCTCGACGAGCTCCTCGACGAGATCGACTCCGTCCTCGAGGAGAACGCCGAGGAGTTCGTCCGGAATTATGTCCAGAAAGGGGGAGAGTGACGTAGTCGCCGTGGGGCCGGCCTGCGGTTGTAGGCTCGCCGGTCCATGAGCGATCTGTCGCTTCCTTCGTTCGCGTCCGGAGCCGATCCGGGCCCATCGTTCTCCGAGCTGCTCCGGCGCCTCCAACCCGAGGACTGGCCACCCAATCTGGGCCGATCCGAGGGCCTCGCCGGCCCCGCCCCCGCCCGCTTGGACGTGCCCCACGGCACCACCATCGCCTGCGTCCGCTACGCCGGCGGCGTGATCATGGGTGGTGACCGGCGGGCCACCGAGGGCTACACCATCGCCAGCCGGCGGATGGACAAAGTCATGCCCGCCGACCACTGGTCGGGGGTGGCCATCGCCGGCGCCGCCGGCCCGGCCATGGAGATGGTCAAGCTTCTCCAGACCGAGCTCGAGCACTACGAGAAGGTCGAGGGCGAGCCCCTGTCGCTGGAGGGCAAGGCCAACAAGCTCTCCCAGATGATCCGGGCCAACCTGCCCGCCGCCATGCAGGGGATGGTGGTGGTACCGCTCTTCGCCGGCTACGACCTGCGCCGGGGCGATGGCCGCCTGTTCAAGTACGACGTCACCGGCGGGCGCTACGAGGAGGCCGACTACGCCACCACCGGCTCTGGCGGCGTCCACGCCCGCAACTGGATCAAGGCCGGCTACCGGCCCGGGATGGAGACCGAGGAAGCCATCGATCTCGTGCTGCTGGCCCTGTTCCAGGCCGCCGACGAGGACTCCGCCACCGGTGGACCCGACCTGGTACGGCGCATCTACCCGTCGGTGGCCGTCATCGACCGGGACGGCTTCCTCCTCATGACCGATGAGGCCGTCGAGGCCCGCTCCACGGCATTGCTCCAGGGGAGGGCCACGCAATGAGCATGCCCTTCTACGTCTCGCCGGAGCAGGTCATGAAGGACCGGGCCGACTACGCCCGGAAGGGAATCGCCCGGGGCCGCAGCCTCGTCGCCCTGGAGTACGCCAACGGCATCGCCATCGTGGCCGAGAACCCGTCGGGCACGCTCTACAAGATCTCCGAGATCTACGACCGGATCG
>JBIOYN010000186.1:0-7009 GCA_044870155.1 Acidimicrobiia bacterium | reverse complement strand
GCCCGCAGGGCGACCAGGCCGGCGTCGGCGGTGAGGGCGTTGAGATCGATCCGGCTCCGGGTCGGGGCCGGAGCCGGGTGGGCCGTGGTGGGGTGGGTGCGAACAGTGTCGAAGGTCGTCGTCACGGGTGGTCCCCCTGGTGAGTGGCGAGGCTCGATCGCTCCGCTTCAACCGGACATCGAACGGAACGTACCCAAATCGACATCGGGGGCAAGATTTCCCGAAGTTTCCGTGCGCCGATGAGTCGGGCCCGGCCCCGACGTCCAAGCTGTCGACCACGTAGCCATCAGTGAGAAGGAGTTCCGAGATGCCCAAGCGTGACTCGGCGCCCGCCGGCGCCCCCTGTTGGGTCGACCTGTTCACCTCCGACCCCCAGAAGAGCATTGCCTTCTACACGCGCCTCTTCGGCTGGAGGGCCGAGGAACCCAACGCCGAGTTCGGCGGCTACATCAACTTCCAGAAGGACGGCGAGCGCATCGCCGGGTGCATGGGCAACGACGGCGCCCAGGGCACCCCCGACGTCTGGTCCGTGTATCTCTCCGTGGCCGACGCCAAGGCCACCGTCGACGCCGCCCAGGCCAACGGCGGCGGGGTCGTCGTCCCGGCCATGGACGTGGGCGACCTGGGCACCATGGCCGTCATCACCGACGCCGGCCAGGCCGTGGTGGGGATGTGGCAGCCCGGCCTGCACCAGGGCTTCGGGATCTTCAACGAGCCCGACACGCCGGCGTGGTTCCAGCTCAACGCCCGCAACTACGACGCCTCCGTCCCGTTCTACCAGGAGGTCTTCGGCTGGGACGCCCACACCATGAGCGACACCCCCGAGTTCCGCTACACGACCCTGGGGGAGGGCGAGAGCGCCCTGGCCGGGATCATGGACTCCAGCGTCGTCCTCCCCGAGGGCGTGCCCCCGCACTGGTCGGTGATCTTCCGGGTCGACGACGTCGACGCCGCCCTGGCCACCATCACCGAGCTGGGTGGGTCGGTGGTGTCGCCCGCCGAGGACACCCCCTACGGCCGCCTGGCCCAGGCCGCCGACCCCACCGGCGCCAACTTCGGGCTCGTCTCCGGCACCTGAGCCGGCGCCGCCGTACCCCGGGGGGCGTAGCCCGGCCTACGCCCCCCGGCGGACGACGCCGGCCGCGGCCGGGCCTACCGTGGACGGCATGGGACCGAGATCGAGGAGCGCGGTGTGGCTGAGCGCGCTCGGCATCGGTCTGTTCCAGGTGGTGGGGTCGCTCGGGGCCGCCGGCAACCAGCCCGAGCGGAACGACATCGACGCCCTCGCCCTCGTGCTGGTCCTGGCCGGGCCGGCGGCACTGGCCGGGCGCGACCGCTGGCCGCTGCTGGCGGTGGCCGTGACCCTGGCCGCCGCCGACGTCTACATCGGGGCCGGCTACCCCTACGGCCCCATCTTCGTGAGCGTGGTGGTGGCCCTGTTCAGCGCCGTCCGGGCCGGCCACCCGCGCCCGGTCTGGGTGCTGGCCGGCCTCGGCTTCGCCGGCCATCTGGTGGCCACCGCCGTCGATCCCCGGGACGGGCGCGGTCTCGACCTGGTCCACCTCGCCCTGGTGGCGGCCTGGCTCATGGTCGTCCTGGCCGTGGCCGAGCTGGTGCGGTCCCGCCACGAACGCTTCGAGGAGCAGGCCCGGGCCGCCGAGGAAGAGGCGCGGCGCCGAGCCGGCGAGCAACGCCTGCGCATGGCCCAGGAGCTCCACGACGTGCTGGCCCACAACATCTCGCTCATCAACGTGCAGGCCGGGACCGCCCTGCACCTCATCGACGAGCAGCCCGACCAGGCCCGCAGCGCCCTGGCCAACATCAAAGAGGCGAGCCGGGACGCGCTCCACGAGCTGCGCACCGCCCTCGACCTGTTGCGCTCCGGGGGTGAGACGGACGGCGCCGCGCCCCGCACCCCGGCTCCCGGCCTGGCCGACCTCGACTCGCTGGTGGCGGGCGTCCGGGCCGGGGGGCTCGACGTGCGGCTGGAGCAGGCCGGCGCCCCCGCCTCCCTGCCGTCGGCCGTCGAGCTGGCCGCCTACCGCATCGTCCAGGAGGCCCTCACCAACGTCACCCGTCACGCCCGGGCCCGGGCGGTGACCGTCCGCCTGGCCTACGGCGACGGGGTCACCATCGAGGTGGTCGATGACGGCGTGGGCGGCCCGCTCGGGCCGGGCAACGGCATCACCGGCATGCGGGAGCGGGCCGCCGCCCTGGGCGGCACCGTCGAGGCGGGGACGCAGCCCGGTGGGGGCTTTCGCGTCCTGGCCCGTCTCCCCATCGGCCGCACCGGGGGTGAACCGTGATCACGGTGCTCCTCGCCGACGACCAGGCACTGGTGCGGGCCGGGTTCCGGGCCCTGCTCGACGCCCAGGAGGACATCACCGTGGCCGGGGAGGCGGCCGACGGCGACGAGGCCGCCCGCCTGGCCCTCGAGCTGCGTCCCGACGTGGTCCTCATGGACATCCGCATGCCCGGCGTCGACGGGCTGACGGCCACCCGCCGCATCGCCGGCGACGAGCGGCTCGCCGCCGTCAAGGTCGTGATCCTCACCACCTTCGACCTCGACGAGTACGTCTTCGAGGCCATCCGCTCGGGCGCCAACGGCTTCCTGGTCAAGGACACCGAGCCCGCCGAGCTGATCCGGGCGGTGCGGGCGGTGGTGGCGGGTGACGCCCTGCTCTCGCCCCGCATCACCCGACGCCTGATCGAGGAGTTCGCCACCCGGGCCAAGGATCCGGCGGACTCTCCCGACCTCGGCCGGCTCACGGACCGGGAGCGGGAGGTGGTGGCCCTCGTCGCCGGTGGCCTCACCAACGACGAGATCGCCGCCCGGCTGATCATGAGCGGGGCCACGGCCAAGACCCATGTGAGCCGGGCCATGGTCAAGGTCGGCGCCCGGGACCGGGCCCAGCTGGTGGTCTTCGCCTACGAAGCCGGGCTGGTCCGCCCCGGCTGGGCAAGCTGATACCACCACCGGCGTAGGACGAAAGCCTTCCCTGGCCCGACGACAGCGCCCAGGAACGGCCCGACCATGGGGTCATGACCGACACCGCCATCTCCGTCACCGGACTGACCAAGCGCTACGGCGCCCGCACCGTCGTCTCCGACTTCGACCTCGAACTGCCCGCCGGCGTCGTCGCCGGCTTCGTCGGCCCCAACGGCGCCGGCAAGACCACCACCATGGCCATGCTGCTCGGCCTGGTGCGCCCCACGGCCGGGACGGGCACGGTGCTGGGCCGCCCCCTGGGCCGGCCCGCCGCCTACCTGCCCGAGGTGGGTGCCCTCATCGAGAGCCCCGCCTTCTACCCGGCGCTGTCAGGCGTCCGGAACCTGGCCGTGTTCGCCACCGTGGCCGGCCACGACCCGGCGCCCATCCCCGCCCTGCTGGCCCGGGTCGGCCTCGGGGAGCGGGGCGACGACCCCTACCGGAGCTACTCCCTGGGGATGAAGCAGCGCCTCGGGATCGCCGCCGCCCTGCTCGGCGACCCCCGCCTGCTCATCCTCGACGAGCCCGCCAACGGGCTCGACCCCGCCGGCGTGCGGGAGATGCGGGCGCTGGTGGGCGGCCTGGCCGGCTCGGGGCGCACCGTGCTGGTGTCGTCGCACGACCTGAGCGAGCTGGAACAGATCTGCGACTGGCTGGTGCTGATCGACACCGGCCGCTGCCTCTACCAGGGGCCGGCCCGCGACCTGCTGGGGGGCGGGGCCGGTGGGCTGGCGGTGGTGCCCGAACGGCACCAGGACCTGCCCGCCCTGCGCCGGCTCCTGGCCGAGCGGGGCCACGCCGTGGCGCCGGAGGACGGCCGGCTGGTGGTGGCCGTGGCCGGCACCCCGGTCGGGGAGCTGGCCGCCGCCGTCAACCGCACGGCCTTCGAGGCCGGGATGGTGCTGGTGGAGCTCAACCCCCTGCGCACGACGCTCGAGGACCAGTACCTGTCCCTGATCCAAGGAGGTGCCCGATGATCCGCATCGTCTCCGCCGAGCTGCTCCGCCTGGTCCGCCGGCGGACGCTGGGTGTCACCGCCGCCGGCGCCGCCCTGTTCTCGGTGGTGGCCACCCTGGCCGTGTTCTCCTCCGCCCGGGCTCCCGGAGTTCCCGCCGGCCCGGGCCGGGGCGGCACCACGCTGGCCGCCCTGGCCGGGCCCGGCGGAGGCACCGAGGCTTTCGCGGTGGGCGCGTCGTTCCTGGGCTTCTTCGTGTTCGTGACGTTCATCGCCGTCCTGGCCGGCGAGTTCTCCGGCGGGACGTTCCGGGCGCTCCTGCTGCGGGACCCGCGCCGCCTGCGCCTCGTCGCCGGCAAGCTCGCCGGCATCCTGCTCGTGGCCGGCGGGGCCGTAGCCCTCGCCGAGGCGTGCACCTTCGTGGTCTCGCTCGTCCTGGCGCCGGGCCGGGACATCCCCACCGGCGACTGGTTCTCCGCCTCCAGCCTGGGTCAGGGCGTCGCCGACTACGCCACCGTGTTCGCCGGGGTGGCCGGCTGGGCCGTCTTCGGGACCATGCTGGCCGTCATCTTCCGCTCCACCCCGCTGGCCCTGGGCGTGGGCTTCGCCTGGGCCGGCCCCTTCGAGAACATCGTCGTCGACTCGTGGCCGACCGGCTACCGGGTCTTCCCCGGCCAGGTGCTGGCCTCGCTCATCCGGGGCGGCTCCACCGAGCTCGGCCTGGGCCGATCCCTCTCGACCGCCGTTCTCTACGCCACGGCGGCCGCGGGCGTGGCCCTCTTCCTCGTCTCTCGTAGGGACGTCACCGCCTAACCCGTACACTCAGCCCGTGGATCAGCTGGCGCAGATCACGGGGGCGGTGATCATCATCTGGGCCTACCTGTCCGCCCAGCGCGGCATTTTCCCCTTCGACTCCGTGCACTTCCTGGCCAGCAACACGATCGGGGCCGTCATCCTGGCCGTGGTGGCCGCCATGGGCGGTCAGTGGGGCTTCCTGCTCCTCGAGACGGTCTGGGCCTGGGTGGCGGGCCGCGGGTTGCGCAAGGCGATCAAGGCGGAGCGGGAAGCGAAGCGGGAGGCCGCCAAGCCGACCTCGCGCTTCAACCGACCCGACAGCCGGGCCGCCCGGCGCCGGCGGAAGAACAATCCGCTCCGGAAAGTGGAGTAGTAGCTCGCGCTTGAGGCAGCGGACGCTCCCGGCCCGGAGGAAACGCCGCTACGCCCCCTGGCCCTCCTGTGGCTTCCAGGTGAGCGTCAGTTCGATGCTCCCCTCGACGCCGCCCTTGGCGAAGAAGAGGATCTTGCCGCCCACGGTCAGAGAGAGGCCGCATTTCACCGAGACCTCATCGAGGTCGAGATCGCCGAGACTGTGCACGATGCCGTTGATCACTGGCTGCGCCTGCCGGAACATGTCCTCGAGCGATTCGGCGGTGTGGCCGGCGAAGGCACGTTCCGTCTCCGGCGGGATCTCCCGGAGCTCGACGAGGATGTCGCCGCCGCCCTCCACCTTCAGCGTCTGCAGCATGGCTGCTCCTCACTTCGTTTTCTTTCACAAACTTCTACGAAATGTAGCCCTGCACGGTGCGGCTCGCCGGGACCCGGCCGCCACCTCGGTACCGGTCAGTCGGGGAGCAACGGCACCGACGGGCGCAGGTCGCGGCCCAGGTGCACGGCCCGGGTGACGGCGGCCGATCCGAACCGGTCGCGCACCTCGTCGACGGCGCTGTCGAGGGAGGCGCGCCGGTGGCGGTCAAAGGGCAGCGGCAGCTGGATGGCCCCGTCGTCGTAGAGGTTGCCGACCGCCACCCCGACGAGCGTGAGACCCCGGCTCCGGATCATGGGCCGGGCGGCGGCCAGCAACTCCCTCGCCGTGGCCAGGAGTGTGTGCGTGTCCCAAGTCGCCCGGGCCAGCGTCTGCGAGCGGGTGGCCCGCGTGTAGTCGTCGAAGCGCAGCCGGAGCGTGACCGTGCGCCCGGCCCGCCCGGCCGCCCGCATCCGGCGGGTTACGCGGTCGACCAGGGCCACCAGCACGGCGTCGACGTCGGCGTGTGATCTCCGGGAGCGGCCCAGCGCGCACTGGGACCCCATCGACTTGCGCCGGCGGCCGATCTGCACGGGCCGGGGGTCGTGGTTGTGGGCCAGGGCGTGCAGATGCCGGCCCACCGCCCGGCCCAGCATGGACTCGAGGGTCGCCGCCCCCAACTCGGCCACCTCGGCCACGGTCGTGATCCCGCGGTCGCGGAGCTTGGCCGCCGTCACCGGCCCCACCCCCCAGAGCCGCTCCACGGGCAGGGGGTGGAGGAAGGCCAGCTCGCCACCGGCGGGGACCACCAGCAGGCCGTCGGGCTTGGCCACGGCGCTGGCCACCTTGGCCAGGAACTTGGTGGGCGCCACGCCCACGGTGATGGCCAGCCCGACCCGCTCACGGACGTTGCGCCGCACCTGGACGGCGATCTCCACCGGCGTCCCCGACACCCGCCGCAGCCCCCCGACGTCGAGGAACGCCTCGTCGATGGACAGGCCCTCGACCAGTGGCGTCGTGTCGTCGAAGACCTCGAACACGGCCCTGCTGGCCTCGGAGTACGCCTCCATGCGCGGGGGGACGACGATGGCGCCCGGGCACAGCCGCCGGGCCTGGGCGCCGCCCATGGCCGTCCGCACGCCATAGGCCTTGGCCTCGTAGCTGGCGGCCAGCACGACTCCCCCGCCCACGATGACGGGCCGGCCCCGGAGCCGGAGGTCGTCCCGCTGCTCCACCGAGGCGTAGAAGGCGTCGAGGTCGGCGTGAAGGATGGTGGCCTCGCGGGACACGAACACATGTTCGCAGATGGGATGCCGACGGACAACGCCGGCCCGGCTCACGGGCTCACAAGAAGGGAACGGCAGCCCGGAGGACTGGGGGGGAGCTCCAGTCCTCCTCGAGCCACCTTGGCTCAGCGCTCACCGCAACCCGCTGAACCTACGACACCACGCTGACGACGATCAGCATCTCTGTCGTATCCCTATTATTTGCTAATCTGCAACCATTAGTAAAGGGCAAACTTCAGTCGACCTGAGGTCTCCGG